>PLRT01000025.1 GCA_003164915.1 Hyphomicrobiales bacterium | reverse complement strand
TGCTGCTCGGCGGCGCGCTCGCGCCCCGTCCCGTGTATCCGCCGCCGCCCCCGCCGCCGCCCTACGGCCCGCCCGGCCCGCCGCCGCCCGGCTACGTCGGCTACGGCCCTGGCCCCGATGGACCTCCGCCGCCTGAGCATTGCTATTGGACGCGCGGCCAGGCGGTGTGGGACGACTATTACGGCGTCTGGCGGCGTCCGCGCGTCCAGATCTGCGACTGAACCTCGGCGCGCGACGGATCGCGCTTCGCCGCGGCAGGCGCCGAAGTCAGCCGAAGAACGCCAGCAGCGTCGGCGCGAGATGCCCGAGGCCGAGCAGCGCCGCGCCGATCAGGCCGAGCGCGCCGGCGATCCAGGCGAGCGCCGCCACGCCGGTGATGATCGCCGCCGAGGCGAGCACCACCGCGATCTGCAGCGCGCCGCTCGAATATTCGTAGTGCTCGAGCTTGCGGTTGTAGAGTTCTCGTCCTTCGTTGGCCTGCTTGGCGCGTTCCTGGATCGCGGCGAGGCTGTCCTCGGGGTTCTTCGGGTCCCGCTCGAAGTTCGCCATCGCCGCCTTCCACGCGGCGATCTGCTTGTCGAACGCCGCCTGAACCTGCGGATCGCTCGAGACGCCGCGCTCGGCTTCCAGCGTTTGCGCCGCGGTCTCGTCGATCGAGGAGCGCACTTTCTTCGCCTGGTAGAAATTGTAGAGGTCCGACGACTCGATGTTGAGGTCGGTGGCGTGGTGCTCGGCGTTCTTCGCCCCCGCTTCGGCCAGCGCGAGGAACAAAGCGAGGATCGCGATCAGCAGCGCGACCTTCTTGTCCTCCGCTTCGACGGCGTCTTCCAGGGGTTCGGCCATGGTTTTCCCTCGCCCGCGTGCGGCGAAGACTTATGCACATTCGCCAGTCGCTGAAAAGCGGACTTTAGCGCTCGCGCGCCGCCGGCTCGCTTTGCCGGATCTTGCCGGCGGGCGCCGGATGCAACGGCCCGGCGAGATTGATCGGGTCGGCCTGGGCGATGCGCCGACGCTCTTCAACGCGCGCGACGTCGCGGCCGAGGCGAGCGATCGCAGCGCGGAGCGCCCTGTCGCCGCCGGCGCGCGCCGCCGATGCGGCGTTCGCCAGCGCGCCGTCGCGTTCGGCGAAGCGGGTGAGCTGACGACGGGTCTCGAGCACCGCCTCCTCGCGAGCCGCTTCGCTGCGCTTCAGCCGTTCTTCGGCGTCGGCGAGCGCCGTCTTCAACCGTTCGCGCTCGTTCGCGGCGCGCTCGGCGACGACCGCGGCAGAGGTTTCGATGTCGGCGACATGGATCTCGAGCGCGGCGATTTGGGTCTGCAGCGCGGCGATCTCGGCGCGCCGTTCTTCGACCAGCGTCTCGCTTTCGTCGAGCCTCCGCTCGACGCGATGGCGCTGGCGATCGAGATCGGCGAGCGCGATCTGCGCCGCGCCGAGCGCGCCGCGCAATTCGTTGGCGTCGCGCCGCGCCGACTCGAGATCGGAGACGCCGGTCGCGGTCGCTTCCTCGATTGCGAGGAGCTTGGTCGCCAGCCGGCCGACCTCGATCTTGCGCGCCGCGGCCCCCTCTTCGGCCGCGCGCAGCCGGCGCTCGAGCCGGACGGTCTCGAGCGCGTGCTGAGCGCGCAGCGCGTCGCGATCGGCGATCGCCTGCGCTTCGCTCAACGGCGCGAGCAGCCGCGCGCGCGCTTCGGCGAGCCGGCGGGCGCGACCCGCAACCGCAGGCGCCGCGGCCAACGCCAGCAGCGTCGCGGTCAGGAAACCGACGGCGGCAAAAATCGCCTGCTCGATCAATTTCGTCTCTTCGCCCGGCCAACCGGCGATCAATATCGCACGGCGGCCCCGGTCAAGCAAAGAGGGCGGGCGCAGCGGGGACGGCGGATTTCTAGAAGGGGTTCCAGGTCGCGTGGGGGGTGAATTTGAGGTAGCTGAGGTTGAGCCCGAGCCGGGCGCCGACGCCGGAGCGGATCGGCACGACGACGACGTTGTCCGCGCCGAGCGCGGTGAAGCCGAAACCGCCGACGAAATAGGCCGAGCCGTCGATGCCGCCGAAACGGCTGAAGATCGCCTCGACCGCCGGCAGATTGTAGACCAGCATCATCGTCCGGTCGCCGTCGGCCCCGGCGTCGAAGCCGACCGAGGGCCCTTGCCAGTAGATCTTCTGGTCGCCGGCGTTGCGGGTGTACATCTTGCCCTCGCCGTAGCGCAGCCCGCCGACGAACGCTCCCGAGGCCTCCTGGCCGAGGATATAGGCGTTGGGCAGACCCCAGCGGCGGCCGGCCTCCTGCACGACCTCGGCGAGGCCGCGCGACACCGCGCCGAAGAAATGGTGTCCGTTGTCAATGACTTCGTCGAGCGAATAATTGGCTGGCGCGTCGGCCAGCGCCGGCCGGGTGAAGGCGAAGGCCCCGATGGCGAGAGCGCCGCCGAGCCAGTCGCGCCGCGTAATCGTCGACATAACCTCGGTCCTCCAAGTCCATCCGCCGCGCGGACCGCATCGGCTGAGGCATCCCGACAAATCGTGTCGCCCTCATGGCGATTCGCCCACCGAGACTATCGCTCGCGCGCGATTGACGGTTCATTAACGATGAGTCGACTGCGCTGCGGCGCGCGGATCGCCCCAGGCGACGAAGCCGCCGTTGCGTAGCCCGGCCGCGATCTTTCCGTAAAGCAGCGGGCCGCCCTCCACCGACAGCGTCACGCCCCCCGCGGCGCGCAGCACGGCGTCGCCGGCGGCGGTGTCCCATTCCATCGTCGGCCCGAAGCGCGGATAGACGTCGCCATCGCCCTCGGCGATGACGCAGAATTTCAGCGACGACCCGGCCGAGCGGCGATCGGCGATCGGCANNGCCGGCGAGAAAGGCTTCCGTCGCCGCGTCGCAATGGGAGCGGCTGGCGAGCGCGATCAGCGCCGGCGGCGCGGCGCGCGTCTTCAGCGGCCGCCACGTCTCGGGCGGCGGCAAATCGGCGCCGACCGGCGCGGCGCAGGCGAAGGCGCGCGACCCCGCAAACCACAGCCGCTCGAGCGCCGGGGCGTAGACCGCGCCGGAGATCGGCAGGCCGCGCTCGATCAGCGCGACGTTGATCGTGAACTCGCCGTTGCGGGCGATGAACTCGCGGGTGCCGTCGAGCGGATCGACCAGGACGAACCGCTCGGCGACCTCGATCGGAACGCCGGCGGCGGTCGCTTCCTCGGCGACGACCGGGATCGGCGTCGCCCAGGCCGTGAGCCGGTCACGGATGATCGCCTCGGCGCGCTCGTCGGCGGCGGTGACCGGGCTGCCGTCGCGCTTGGCGCGCGCCGGTCCGCCGGCGGAATATTCGTCCATCACCGCCGGGCCGGCGGCGAGCGCGACGCGTGCGATCAGCCGCGCCGCCTCGTCGCGGCCGGCGCGCGCAAGATCAAGCCGCTCTGTCGCCGTCGCGTCCGTCAATTCGCGCTCCATTCTTCGTTTCCGGTCATCGTCCTGTCGCGGCGCGGGGGCGAATCAAATACGATCGCGCCGCAGCTCGAAGCGCTCCGTCCGCGCCGCCGGCGGCTAACAGCCACAGGAAAAGCCCGATGACAATGGTCGCCCTCGCCCCGATGGACCTCGCCGCGCTGCTCTGCTCGCGCGTCTGCCACGACGTGATTTCCCCGGTCGGCGCGATCGTCAACGGCCTCGAGGTGCTCGAGGACGAAAAGGACCCGGAAATGCGGCAGTTCGCGATCGACCTGATCAAGAAGAGCGCCGCCTCGGCCTCGGCGCGCTTGCAGTTCTGCCGGCTCGCCTTCGGCGCGGCCGGCTCGCTGGGGGCGTCGATCGACACCGGCGACGCCGAGGCGGTGACGCGCGGCCTGATCGGCGGCGACAAGGTGACGCTGGCCTGGAATCCGCCGCGCCAGTTCGCGCCCAAGAACAAGGTCAAGCTGCTGCTCAACCTCTGCCTGATCGCCGCCACGACCATCCCGCGCGGCGGCGTGATTTTCGTCGACCTCAGCGGCCAGGACGATTCGCTGGGGATGAAGGTGCAGGCCAGGGGCGCCAATCCGAAGCTCGCCAGCGGCGTGGCCGATCTCGTCGCCGGGCGGCCGGAAAGCGGCGCGGTCGACGCCCACAGCATCCAGCCCTATTTCACCGGCATGGTGGCGCGCGAATGCGGCCTGGAGGTCGCCATCACGGTCGAGGCGGAATCGGTGACGTTGGAGGCGCGTCCGACCGGGGTGAAAGCGTAGTCTCGGCCGATCCGGTTCAATCCTTCTTAACGTCGCCGCGCCAAGATCGACGCGTGGCCGATCGCCCGACGACTCAGGGCGAAGGCGCAGGAAGCGGGACCATGAAACAGGTGCTGGTGGTCGATGATTCGCCGGTGATCCGCAAGATCGCCCGCCGTATCCTCGAGGGCATGAATCTCAGCACCTCCGAGGCCGCCGACGGTCGGCAGGCGCTGGCCGCCTGCTCGTTCTTCATGCCCGACGCGATCCTCGTCGACGGCGCCATGCCGGTGCTCGACGGTTACGAATTCCTCCGCGAGCTGCGGGCGATGTCGGGCGGCGAGCGGCCGAAGGTGGTGTTTTGCACCAGCGAATACGACGTCGCGCAGATCGCCCGCGCGATGCACGCCGGCGCCGACGACTTCCTGATGAAGCCGTTCGACCGCGAGTACGTGCAGGCCAAGTTCGAGAGCGTCGGCGTCTGCTAGGGCGCCCGCGCCGGTCAGTCGGAAACCGGCGCGTCTCCCGGCGGGACTGGGCCCTCGCCCTCTTCATCCTGATTGGCGGACGGGTGGAAGCCGTAAGGCGAGCGCAGCCGGCGGCGACGCGTGCGGCCGGGGAAGCGGCCGTCGTTCGACGCCTCGACCGCATTGTCCGAAGCTTCCGCCATCCCATTGGTTTCGGCGGGATTGTCCGGCGCTGCGGGCGCCTCGGCGTCCATCGGGCCGGGGATGCGCGGCGCGGCGGTGATGAACGAGGGCAGCGCCGCGGCGCCGTCGCCGTTGGCGGGCGGATTGTCGCGCGGCGCATTGGGGTCGCGGTAGGGGCGGAATTCGCGCTGACGGAAATCGCGGCCCTGGCGGTCGCGGAACTCGCCGCGGTCCTGGCGGTCGTTGAACGGTCGGTCGGGGCGCGGCCCGCGATCCTGCTGCTGCTGCGGACGCATCGGCCGATCCTGGCGCGGCTGGAAGCCGCCGCCCTGCTGCGGCGGGCGCGGCTCGCCCTCGGCGAAGGGCTGCGGACCGGCCCCCGGAGGGTTGGCCTGGCCCTGCGGAGAGGTCGGCTGGCCTTGGGGATAGGGCTGGGGGGCGTACGGCGGGGGATTGCGCTCGGGGGGCGAAGCGAAGCGGTCGGAAACGCCGCCGAAATCCTCGTCGTCCTCGAGCTCGATCGCCTCGCCTTCGCCCGGCGGGCGGCCGCTCTGGGCGTGCGCCTGGGCGGCCTGGGCGGTGGCGATAAGCCGGAAATAGTGCTCGGCGTGCTGCAAATAGTTCTCCGCCGCGACCGGATCGCCGCCGGTATGGGCGTCGCGCGCGAGCTGGAGGTACTTTTCCGCGATGTGATGGGCGTTGCCGCGGATCTTCACATCGGGCCCGTTCGATTCATACGAACGGGTCAGCGGATTGGGGCCCCGGCGGTTGTTGGAGGGACGGTTGCCGCGCATCCGCTTGTTCTGACCAGGTCTCATAGAACCTTCCTTGAATGATCTCGGTTTGCGCGGCGGTCGGCCGAGTCTTCGCGTCGCCGGGCGGAAATTCCGCGCGGCGCGGCGAAGAAGAAGACGGCCCTTTCAAGCATCGGCGGATCGCGTTCTCACAGGAACGGCCTGCCTTTCCCGCCGCGCCTTGCGCGTCGATCACCACACGATCGACCCACACGGACGGAAAGCGAGAATTAGGCGGTTTGGCTTCACAGCCCGACGCCGGTCGCGAACCCCCTCAGGTTGCGTCCGCAGTACGGCTCGTTCCGGGAAACCGCGCGTCGCCGAGACTCAAAGCCCAGCGACGAAACTCCAAGACTTGTAGCGCCTTTTTCACGCCCCGCCAAGAGGTAAGTTGTTGGCGACCTGGGCGGGGCCGATCCCCGACCGCCTGAGGATCGACCAGGCGTCGGCGCCGTCGACGGCGAATTCGAGCAGGGCGAGATCCTCGGCGCTGACCATGCCGTTGTCCCGCAGCGTCCGCAAATCGATCGCCTTACGCCAATAATCCTGGTCCACCAGGACGATGGGAATGCGCGGGGTCTTGCCGGTCTGCGCCAATGTCAGGATCTCGAACAACTCGTCGAAAGTGCCGAAGCCCCCCGGGAACACCACTAGCGCCTTGGCGTGCATCGCAAAATGCATCTTACGCATCGCGAAATAGTGAAAGCGGAAGGTCAACGCCGGCGTGGTGTAGGGATTGGGTTGCTGTTCGCGCGGCAGCGTGATGTTGAAGCCGATGGTCGGCGCGCCCGCTTCGTGCGCGCCGCGGTTGGCGGCCTCCATCGTCCCCGGTCCGCCGCCGGTCGCGACCACGTTGGCGTAGGGCGAGCCGCCGCCCGCCGCGCCGCCCTCGAGCGAGGCGATGCGGCCGAAGGCGCGCGCCTCGGCGTACCAGAACCCCTGGCGGCCGGGACCGTTCTCGCGCACGCGCGCCGAGCCGAACACCACCAGCGTCGAGACGACGCCGAAGGCGGTGAGCGCTTCTTGCACCTTCTGATATTCAAGCTGGAAGCGCACGCCGCGGGTCGAATCGCCGAGCAGGAACTCCTGATCGAGCGAAGCCAAGCGGTAGGCCGCGGAGGCGACCTGGGCGGCGTTGGAAGCGGGAGTGTCGGTCATCGGGATCGCTGCGCCCGGCCGCTTGCGCGCGAAGCGACGGCCCTGTCGGGCCCTTTCAGTTGTTGTCGACCTTGACCCCGGGGCCCTCGACGGGTTCGCGGTAGCCGGTCGGCGGGTCGGTCAGCGACGTGCGCTCCGGCTCGGGGCCGAGCACGGTCACCGGCTTCTTCTGGATGCCGACCCAGGTCAGCGGATTCCAGTTGAGCGTCGGCGACGGCGGCGTGTCGCAGGATTCGCCGGGTCCGGCCGCGCACTTGTGTCCGCCCGGACCCATGCCCGAAGTGAAGCTGGTCGTCACGACCGTCTTCGGATCGAGCGGCGTGTGGCTGTCGCGCTCGGGAATGAAGGTCTTGTTCTGCTTCTTTTCGGCCTGCTCTTTCTTCCATCGCTCGACGTCGGGATCGCGCGGCCAATCGGAAACGCTGGCGAACGCCGGAGGAGCAGGCTGCGGCAGATCCAGCTTGGGCGGAACGACCAGCTTGGCGTGATCGCGATAGTCGATGTCTGGCTGGTCGTCGCCGCCGCCGAAGCCGAACACCGAACTGATGCCGACCCACAACGGCGCCGCGCCGTCGTCGCCCGCCAGCGCCGGCTGGCCGACGCCGGCGAGCCACAACGCGCCAGCGGCCGCAAGCGCCAAGCCGCCGCAGCGGCCGCCTCCAAGCCTCATCCTCGTCATGGCCGAAACCCCTCTGTCTTCAATCGCCCCGGACGTTCCGCAACGCGCCCGCCCGGCCATTCGTTTCCGCGACAATCCGGCGATTCGATGACCGGCGGCGGCGGCCGTCCGGCCGAACCGCGTCTCTACCACGAAAAACCGAAAAATGGGACTCTTCGCCGCCGGTCATGATCCTGCCGCACGCTCGCGCCGCGCGGCGAAAAACACACCGTCGACGATCAGCAGCGCGACGCCGACGTTGATCGCCGCGTCGGCCAGGTTGAAGACGAAGAAATGGCGGCCCAAAGCATGGAGGTCGAGGAAGTCGACGACCGCGCCATAGACCAGCCGGTCGTAGCCGTTGCCGATCGCGCCGCCGACGATCAGGCCGAGGCCGAGGCCGACCAGCAGCGCGCGCGCGCGCCACAGCCAGACCGCGATCAGCGCGGTGATGACCAGCGTCAGCGCCAGCAGCAGCCAGCGCCCGACCGCCGAATCCTGGACGAACAGGCTGAAGGAGATGCCGCGGTTCCAGTGCAAGGCGAGATTGAGGAAGGGCGTCAGGGGCCGGGGCGCGGCGGCGGTCGCGTCGAAATCGGCGAGCACCAGCGCCTTCGCTGCGCGGTCGAGCGCGACGACGGCGACGACCGCCAGAGCGCCGAGCGTGCGGGCGCGCATCACGCCCGCCGCTTGACGCCGAGCTCCCGGAGCGCCGCCGCGTCGCGCGGGGTGACGCCGGGATAGTCGGGGTCGGCGGTCGCCGGGTCGAAATAGCGCCACGAGCGCGCGCATTTGACCCCCGCCGCGCGCTCGACGACGACCGCGACGCCAGAGACCTCCGCCAGACGGAAGGCGTCGGCCGGCGCGCCTTCGCCCGATGCGAGAGCAAGGCCGGAGGTGATGCACACTTCGGCGAAATCGACCTCGTCGAGCGACGTCTTCAGCTCGGAATCGTCGACGTAGACGCGCGGACGCGCCTCCAGCGACGAGCCGATCGCCTTGGCTTCACGCGCCTTCTCCAGCGCGCCGGTGACGACCGAACGGGCGCGGCGAATCGCCTCCCAGCGCGTGGCGAGGGCGTCGTCGCGCCACGTCGCCGGCGCGGTGGGGAACTGCTCGAGATGGACCGAACCGGCCGACGGATCGCGCGACGCCCACGCCTCCTCGCAGGTGAAGACGAGGATCGGCGCGAGCCACACCGTGACGAAGCGGAAGATGCGCTCGACGGTGTCGAGCGCCTCGCGGCGCAAGAGACTCGATGGCGCTTCGCAATAGAGCGCGTCCTTGCGGATGTCGAAATAGAAGGCCGACAGGTCGACGTTCATGAAGCTCGACAGCGCCGCGACGACCTTGGCGTAGTCGAATTCGGAATAAGCCTTGCGGACGATCGGATCGAGCTGGGCGAGGCGGTGCAGCATCAGCCGCTCGAGCGGCGCTTTCGGCAGGGCGTCGCCGAGCGGCGCGAGCGGCCGGTGGGCGAGCGTGCCGAGCATCCAGCGCAGCGAATTGCGCAGCTTGCGGTAGTTGTCGGAAACGCTCTTGAGGATCTCCGAGCCGATGCGCTGGTCGTCGGAATAATCGACGCTCGCCGCCCACAGCCGCAGGATGTCGGCGCCTGAGGCCTTGATCACGTCCTGCGGAAAGGTCTGGTTGCCGAGCGACTTCGACATCTTNNAGCGACGACTGGAACCAGCCGCGGTGCTGATCGGAGCCTTCGAGATACATCACCTCGTCTTGGCCGCCGTCGCGCTTGCGCACGATGCCGGCCAGGCCGGGGAAGTGTTTCGCGTCGTCGAGCACGTAGGCGTGGGTCGAGCCGGAATCGAACCAGACGTCGAGAATGTCGTCGATCTTCTCATAGTCGGCCGGATCGTAGTCGGGCGCGAGGAAGCGCCGCGCCGCGCCCTCCTCGTACCAGGCGTCGGCGCCTTCCTTCTCGAACGCCGCGGCGATGCGCGCGTTGACGCTTTCGTCGATCAGGATTTCGTGGCCGCCCTTTTTCACGAACACGGCGATCGGCACGCCCCAGGCGCGCTGGCGGCTCATCACCCAGTCGGGCTTGGCCGACACCATGCCGCGGATGCGGTTCTCGCCCGAGGGGGGCGCCCAGCGCGTCTCGCCGATGGCGGCAAGCGCCGTCTCGCGCAGCGTTGGATTGTAGACGCGGTCGGCGACCGCGTCTGGTTCCGGCAAAGACGGCGCTTCGCGCCTGACGCGGTCGGCGACCGCGTCTACAGCGCCGGCGATCGGCTTGTCCATGGCGATGAACCATTGCGGCGTGTTGCGGAAGATGATCGGCTTCTTCGACCGCCACGAATGCGGGTACTGGTGCTTGAGCCTGCCGCGCGCGATCAGCGCGCCCGCCGCGATCAGCGCGTCGATGACGGCCTTGTTGGCGTCGCCTGGCTCGCCCTTGTCGGTGAGCACGCGTTTGCCGGTGAAGCCCGGCGCCTCGTCGGTGAAGGCGCCGTTCTCATCGACCGTGTAGGGGATACGCGAATCGATGTGACGCTCGGCAAGCAGCCGCCCGCTCGCCATCCACAGCTCGAAGTCCTCGCGACCGTGGCCGGGCGCGGTGTGGACGAAGCCGGTGCCAGCGTCGTCGGTGACGTGATCGCCGGCGAGCAGGGGGACGGAGAAGGTGTAATCGGGACCCCGAAATGCACCCGGACCTACGTCGCGATTTGGATAGCCCCAGAGCGGATGCACACAGCTAAGGTTTCTCAAGACTTCAGCGGGGACATCCTCGATTAGCTCGAAGCGCGTGACTCGTGCGGCCGCAAAAACCTCACCAGCTAAGTTCTTAGCGAGGAGATAGCGGTTTCCCGGCTTAGCCCAGTTCCCGTCCGGTGCCTCGATTACTCGATAAAGCCCGTAAGAAATACGCTCAGAAAACGCAATCGCCCGATTTCCAGGAATCGTCCAAGGAGTAGTTGTCCAAATGACGACCGAATCCACGCCGAGTAGCCACTCGACCGCACGCGCGTCGTCGTCGTTCCAGTTCGGATTTACGAGGCGCGCCGATTCACGGCTCAGCGGAAACGCCACATA
>PLRT01000164.1:4827-11539 GCA_003164915.1 Hyphomicrobiales bacterium | reverse complement strand
CGGCGACGAGCGACAGCGCGAGCGCGAGCGCCGCGGCGATGGCGTGAAATCGAGTCATGGTTGCATCCTTTCTTTGTTGCCGATTGGCGGCGCCTCGCTCACGGCGTCACGGTGAACTGGAAGTCGCCTTGGGTGTGGTGGGTGTCGACCGACACGGCGCGCCACGTCACGGTGTAGACGCCAGGCGGCAGCGTCTTGCCGACCTTGACGATCAGCACGCTTTTGTCGGCGGGATCGACGCTAGGCTTGCCGAGCGGGACGGCCGCGCCACCCTCCGCGGTCAACGCGACGCCTGAAAAATGCGGTTCGACGCCCTCGCTGAACTTCAGCCGAATCTCGGCGGGCGACGTGACCGCGCCGCCGACAGCGGGCGTGGCCTTCTCGAGTTGAGCGTGCGCGAACGCCGCGGGGGCGGCGAAGACGAAGGCGAGCGCGGCGGCGATTCTGACGATCGAGCGACGGTTCATGGATGCCCCCAATTGAAGATCGGTTTGCCGAGCGAATCGGGAAAGATGTCGTCGAAGAAGAAGTGCAACTCTCCCACCGCGCCGACCCCGCGGCCGCTCGCGCTGTTCATCGGAACGATCGCTTCGAGCGCGAATTGCCACGTGTCGGCCATATAGATGGCGCCCGGCTGAATTGTGCCGGTCGTCTGGTTGGTTCCTGGCGCGAAGTTCGAGATCGGCTTCGAGAAGGTGAATTCGGTGACGGGGATCAGATGCCTGAAGAAGTCGTTGTCGATCTCGGCGACGTGCGAATTGTAGTAGGGCAGGCTGTATTGGACGGTGAAACCCCAGTTGAGGGTCGTCGGGTTCTGATTGCCCTCGGTCCAGGATTCGCCGGGTATGGTCTCGCTGAGCTCGGCCGTCACGGCGAGCGGGCGCAGGATGTTCAGGCTCTTGGGCAGGCTGCCGAACCCGAGGCCCACGTCGAGAACCGGCGTGTAGGTGTTGAAGGGATTGGTCATGTTCGGCGTGCCGGTATGGGCCCAAGTCACGTCGAGACCCGCTGACGCCATGAACTCCCATCCGGGAACGCAGAGGAAATTGTATTTGGCCTCGGTGTCGACGTCGCCCCAGCCGTATCCGCCGGGCCTGAGCCAGGTGGGGCCGTCCGAGACCGACAGTCCGAAGCCGGGGAAGATGGTCTTGGTGTAGCTGAAGCTCGCGTCGAACTCCTGCGCTCCGTCGGAATTCTGCGGCAGATAGGTCAGCGTCGGCAGCGCGAGTTCATCGCCGACGCCGGGGTCGTCGATGCCGAGGGTGGCGGGAAAGATGCGGTCGCCGCACACGGCGTGCGCGAACGCAGGAGATAGCCAGAGGGCCGCCGCAACGCCGATTGCGGCGCGCGCGNNCGCTTCGCCAGGTCGAGGAAAGCATGAAGATTCGCCTTGAAGTCGTGAGAGATGGGTTCGCGCGCCGCTGGTGACGGCGCGCGAGCGGATTTCACGTCAGGCGAAGAAAGGCGGGGCTCTGGGCTGGGCGAAGCGGATCGCGCCGAGCCGCGGACGCAGAAAATCGGGGTGGGTCGGCGGCGCTCCGTCGACGATCGCCAGACGCTCGGGCAGGGTCGGCGGCGGCGCTTCGAGCAGAACCGCCTGCGAAGCGAACTGGCAGAGCGGGCAGCCGGCGTCGCAGCCACCCGGCTGGCGGTCGCGCGTCGCCGGCGACGAACCGTCGTCGCCTTGCGTGCAGAGGACGGCGGCGGGGCCGAAAGTCGCCTTGAGTTCGGCGGCGACGACGGAAAGATCTCGGGCTTCCAGCGGATGGTGGTAGGGCAGGGCGACGAGCTGGGCGACAACGGCGATCGCCGCGAGCAGGGTCATCAGACGCGACAACGACCACGCCGGCCGCGCGCGACGTCCCTTCGCCTTTCGCTCTCCCGCTTTCGCCACCGGAAATCCCTGCGGCGCGGCGTCAACCGCGTCCGTCGGTGAAGTTAGAGGTGAGGCCGGGGCGCCTGTCAATTGCGGCCACGCGGATTTGCGCGCCGGGCCGCGCGCGTCTATGCCAGGGCGACGATGACTCGAACCGGGGGGCCGCGCGGCGGCGTCGCAGACGGCGCGGCGCGCCGCAAACGCGCAGCGTGAACATAAGATTGCAGCGTGTTCAGGTTGCGCCGGCGGCAGGACCGGCCGTGCTGCCGGCGAAGGCTGGCCGCTCGCCGCGCGACATGCGGATGGTCGCCGTCCTGCTGATGTGCGCGGCGACGGTGTGCTTTTCCGGCATCGATTCCTCCGCCAAATGGCTGGGCGTGCGGCTTCCGGAGGTGGAGATCGTCTGGGCGCGCTATGTCGGCGCAGCGCTCTTCAGCCTGATGGTTGCGCGGCCGCTGTCGCGTCCGGCGGTCCTGCACGCCAATCGTCCCTGGCTGCAGCTTTTCCGCTCGGCGCTGCTGCTCGGCTCGACCTACGCCAATTTCCTGGCGCTGAACAAACTGCAGCTCGCCGAGACCTCGACGATCTCTTTCTTGACGCCGCTGTTCGTCGCGTTGATGGCGGGGCCGTGGCTCGGCGAACGGGTCGGCGGCGCGCGCATGGCGGCCATCGCGGTCGGCTTTTTCGGCGTGGTCATCGCGACCCGGCCTGGCACCTCGGCCTTCCAGCCGATCGTCTTCGTCGCGATCGCCGGCGTCGTCTGCAACGCCGGCTACGGCCTGACGACCCGCCGGCTGGCTGGCCACGATTCGGCCGAGACGACGCTCGTCTGGACGCCGCTGGCCGGCGTGATCGCGACGACGCCGCTGCTGCCTTGGTTCTGGGTGACGCCGCAGAGCCCGCGGGTCTGGGCGGTGATGCTGCTGATGGGCGCAAGCGGGGCGTTCGGGCACTGGCTGATGATTCTCGCCCACCAGCGGGCGCCCGCCTCGGCGATGGCGCCGTTCGGCTATACCCAGTTGCTGTGGATGATCATCATCGGCTGGCTGGTGTTTGGCGACACGCCGCCCGGAGCGACGCTGTTGGGCGCCGGAATCGTCATCGCCTGCGGCGTCTTTCTCGCCTGGCGCGAGCGGCGCGGCGCGCGTTGACGTGGCGTCGCCTGCGGCTGAGGCGCTTGTGAGCGCCGCACCCTCGCCAATATGATGATCTCGATTGACGCGACAGCGAAGGAACGGATGACGGCGGTCGCGACGGAACCGAGCGGCGCAGCGACGGCGCCCGTTGCGGCGGGACTTTCCGCCGAACCGGCCGAACGCCTCGGTCGCGGGCGCGCGCCGTCGTCGTTCACTGGCTTCAACCGCTGGGTCGCGCTGGCCGCGGCGTTCGTCCTGCATGTGGCGATTCTCGCGCCGTTGTGGCTGCAGTTCGATCGGACGCCGATCACGCCGCCGCCGAGCGAAGCGATTCCGATCGAGATCGTCGTCGAACCTCCGCAGCCGACGCCGCAGCCGTCGGCTTCGCCCGAGGCGCCGCCGAAACCGCCGGTCGACCTCCAGCCGGCCCATGACGCGCCGAAGGCCGCAACCGACGACAAGGCGGAGCCGCACGAAGGGGTCGACGCGAAGAAGAACGCCGAGACGGCGCCGCCCGACCAGCCGCAAACCGGCCAAAAGCAGCCGTCGAGCGACGAAGCCAAGTCCGCCGAGCCGACCCCCGACCAAACGGCCGACGCCAAGCCCGACAGCGAGCCGCTGAAGCCCAGCGACGATGCGCTCGCGGCCGCCGCCGCGCCGCCGGCGACGGTCAAAGAGCCCGATTCGCCGCCGAAGGTCGCGCTTCTGACGGGTCAGCCGATGCCGACCTGGTCCAAAGACAAGCAATACTCGACCTTCAAGCCGATTCCCGACGTCGCCTTCGGCGACGCGGCGGCGAGCCCGATCGGCGGCGGCGCCGCCCAAACGACCTATCTCACCGTCATCTACGGCCTGATCATGAAGCATCTGCGCATGACCGACGCGCTGCGGGCGGAGGCCGAAAAGGTCGTCGGCGCGATCTCATTCGTCGTCGACGGCCATGGCCAAGTGGTCGAGCGCAGCGTCACGCAGCCGAGCGGCCTGAACCCGCTCGACGCCGCGGCGCTCGAGGCGGTGCGCGAGGCTGCGCCTTATCCGACTCCGCCGATGGGCATGCCGGTCGGGTTGAAATTCACCTACGGCGGCAAAAGCGGGGGTTGAGGCGGACGCGTCATCTTGTCATAAGGCGCGCCATGACCAAGCCGAAGTTCAAACCTCGCAAGCAAGTGGCGGCGCTCGCCATCCGTCGGGATCCAATCGAAGGGCTGCGGGTGATGCTGGTGACGTCGCGCGGCACCAAGCGCTACGTGGCGCCGAAAGGCTGGCGCATGAAGGGTCGCCAGGACCACGACGCGGCGCAGATCGAGGCGATGCAGGAAGCGGGCGTCGTCGGCAAGATCCGCAAGAAGCCGATCGGCTTCTACGAATACTGGAAGCGGCTCAGCGACCATTTCGAGCTCTGCCGGGTCAAAGTGTTCCTGCTCGAGGTCGAGCGTCAGCTCACCGACTGGAAGGAGCGCGGCCAGCGGCAGATCGCCTGGTTCGACCCCGACGAAGCGGCCGACCTGGTCGACGAGCCCGGCATGAGCGCGATCATCCGCGACCTGCCGGCGCGGCTGAAGGCGGCGCGCTAGCCGAGCGGACCCGCGCTTGCGGGTTCGCCTGCATTGCCTGATCATGGCGCCTGTCGCGGTCGGCGCTTCGGCGCGCGGCCGGTGGTCAGCGTGTTCAACGATCATCGGAGGCGCCCGCGATGGACCTCTCGCTCACGATTCTCAATCTCGCCGGCAGTGTCGCGCTGCTGCTGTGGGGCGTCCATATGGCGCGCACCGGCGTGCAGCGCGCCTTCGGCGCCAAGCTGCGAAGCGCGCTGGGCGGCGCACTGCGCAATCGCCTCGCGGCCTTCGCCGCCGGCCTCGGCGTGACCGCGGTGCTTCAGAGCAGCACCGCGACCGGCCTGATGGTCGCGAGCTTCGCCGCGGGCGGCTTTGTCGATCTCACCGCGGCGCTGGCGGTGATGCTCGGCGCCAATGTCGGCACCACGCTGATCGTTCAGGCTCTGTCGTTCGACGTCGCGGAAATCGCGCCGGCGCTGATTCTCGTTGGCGTGATTCTCTTCCGCCGCGCCGCGGCGGCGCCGCGCGACCTCGGCCGGGCGGCGATCGGCCTCGGACTGATGCTGATGGCGCTACACCAGCTTCTCGGCCTGCTGACGCCCTATGAGGACGTGCCGAGCCTCAGGCTGCTGCTCGGCGCGATCGCCACCGAGCCCGTTCTCGACGTCATCGTCGCCGCCGGCCTGACCTGGGCGACGCATTCGAGTGCGGCGGTGGTGCTGGTGATCATGTCGCTCGCGGCCAAGGGGACCGCGCCGCCGCTCGCCGCGCTCGCCATGGCGCTCGGGGCCAATCTCGGCGCGGCGCTCAATCCCTGGTTCGAAGGCGTTTCCGACGCCGATCCGGCTGCGCGGCGTGTTGCCCTTGGCAACCTCATCAACCGCGCCGTCGGCGTCGCGGTCGCACTCGCATTCCTGTCGACGATCTCGCGCTTCCTCGTCACTGTCGAGTCCGACAACGCTCGCCTCGTTGCCGACTTCCACACGGCGTTCAATGTCGTCCTGGCGCTCGTCTTCATGCCGCTGCTGACGCCGTTCGCCGCGTTGCTCAAGCGCATGCTTCCGGCGCGCGTCGATCCAGCCGATCCTTCGCGGCCGCTCTATCTTGATCCCGCCGCAGCCGAGGCGCCGGCGATCGCGCTCGGCGGCGCGGCGCGCGAGGCGCTGCGGCTCGCCGACGCGCTGGAGGCTATGCTCGACGGCATGCGCGACGCGCTCGCCAACCCGGATCGACGCCAGATCGGCGAGACGAAGCGGCTCGACGACGTGCTCGACAAGCTCAACGCCGCGATCAAGGCCTATCTCACCGGCCTCGACCCCGAGGCGCTGAGCGCCGCCGACCATCGCCGCCTGCGTGACATCCTCACTTTCTCGACCAACCTCGAGCAGGCCGGCGACATCGTCGATCGCGGGTTGCTGGCGATGGCGACCAAGATGGCGAAACGCGGGGTCGTGTTTTCCGAGTCCGGGCGGGACGAAATCCTGCGCATCGTCGATCGGCTGATCGCCAACGTGCGCACGGCCGCATCGCTGTTCATGACCGGCGACGAGCGCGCGGCGCGTCAACTCGCGGCGGAGAAGGAGGCGTTCCGCGCGTTGGAAGTCGACGCGACCGACGCGCATTTCGAGCGGCTGCGTTCGGGGCGGGTCGATTCGGCCGAGACCAGCGCGCTGCATCTCGACGCGCTGCGCGATCTCAAGGCGGTCAACACTCATATTGTCGCAGCGGCCGCCTATCCGGTGCTGGCGAGCCGCGGCGAACTGCTGTCGACGCGCATCCGCGGCGACGCCTGAACGGCGCTACGCCGCCTTGCCGCAGGCCCGGCAGAGACCCTGCATCTCGACCATCTGGCGATGGGGCGCGAAACCGGCGCGCTCGGCCGCTTTGCGCAGCAGAAGCGCGACTTCGTCGTCCTCGATCTCGTCACTGCGGCCGCATTTCTCGCACAGCAGCAAGACGCCCTGGTGATCGTGGCCGACGTGTTCGCACGGCGCATAGGCGTTGCGGCTCTCGATCTTGTGAAGGAAGCCGTGGTCGAGAAAGAAGTCGAGCGCGCGATAGACGGTCGGCGGCGCGACCGGCTTGCCCTCCTGGCGCGCCAGCGCGTCGAGGATCGCATAGGCGCCGAGCGGCGCGCGGCTGTG
>PLRT01000164.1:0-4817 GCA_003164915.1 Hyphomicrobiales bacterium | reverse complement strand
GAGCCTACCACGCCCCTGTGCATCCGTCGCGGGTGGGGGCTTGCGTCATGAGATGTTATAACATAACAAATTCGCCGCCGCCCTCCAAGCGGGGCCGATCGATCCAGGAGACCGCAATGTCGTGCAACCTGTTCGCCGTCGGCGCCTTCGCCGTCCTCGCCCTTTCGGCCTCGCCGGCGCTCGCCGACCCGGTGAAGGTCGTGGCCGCCGAAAATTTCTATGGGGACATGGCGATGCAGATCGGCGGCGAGCATGTCGCCGTCACCAGCATTCTGACCAACCCCGACGACGATCCGCATCTGTTCGAAGCGAGCCCCGACACCGCCAGGGCGCTCACCGACGCGCAGGTCGTCATCGTCAACGGCGTCGACTACGATCCCTGGATGGAGAAGCTGCTCGGCGCCCACAAGTCCCCCGGCCGCAAGGAGATCGTCGTCGCTCAGCTGGTCGGTCGCAAGTCCGGCGACAATCCGCATCTCTGGTACGACCCCGATTACGTCAAGGCGGCGGCCAAGGCGCTGGTCGCCGATCTCGCAGCGGTCGACCCGGCCCACAAGGCGGATTACGACAAGGGCGAAGCGGCGTTNNGTATGGCGGGCAACCGATCATCGCCTCCGAGCCGGTGTTCGGCTATCAAGCGGGGCTGATCGGCCTCAAGGTCCACGACGAGAAATTCGCGCTTGCCGTGATGAACAACGCCGAGCCGACGGCTTCCGAAGTCGCGGCGTTCGAGGACGACCTCAAGGGCCACAAGGTGAAGGCGATGCTCTACAACGCGCAGGCGAGCGAACCCTCGGTGGCGCGTCTGGTGCAGATGGCCAAGGCGAACGGCGTCCCCGTCGTCGGCGTGTCGGAGACCGAGCCGGCCGGTTCGAACTATCAGAAGTGGATGATCGGGCAGCTCGAAGCGCTCGACGCCGCGCTCGGCGGCGCGGGCAAGTGAGCGCCCTGCGCTTCGACGCCGTGACCATTCGGCTGGGCGGCCGAGACATTCTCTCGGCCGCCAGCTTCGTCATCGAGGACGGCGAATTCATCGGCATGCTGGGCGCCAACGGCGCCGGCAAGACGACGCTGATGCGCGCCGCGCTCGGCCTGACGCCGGTCGCGTCGGGGGCGATCCGCGTTCTCGATCGGCCTGCCACGCGGGGAAACGCCGCGGTCGGCTACATGCCGCAGAACCGCGGACGGGCGCAGGGTCAGCGGCTGACCGGCTACGACGTCGTCGCCAGCGCGGCGATCGGCGCGCGCTTCGGGCTCGTCCGCCTCGACAAGGCGATGCGGCGCGAGATCGACTGGGCGCTCGATCACGTCGACGCGCGCGCGCTGGCGCGCCGTTCGATCGGCGAGCTCTCCGGGGGCGAGCGCCAGCGCCTGCTGCTGAGCCAGGCGCTGCTCGGCCGGCCGCGTCTGCTGCTGCTCGACGAACCGCTGATCTCGCTCGATCCCGCCTACCAGAAGGGCGTCGTCGACATCGCGCGGCGGTTGCGCGACGAATTGAACATCGCGATTCTCTTCAGCGCCCACGAACTCAACCCGCTGGTCAACGCGATCGACCGCGTGCTCTACCTCGGCGGCGGCGCGGCGGTGATCGGACCCGTCGACGAGGTCGTCACCGGCCCGGTGCTTTCGCGCCTTTACGGCGCCGAGATCGAGGTCGTGCGCGTCAAGGAACGCTTTTTCGTCATGGCCGGCGATGTCGACGTCGAGCGCGAAGCCCACCGGCACGAGCATGGGCATGGGCATGGGCATGGACATGCGCAGGATGGCTGACGCTCGGCGATTGGGACGCGACCCGCCCTCACCCCTTTCTGTCCTGCACGCGGGAGAGGGGGCGAATCCCTTCTCCCGCTCGCGGGAGGGGGACGCGCGCAGCGCAAACCCGACGAGGGGGCGCCGCGATGTTTGACTACGACTTCATGCGCACCGCTTTCGCCGCCGCCGGCGTCGCAGCGGTTCTCGCGGGGACCGTCGGGTTCTTTCTCGTGCTGCGCGGCCAGACTTTCGCCGGCCACGCGCTTTCGCACGTCGGCTTCACCGGCGCGACGGGCGCGGTGCTGTTCGGCTTGTCGCCGCTCGCCGGACTCGTCGGCTTCACGCTGGTGGCCGGAATAGCCATGGGCCTGTTCGGCGAAAAGCTCGCCGAACGCGACGTCGCGATCGGCATGATGCTTTCGCTGGCGCTCGGGCTCGGCCTGCTGTTCCTTCATTTCTACACTTCGGCCGCGACGCAGGCGACGGCGCTGTTGTTCGGAAACGTGCTCGGCGTCGACTCTTCGGCGCTGCTGACCCTGCTGCTGATGGCGGCGGCGAGCCTCGTCGCGCTCGCGTTCATCGGGCGGCCGCTGGTCTTCGCCTCGCTGCAGAGCGAGCTCGCCGAGGCGCGCGGCGTGCCGCTGCGCTTCGTCGCCGCGGCGTTTCTCGCCATCGTCGCGGTCGCCACCGCCGAATGTGCGCAGATCGTCGGCGTGCTGCTGGTGTTCACGCTGATGGTCGGGCCTGCCGCCGCGGCGCAGAATTTTTCCCGCGGGCTCGCCGGCGGCGTCGCGCTGTCGGCCGGCCTGGCGCTCGCCGAGGCCTGGGGCGGCCTGACGCTCGCCTTCTATACGGATTGGCCGACCAGCTTCTGGATCACCGCCCTTTCGGGACTGGTCTATTTTGCCAGTCTGGTCGCGCGCCGGCTGGCGAGCTAGGCCGACGGTCCGCTCACGGGGCGCAATTCCGTGCTAGACGGAGCGTCGATGCCGCCTTCCGCTCCTTACTTCCTCGGCGTCGAGCGATCCTTCGCCGGCCGCCCGTGGCGTGCGCGGCTCGACGCGGCGGGCGAAGCGCGCGCGCTGGCGATGGCGCAAACGGGCGGTTGCGACGAACTCCTGGCGCGCGTGCTTGCCGGGCGCGGCGTCGGCCTCGACGAGGTCGCGCGCCATCTCGATCCGACCTTGCGCGCCTGGATGCCCGACCCGTTTGCGCTCGCAGACATGGAGAAGGCGACGGCGCGGCTCGCCGACGCGGTCAGGCGCGCCGAGCGCGTCGCGATCTTCGCCGATTACGATGTCGATGGCGCGGCGAGCGCGGCGCTGCTCAGCGAATACCTGCAGGGCTGCGGCTGCGAGACGATCGTCCACATTCCCGATCGGGTGATCGAGGGCTACGGGCCCAATCGCGAAGCGATGGCCGCTTTCGCTGCGCGCGGCGCGAGCCTCGTCGTCACCGTCGATTGCGGCGCGGTCAGCGACGAGCCGATCGCCGAGGCCAACCGGCTCGGGCTCGACGTCCTCGTCTTCGACCATCACCAGGCGCCGGAACGGCTTCCCGACGCGCTCGCCGTCGTCGATCCCAACCGTCAGGACGATCTCTCCGGTCTCGGCCATCTCTGCGCCGCTGGGGTCGTCTATATGGGGCTGGTCGCGCTGAACCGCGCCCTGCGCGACAGCGGCTTCTTCGACGGCCGCGCCGCGCCCGATCTGGGGGCCGGGATCGATCTCGTCGCGCTGGCGACGGTTGCCGACGTCGTTCCGCTCATCGGCCTCAATCGCGCTTTCGTCGCGCGCGGCCTCGTCGCGATGCGTCAGCGCCGGCGCCTCGGCCTCGCCGCCCTGTTCGACGCCGCCGGCGCCGACGGGCCGCCGCGCGCCTATCATCTCGGCTTTCTCGTCGGCCCGCGCATCAACGCCGGCGGCCGGATCGGCGACGCCGCGCTCGGCGTCAAGCTGCTGACGACGCGCAACGAGGACGAGGCGCGCAAGATCGCCGCCGAGCTCGATCGCCTCAATCGCGCGCGCCAACAGATCGAGATCGCGACGCTCGCCGAGGCCGAAGCCGAAGCTCTGGCTGCGCTCGGCCTCGAGGAGCGCGGCGCGGCGGTCGTCGTGGCGGGCGAAGGGTGGCAGAGCGGGATCGTCGGCCTTGTCGCGGCGCGGCTCAAGGAACGTTTCGACCGCCCCGCTTTCGCGCTGGCGCTGAACGGCGCCGAGGCGACCGGTTCGGGCCGCTCGATCGCCGGCGTAGATCTTGGTCGGGTCGTGCGCGCGGCGGTCGATTCGGGCCTGGCGATCAAGGGCGGCGGCCACGCGATGGCGGCGGGAATCACGCTCGCGAGGACGCGGATCGGCGACTTCCGCGCCTTTCTCGAAGAAAAGCTCAGCGAGCCGGTCGCGGCGGCGCGAGCGCGCGCCGGGCTGTCGATCGACGCAGCGCTGACCGCCTCGGGCGCGACCGTTGCGCTCGTCCAGTCGATCGAAGCGGCGGGGCCGTTCGGCGCCGGCAATCCCGAGCCGGTGTTCGCCCTGCCGCGCCACCGCCTGGTCGACGTCTTTCCCGCCGGCGCCGATCACCTCAGGCTGCGCGCGGTCGCCGGCGACGGCGCGGCGATCGAGGCGATCGCCTTCCGCGTCGTCGGCAAGCCGCTCGGCGAGGCGTTGCGCAAGGCGAGGGGCGCCAGCGTCCACCTCGCCGGCGCGCTGGCGATCAACCGCTACGGCGGTCGCGAGAAGCCGCAGCTCAGATTGATCGACGCGGCGGAGGTCGCCGATTGACGCCCTTCAGGCGCTCTGCTGCAGCCACGCCGCGAGATCCGCCGCCGCTCGCGCGGAGAGCGCGCGCTTGCGCGCGGCGCCGCGCTCCGGCCCGCGCAGGCGCTTGCCGTCCTCGTCGACGCGCGCTTCGGCGATCGGCGGGAACAGGCCGAAATTGACGTTCATCGGTTGGAACGAGCGCGGGCCGGCGTCGATCGCCTCGATATGGCCGCCGGTGATGTGGTTGACGAGCGCGCCGATCGCGGTCGTCGGCGGCGGAGGCGCGAACGCCCGGCCGAGGCGCTC
>PLRT01000146.1 GCA_003164915.1 Hyphomicrobiales bacterium | reverse complement strand
TCGCGCTCGGCCTGTTCAACACCGGACTCGCCTATTTTGTCTATTTCCGGCTGATCGAGACGGCGGGCGCGACCTTCGCGGCGCTCAACAATTACATTGTTCCCTGCCTCGGCGTCATCGCCGGCGCGCTGGCGCTCGGCGAGCCGGTCAGGCCCGCGGCTTGGCTCGGCCTCGCCTGCGTGCTCGTCAGCGTCGCGCTGACCGGTTCCGCGGCGGCCGCGGCGCGCAAGGTTACGAGCCCGTCCGTGAGCCAGGACATTCGCTGATTGGCGCTTCGCGCCGGCTCAGCGGCGACGCGGCGCTTCGGCGCGAACCGGAGCGGCGACCGGTTGTCTTGCGCGCGACGGTCGGGCGCGCCGACGGCGGTCACGCGGTTCGTCGTCGGATTCGTCGAACTGCATCACCGCGGCGGCGGCGACGACGCCGCCGAAGGTGAAGGCGAAAGCCGCGCATAGCATGGCCGAGCCGACAAAGGCGATGTTGGAGCGCCACAGCAGCGATCGAAGCCCGAAAATGTCGAAGGCGAGCAACAGCGAGGCGCAGAAAACGCCGATCGCCATGCCGAACGCCCAGTTTAGGACCATCGCCCGCGCCAGGCGATGGCGCTCGCCCCAGCGCCGCCAGGGGTCGATCACGTGATGCGCCGCGCTCCGCATGCCCGCCTTTCCGGCGGTTTCCCGCCCGTCGTCGACGAACCCAATTTAGGGAGATTCGGGCCGCAGTCCAGCGGCCTGGCGCCCTAACGCCTCGGCGGCGCGCCTTTGCGCGCGTCGACGGGCCGCGTCGCGATCCAGATGACATGACGGGCGCCGCCGCGGGCGCCGCGGGCGCGCGCGGCGACTTCCTCGGTCAGAAACCCCGCGTCGCGGAGCCGCCGGGTGAATTTCCGGTCGGGGCCCGACGACCAGACGGCGAGCACGCCGCCAGGCGTCAGCGCGGCGCGGGCGGCCGCGAGGCCGCGCGCGTCATAGAGCCGATCGTTGGCCAGCCGGGTGAAGCCCTCCGGGCCGTTATCGACGTCGAGCAGGATTGCGTCGTAGGCCGCGCCGCCTACGTCGATGAGCTTGGCGACGTCGGCCAGTTCGAGGCGCACGCGCGGGTCGCCGAGCGAGCCGGCGAAGATTTCCGCCATTTCGCTCTCCGCCCATTGCGCGACCGCGGGAATGAGTTCGGCGACATCGACGCGCGCGTCGGCGCCGAGGGCGGCGAGCGCGGCCCGCAAGGTGAAGCCCATGCCCAAGCCGCCGACGAGGACGCTCGGCCGGGCGCGTTCGCGGATTCTTGCGCAGGCGAGCGCGGCGAGCGCTTCCTCCGAACCGCTGATGCGGCTGTTCATCAGCTCCTTGACGCCCAGGCGGATCGAGAATTCGGCGCCGCGCCGCATCAACCGCACTTCGCCGCCGCCGGGAACCGGCGCCTTGCCGAGCTGGACCCACGGGATCATCGATCGTCCTCTCGCGGCCTGAGCGCGTCGGCGAGCCGCGCCGTCGCCGAACCGGGCCGAAGCGGCTTTGGCTGGCTTTCGTGCGGCGCCCAGCCGGTCAACCAGACCGTCTCGAAGGTCGCGCGCAACCGTCCGCCGGCGTCGGCGAAGCGCTCGGCGTAGATCTCCGCCGTGCGCGCCAAAACGGCGCGTTGGAGCGGCTTTCGGCTGCGCTCGACCAGGGCGTTCGCCGCGCCGAAAGCGCGCAGGTCGTGCATCAGCGCGAGCATGTCGGCGTAGCGCGCCACGACCGTGTCGACATCGACCACCGGCAGCGCGAAGCCGGCGCGCTGAAGCAGTCCGCCGAGCGCGCGCGCGTCGGCGAAGGGCGCGACCCGCGGAGAGACGCCGCCAGCGACCTCGCTTTCGGCGATCGTCAGGCTCTGACGCAGCTCCGTCAGCGTGTCGCCGCCGGCGAGCGCGGCGATCAGCAGCCCGTCGGGCCGCAGCGCGCGGCGGATCTGGATCAACGCGCCGGGCAGATCGTTGACGTGGTGCAGCGCCATCAGCGAGACGACCAGGTCGACGCTCGCCTCGGCGAGCGGCAGCCGCTCGGCGTCGCCGACGAGGACGGCGAAGTCGCCCGATCCGGCGCTGGCGGCGGTCGGCGCCAGGCGCAAGGTCGCGCCGCCGCCGGGGCGGCCGGCCAGCGCGGCGGCCGCATGCGGGCCGGGCGCGCCGACGTCGACGGCGAACGCGAATGCGCGCTTGACCAGGAGAAGCCGATCGGCAAGCTCGTCGGCCGCGCGGCGGAGCAGAAAATCGGCGCCGGGGCGGTCGGCAGCGCGCCGCCAGGCGCGATCGAGACGCACGGCGAGGAGAGCGCGGTCGAAGATTTCGGGCGGCGCGGAAACGGACACGGGCGGAGTTATCGCGCGTCGCGCGGACGAGCGCAAAGCGCATCCCCGGCGCCGCCGGCGCGGCGAAATCGCCGTTCCCACGACAGCGAATTCCTGCTTTACTCCCCCCATGAGCCTGTCGCAGGCCGGAGCCGAGGCGTCGCCGCGCGGGCGGATCGGCCAGTTTTTCACCGCATTCGGCCGCGCCGCGCTCGACGCGCTCTACCCGCCGACCTGCCTGGCCTGCCGCGCCGCCACCGGCGCCCGCGGCGGACTATGCCCGGACTGCTGGCGGGCGATGCGCTTCATCGAGCGGCCGTTCTGCGACCGGCTCGGCACGCCGTTCGAACAGGACCTCGGCGAAGGGCTGCTCTCTCCGCAGGCGATCGCTGATCCGCCGGCGTTCCGCCGCGCGCGCGCGGTGGCGCGGTTCGAGGACGGGCCGGCGCGCCGGCTGGTCCATCGGCTGAAATACTCCGATCGCGGCGATTTGGCGAAGCCGCTCGGCGCATGGATGGCGCGGGCGGGGACCGACGTGCTCGCCGACGTCGACGCCATCGTGCCGGTGCCGCTCCATCCGCTGAGACTGTGGCGACGGCGATTCAACCAGGCGGCGGCGCTCGCTCAGGCCGTGGCGGCGGCGAGCGGCAGGCGATTCGAGCCGCAGTGGCTCGTACGGGTCAAATCCACCCGCAGCCAGGTCGGGCTGAGCCGCGAGCAGCGCGCCGCCAACATGCAGGGAGCGTTTCGCGCCGCCCCCGGAGCGCCGCTGGCCGGCATGCGGATCGTCCTGGTCGACGACGTGGTGACGTCTGGCGCGACCGCCAACGCCGCCGCTCGCGCGCTGCTGAGGGCGGGCGCGGTCGACGTCGACCTGCTCGTCTTCGCCCGGGTTGTGAGCGGGGCGTGACAGCCCATATATTGTCTCGGGATCGGCGATTGCGCCGGACGGGGTCGAGATCTTGCCGCCGATCGTCATCTACACGAAGTCATCCTGCCCCTATTGCCACGCCGCCAAGGATCTGTTGCGGCGAAAAGGGGCGGCGTTCGAAGAGATCAGCGTCGACGGCGACCGCGCCGCGCAGGTGGCGATGGCCGTCAAGGCGGGCGGTCGGTCGACCGTGCCGCAGGTCTTTATCGGCGCCGCCCACGTCGGCGGCTGCGACGACCTCTACGACCTGGAAAGCGCCGGGCGGCTGGACTCGCTGCTGGCGGGCTGAACGATGATCAAATACGCCCTCGCTTGCGAGAAGGGGCACGATTTCGAAAGCTGGTTCCCCGACGCCGCAGCTTACGACCTGCAGGCGCGGCGGAGCCTGATCGTCTGTCCCGAATGCGGATCGAGCAAGGTCGCCAAGGCGATCATGGCGCCGGCGATCGTGGGCGCAGCGCGGGCGAATGCGGCGCCTGGGGAAGTCGCGCTGCTCGATCGGCGCCGGCGCGCGCTGCGCGATGCGGTCACGGCCCTGCATCGCGAGATCGAGGCCAACACCGACGACGTCGGAGGCAAGTTCGCCGAGATCGCGCGGTCGATGCACGCCGGCGATACGCCGGAGCGCGCAATCCGCGGCCGGGCGAGCGGAGCGGAGGTTGAAGCGTTGCTGGAGGAGGGCGTCGACGTGCTGCCGATGCCCGTCCCGCCCGACGAGTTCAACTGACGAGCGCGCGCGTCACTCGCCGTCGAGGCGGAATTCGGAGGCCTCGATCACGGTCATGCCGATCATCGTGCGCGCCGAGATGCGGAACGGCATCAGCACATGCGCGCCGGCGACCGGCGCCAACCACACTTCGAGGTCCTTGTTGTCGGCCATGAACTTGGTCGCCGGGCGGTCGCGCCGCTGGCCGGCGATCGGCGTGTAGCGCACCGCACAGACCGCGACCGGCCCCTTGTAGCCCTTGGTCGAGACCTCGCGTTGCCCGACATAGGTCAGATCGACGTCGAACCGCGTGTAGCCGTCAAACACCGGAATCTTGCGATCGCACGAATCCGGCCCGACCAGCGGACCCTTGGCGGGGACCGGCATGACGACGGCGCCGACCGGGTCGACCACGCCCTGCTCGTCCTTTTCGGTCAGCGGCACGCGGTCGGGCTTCTCATCGAACGGCGGCGTGATGTCGACGTCCTTCACCGCATTGGCGGAAAGCGACATCCGAATCGTGCGCGTCATGCTCGCGTTGGAGGCGATCGTCGCGAAGGTGGCGGGGACGACGCGATTGTTGACGATCGCGCCCTGGCCGCTCGAAGCGCCGCGGGCGCGCGAGAACCAATAGGCGAGGCCGGTGATCTTGGCGCGAGCGTCGATCGCATAGCTTGTCGGCGTCAGATTGGCGTCAAGATTGGCGACGCCGATCTGCAGGCCGACCAGCGAGACGTTGTAGGTCGCATGAAGCATCTCGGCGCGCGCGTCGACGGACCCGCACGACCACGCCGCCGCGACGAACGCCGCGCCGCGCGAAAAGCGCACAAGCCATTGCGGCGCCGACATGCAATCCCTCGCTCCAGGCAGGCGATTCTGGTTAGCATGGATGCCGAGAAATTCCGACATGAAAATGGCGAAGCCGGCTTTTCCCGCGGCTCCGCGAGCGGGAGACGATTCTTTCCGAGGCCTGTCGAGGGGGCCTTGCGGCGCGGGCGCGGCTGGACGTAACCTCGTCGCCATGGTCGAGACGGTCATATCCATTCGTGGCGCGCGGTTCGGCGACGAGGCGGGCATCGCGCGCGTCCACGACGAGGCCTGGCGCGAGGCTTATCGCGGGGTCATCCCCGGGCGCGAGCTCGAGCGGATGATCACCCGCCGCGGCCCTGCGTGGTGGCGGCGCGCCATCTCCGGCGGGACGCGCCTCATCGTACTCGACTTCGCCGATATGGTCGCCGGCTACGCCAGCTACGGCCGCAACCGCATGCCGTCGCTGGCCTACAGCGGCGAGATTTTTGAGCTCTATCTCGCTCCGGAATATCAAGGCGGCGGCCTCGGCCGACGCATGTTCGAGGCCGCGCAGCGCGATCTCGCCGCGCACGGCTATCCGACCTTCGTCGTGTGGGCGCTGGCCGGAAACGACCGTGCGGTCGGCTTCTATCGGCGCCTCGGCGGGCGTATCGTGCGCCGGGCGCCGGAACAGTTCGGCGCCGACACGCGCGAACGCGTCGCGTTCGGGTTCGATTGAACCGCAGGTTGCGGCCGCGCCGCGCCTGAAGACTGGGCCGCGCTTTCTCCTCTCGATCTCGGAGCAACTTCCCCGTGAACCTGCAAGCGGTGTCGATCGGCGAGAACGCGCCGGCGGAAGTCAACGTCGTCATCGAAGTGCCGATCGGCGGCGAGCCGATCAAGTACGAGATGGACAAGGCGAGCGGCGCGCTGAAGGTCGACAGGTTCCTCTATACGTCGATGCGCTACCCCGGCAATTACGGCTTCATCCCGCACACGCTGTCGGACGACGGTGACCCGTGCGACGTCATCGTCGCCAACACCCGCGCGATCGTGCCGGGCGCGTTCATGAGCTGCCGCATCGTCGGCGTGCTGCTGATGGAGGACGAAGCCGGCGGCGACGAAAAGCTGCTCGCTGTGCCGTCGGCCAAGCTCACCCAGCGCTACGCAAAGGTGCAGAATTTCACCGACCTGCCCGACATCACCCTCAAGCAGATCGAGCACTTCTTCGCCCACTACAAGGATCTCGAGCCGGGCAAATGGGTCAAGATTGTCCGCTGGGGCGACGCCGAAGAAGCGCGCCGCCTGGTCAGGGAAGGGGTCGCCCGCGCCGCGGCGCAGTCGAAAGCGTAAGGAGGCGCCGTCGGCCGAGGGCGGCCGCTGGTTCACCCGCGCGCCAGCCGCTCCATCGCGTCGAGGAAGTCGGCGAGGAAGCGCGGCGCTTCGACCTCGATGGCGACGTCGACGTTGGGCGGACGACCCCAGACGCCGCGCCAGTCGGCGACGGTCATGCCGCTCGTCAGCGTTCCCGTCGTCTCGACTTCGACCGTCGCCCTCTGGGTGACGATCAGCGACGGGTCGATCGCGGCTGCGACCGCGAGCGGGTCGTGCAGAGTGAAGACGCGCGCGCCGGTGTGTTTCTCCATCGTATCGAAATAGTGACGCGATGAATCGTGGAGGAAGCGCAGAAGCGCGGGGCCGTGCGGCAGGCCGGAGCAACGGCGCTCGAGGTGGTCGAGGTCGGCGGGGCGCAGTTGCGCCTGTCGCGTCACGTCGAGTCCGACGGCGACGAGCGGCGCCGCTCCGTCGGCGGCGAAGGCGCGGAACACGATGCGCGCCGCTTCCGGGTCGTGCCAGATGTTGAACTCCGCCGCCGGCGTGACGTTGCCGCCCTCGCGATAGGCGCCGCCCATCAGCACCAGTCGCCCCAGCAGGCGCGGCAGGGCCGGTTCGCGCAGCAGCGCCGCTGCGATGTTGGTCAGCGGCCCGGTGGCGACCAGCGTCAGCGCGCCGGGCTCGACGCTCGCCGCGGCGAGGATCGCGTCAATCGCATGCATTGGCGCCGGTTTCGCCGCGGGCTCGGGCAGTTCGGCGTAACCCAGGCCGCTCGGCCCGTGGAACAGCCTTGCGTCATTTTGCGCCCGCAGCATCGGCGCCGCGCAGCCCGGCCAAACCGGCACCTCGGCGCGCCGGGCGAGCGCCAGCACGGCGCTGGTGTTGCGCGTCGCGCTGGCGAGATCGACGTTGCCGACGACGGTCGAGACGCCGACCAGTCGCGCGCGCGGACTGGCGCAGGCGTAAAGGAGCGCGAAAGCGTCGTCGATGCCGGTGTCGACGTCGATGACGAGCCGCGTCGCGCGTGCGGGCATGGCGTCAGCCTCCCGATGGTGCGGACGCGACAGTTTCCGCCGGCCCCGACTCGACGTCAACCTCGAGGCGAGGCGACGGCGGCGGAAAAAACCCCCGCCGCTCCCGGCCGATCCAGCGCCACAGCAATTGCAGCGAAACCGCGGCGAGCCCGCAGGCGAGGCCGATCCACAGACCGCGGCCGGCGAGCGGGGTGAAGAAGGCGAGGCCGATCCCGATCGGCGCGCCGATCGCCCAATAACCGACGACCGCCATCGCCGCCGGCCACCGCGAATCGTGGACGCCGCGCAGCATGTTGGCGAGCGCCGCCTGCGCGCCGTCGAAAAGCTGGAACAGGGCCGCGATCTGCAGAAACGACAGCGTCTGGGCGACGATTTTGTCGAGGTCGGCCGTGTCGTGGGCGAGAAACGGGGCGATCAGCAGGCGCGGAAAGGCGAGCATCGCCGTCGCCGACAGCGCGACATAGCCCATCGTGACGGCGAGCGCGGTCCAGCCGGCGCGCGACACGGCGCGTTCGTCGCGCGCGCCGTAGGCGTGGCCGACGCGCACGCTCGCCGCCTGGCCGAGGCCGAGCGGGACCATGAAGGCGACCGAAGCGATCTGCAGCGCGATCGCGTGCGCTTCGAGCGCGTGCGGACCGATCAGCCCCATCGCCAGGCCCGCGCCGCTGAAAATACCGACCTCCGCCGCAATCGTCGCGCCGATCGGCAGGCCGAGCCGCCAAAGCGATACAAAGGCGGCGCGATCAAAATGCGGCCGCGCGGCGAACAGCCGGTAGCGTCGCAGATGCGGATCGACGAACGACCAGCCGACGAGAATCAGCATCATCACGGTCTGCGACAGGCTCGTCGCCAGGCCCGAACCGACGACGCCCAGCGCCGGCAGGCCGAGCTTGCCGAAGACGAGGAGGTAATTCGCGCCGGCGTTAAAGACGACGGCGATCAGCCCGGCGATCAGAGTCGGCGCGACCCGGTCGAGCGCGGCGAAAGCGCAGCGCGTGGAGAAATAGAGCAGAGCGGGAGCGAGCGCCCATTGCAGCGCATGCATATAGCGGGCCGCATCGGCCGCGAGGTCGGCCGGTTCGCCGATCGCGCGCAGGATCGGTTCGGTGGCCCACAACAGGACCCAGGCGGGTCCGGCGAGCAGCAACGCGCTGCCGAGCGTCTGATGAAGAGCGGCGCGCAGGCCCGCCGTATCCTTGCGGTCGGCGCCGACCAGGCTGGCGGCGAGCGGCGCGAGCGCGCCGACGACGCCGATGCAGAACAGCAAAAGCGTCGTGTATATCGATTGGCCGAGCGCGCCCGCGGCGAGCGCGCGCGGCGACAGCCAGCCGAGCATCATCACGTCGGTCGTCGTCATCAGGTTGACGGCGATATTGGCGAGCACGATCGGCCCGCTCAGCGCGAGCGTGGCGGAAATCTCGCGCATGAGCCAGCGGCGCGGCGCAATGTTGAGTTGGGCAGGGCTCGACATCGGTGTGGCGTCGCTGCAGCGGAGCGCCGGCCGCGCTCAGGCAAGGACCATGCGCGCCGCCGCCGCCATGGCGCGGCCGAGGATCGCGTGCTGGTCGGACTCGTGGTGGACGCCGTCGCGATCGGAGCAGACGACGAATGCGCCGGCGTCGACGAAGCCGACATTGTTGCGCTCGGCGACGACGCGATAGCGCTCGGCGAGTTGTTTCGACTTCTCCGTTCCGCCCGTGAACATCTCGGCGAACTCGCTTAGCCGCCCAAGCGGCGGCGGCGAGACGAGGATGATCGCGGGCGGCGCGCCGTTCGGGCCGACCGGCTCGGCGCGGGCGATCTGGATCAGCCGCTCGGCGCCGTTGGCGATGTCGCCCGGCGAAGCGGAGAAGCGCAGCTTAAGATCGTTGCAGCCGAGCGCAATGATCAGGAGATCGATCGGCGCGTGGCTGCGCAGGCACGGCGGCAGGTAGTCGGCGCCGCGCCGGTCGGGCTCGATCGGATCGTCGAACACGGTGGTGCGCCCGTTGAGACCTTCCTCGATCACCCGCCAGGCGGGGCCGAGCTCGCGCTGCATCACGCCGGTCCAGCGGACGTCGGGCGGAAACCGCACGCCTACGCCGGGCTCGTAACCCCAGGTGTTGGAATCGCCGAAGGCGACGACGACAGTCATGGCTCGCTCGATCCGGCCTCGCGCCGTCTCTAGGCCCGGCCCGGATCGCGGTCAACGGCGGGTGTCGCCGCTCCGGGGTTGGGGCTCGTGAGATTGGGAAAGCGTATAGGCGGCGCCGCTTTCCCGCCAAAGGCTGAGGGCAAATCTCGGGGGGTCCGCCGCCTGAGGAGCGCGCATTGAAGCCTTCCGCCATTCTTTTCGCCGCCGCCGTCTTTGCCGCGGCCGCGAGCGCCGTCGCCGCGCCGCGGCTGAGGCCGATCATGCGCGACTGGAAGGCCCAGGCTGGCCAGGCCGAGCGGATGCTGACCGGCGCCGTCCCCTACGACGAGCCCGCGCTGCGGCGGATCCTGACCGGGATGATCGGAGACGCGCGCGACGTCGAAGCGGGGATTTCCGGTTCAGGCGCCCAGGCGCTCGACGCCAAGAACCGCTTCTCACGGTTCGAGGCCGACGCCGCCGCGACGCTGCAGACGGCCGCGGCGCCGGGCGGCGCCAGCGCGCGCTTCCAGCGGGTCGCCGGCGATTGCCGCTCCTGCCACGACGCGCTGCGTAACTGACGGCGCGAAAGCGCGACCGCCCGATCTCCCTTGAAGAGAGCCCCGAGGACCCATGACCATCGCCCGATCCCACCTCACGCGCGCGCTGCATCTCGCGGTTCTGCTGACGGTCGTCGAACAATTGCTGACCAGCCAGATCATGGAGCGCCCTCTGCCCGGCGAAACGCCCGATTGGCCGTTCGCCCTGCATCAGCAGGTCGGCCTCGTCGGTCTCGGCGTTTTGTCGCTGTTCTGGCTGTGGACGCTGATGCGCGACCAGCGCGAGACGCCCCTGCAGCGGCTTTTCCCGTGGTTCTCGCGCGAGGCGCTCGGCCAGGTGTTTGGCGAAGTCCGCGCCATCGCTCGATCGCTCGCGCGCGGCGAGGCGCCGCCGCTGCATCTCGACGCGCTGGCGAGCGCCGTGCATGGCCTCGGTCTGCTGCTTGCGACCTTCCTGGCGATGAGCGGCGCCGCATGGTTCGCCCTCTTTACCGGTACGCCCTACGGGCGTATGGCGCTCAAGGCGCATGCGTTGGCCGGGAAAGTCATGTGGGTCTATTTGATCGCGCACGCCTTAGCTGCCGTTGCGCATGAGGCGCTGGGCGATCGGGTCTTCTCCCGCATGTTCTGGGTCCGGCGGCGACGCCGAAGCGGAGCGTGGCCGGCGGAATGAAAGTCCTGATCGTCGAAGACGACGCCGAAGGCGCGGCTTTTCTCGCCCACGGCATCGCTGAGCGCGGCCACGAAGCCGACGTCGCGCGCAATGGCCGCGACGGGCTGGTGATGGCGACCGGCCCGCAGCGCTACGATGTCGTCATCGTCGACCGCATGCTGCCGGAGCTCGACGGGCTGTCGCTGGTCAAGGCGATGCGCGCCGCCGGGTCGGCGATTCCGACGCTGTTTCTTACCTCGCTTTCCGGCATTGACGATCGGGTCGAAGGTCTCGAGGCTGGCGGCGACGACTATCTCGTCAAGCCGTTCGCCTTCTCCGAACTGATGGCGCGGCTCGCCGCGCTGGCGCGACGACCGACGCTCGGCGCCGAGCCGACCGTGCTCGCCGTCGGCGACCTCGAGATGGACCTCATCCGTCGCACGGTGAAGCGCGGCGGCCACGAGATCGACCTGCAGCCGCGCGAGTTCCAGCTTCTGGAATTCCTGATGCGCAGCGAAGGGCGGGTGGTGACGCGCAGCATGCTGCTCGAAAAGGTGTGGGCGTTCCATTTCGATCCGCAAACGAATATCGTCGAGACGCACATCAGCCGTTTGCGGGCGAAGGTGGATCGCGGTCAGGCGACGCCCCTCATCCTCACTCTGCGCGGCGCCGGGTACATGCTGCGTGCTTCGAACTAGGCTCTTCCGCACTTCGAGTTTTCGCCTCGCGGCGATCTATCTCGGCCTGTTCACGCTGTCGGTGCTCTTTCTCGGCGCGGTCGTCTACCTCGTCGTCCACAGCCAGATCAGCGCGGAAATCGACCAGGACGTCGAGGGTGAAAGCGCCGCGCTGCTGAAGGAATACTCGGCGCACGGCGAGTCCGGGCTGAAGGCGACGATCGCCGGACGCGCCGGGGTGGTCAATTCATTCGCCTATGGCCTGGTCGACGCCTCAGGCAAGCTGACGGCCGGCGAACTCGTTCCGCCGCCCGGCGCGGTCGGCTGGGTCACTCTGCGCGAGCCGGAGAACGACGAACCGGGCGAGAGCGCGGTCGACGTGCGCGCGCGGGTCGCGAGGCTCGACGACGGCGGCGCGCTGGTGGTCGCCGACGAGTGGCGCAGCGCGCCCGGCCCGATGCGTGCGCTGCTGTCCGCTTTCGCATGGGCGCTGGCCGCGACGCTGGCGCTCGGCGCGATCGGCGGCGTGCTGCTGAGCTCCCAGGCCCTGAAGCGCATCGAAGCGATGCGCAGCGCGGCGCAGGCGATTGTCGCCGGCGATTGGCGGCGACGCATTCCCGAGACGGGCGGCGACGACGAACTCGACCATCTGGCGCGCACCTTCAATCTGATGTTCGACCGCATCGAGTCGCTGCTCGAGGCGCACAAGGCGGTCGGCGCGGCGGTCGCGCACGATCTGCGCCGGCCGCTGACGCGCATGGCGCAACGGCTCGAAACGCAGCTCGCGCGCGAGTCGGCGCGCCCCGATACCGCCGCCGCGCTCGAGGCGGCGATCGCTGACATCCACGCCGTTCTCGCGACCTTCAACGCCATCCTGCGCATCGGCCAGATCGAGTCGGGCGCGCGGCGCGCTGGGTTCCGGCCGGTCGACCTCGCCGCAACGGCGCGCGAGGTGGTCGAAGCGTTCCAGCCCGCCGCGGAGGAGGAGGGCAAGACGCTGACGGCGGCGCTCGACGAAGCGCTGCCGCTGGCGGGCGACCGCGAGTTGCTGACGCAGATGGTCGCCAACCTGGTCGACAATGCGCTGCGCCACACGCCCGCGGGCACGCATATCGTCGTCGCCAGCGCGCGGCACGGCGGGGGCGGACGGCTGGCGGTGGCCGATGACGGGCCTGGCGCGCCGGAAGCCGAACGCCGGCGCATCTTCGAGCGCTTCTATCGCCTTGACGCCGCGCGTTCGACGCCCGGCGACGGGCTCGGCCTCAGCTTGGTGGCGGCGATCGCCGAGTTGCATGGCATGGCCTATGCCGCAGAGGACAACGCGCCGGGCCTCAGAATGGTCGTCGAGCTGCCGAAGCCGGCGGGCCCGCCGAGCGCGGCCTGACGCGAACCGTCACGGCCTCACAACCGGCGCAATCGGCGGGGCCAATTCGCCCTCGGGGAGAGAAAGCGACGACCGTGCTGCCCGCCGACGAGGATTACGCGCGCGCGCTGCTGGCGCTGTTCGCCGACGCCGGAATGCGCTCGGGCGAAAGCCTTCCCGCAGGCCGCGCCGGCCACGATTTTCTCGAACGCAATTTCGGCCGCGCCGCCGACTATCAGGCGGCGGTCGCTGAGGCGGTCGCGCGCGGTTGGGTCCAGCTTGCCCTCGATCGGCTGCGGCTGACGCCGGCCGGCTACGCGGAGCTGTAGAGGCGCGGCGGTTTTTAGTTGACAACCGCTATAGATTGACAGAACTATAGGGGAGGAATCCATTATTAACGCCTAGTCGGCGTGTTATAGAGGCCTACGCCTCGCCAATCCCGCGACGGCGGCTGGGCCGGGTCGCGTCAAAACGTCGGAGCCGATCATGTCGCAAGCGCCGCAGAAGCCGGAAACCCTCGCCCTGCACGCCGGATGGCGCGCCGATCCGACCACCGGCGCGGTCGCCGTGCCGATCTACCAGACGACCTCGTACCAGTTCCAGAACGCCGATCACGCGGCGAACCTGTTCGCGCTCAAGGAACTCGGCAACATCTACACGCGCATCATGAACCCGACCAACGACGTGCTCGAGAAGCGCGTCGCGGCGCTCGAGGGCGGCGTCGCCGCGCTGGCGGTGTCGAGCGGCCAGGCGGCGAGCGCGTTGTCGCTGCAGAACGTCGCCCGCGTCGGCGACAATGTCGTCTCTTCGACCGACCTCTATGGCGGGACCTGGAACCTGTTCGCCAATACGCTGAAGGACCAGGGAATCGAAGTCCGTTTCGTCGATCCGGCCGATCCGGAGAACTTCCGCCGCGCGACCGACGCCAAGACGCGCGCCTATTACGCCGAGACGCTGCCGAACCCGAAACTGACCGTATTCCCGATCGCCGAAGTGGCGGCGATTGGCCGGCCGCTCGGCATCCCGCTGATCGTCGACAACACCGCCGCGCCGCTGCTCGCCCGTCCGTTCGACCACGGCGCGGCGGTCGTGGTCTATTCGTCGACCAAGTATCTCGGCGGTCACGGCACCTCGATCGGCGGCCTGATCGTCGACAGCGGCAATTTCCCCTGGGGCGATTTCCCCGAGCGTCAGCCGGCGCTCAACACGCCCGATGCGTCCTATCACGGCGCGGTGTGGAGCGAGGCCGTCAAGCCGCTCGGGCCGATCGCCTATGTTCTCAAGGCGCGCGTGACGCTGCTGCGCGATATCGGCTCGGCGTTGTCGCCGTTCAACGCCTTCCTCACCCTGCAGGGGATCGAGACGCTGGCTTTGCGCATCGAGCGCCACAGCAAGAACGCCGAGGCGGTCGCGCAATGGCTCGCCAAGCGGCCGGAGGTCGTCAAGGTGATCTATCCCTCGCTGCAGAGCGGCAAGGCGATTGAGAGGGCGCAGAAATATCTCAAGGGCGGCTTCGGCGGCCTCGTCGGTTTCGAACTCGCCGGCGGGCATGCGGCAGGGCGGCGGTTCATCGACGCGCTGCAACTGTTCTACCACGTCGCCAACATTGGCGATGCGCGCTCGCTCGCCATTCATCCGGCGTCGACCACACACTCGCAGCTTTCGCCCGCGGACCAGCTCGCCACCGGCGTGACCGAAGGTTACGTGCGCCTGTCGATTGGCATCGAGCACATCGACGACATTCTCGGCGACCTCGATCATGCGTTGAAGGCGGCGGGCGTGGCGAAGATCGCCGCGGAGTAGGGCGCGCTTTACCCGAGGCGTCTCGGCGGCCATGGCTAACGCCTTGGCCGCGGCGAAGGCGACGACGAGACGGCGGAGGACAACCATCGCTACGCCGGCGTGATGCGGACGGCCGGTTTGGCGTCACCTGCGTCGCCGCAACCGGTGAAACGGTGAATTTGCGGCCCGCTCAGGAACTCGGCGTTAGGCACGAACCCGCGCGCTCAAGCGGTTTGACCTAGCGTTAAGCAAACGCGCCTAGCGTCGCCGCCCATGCCGCGAACTCGATCGAACAATTCCGCGTCGAGCCTCGAAAGCGAGGGAACCTGGGGGCAAGGGGAGCTTTACGAGCTTCTTGTCCTGATGGTCGTAGGGGCTTGCGTCTGGTTCATCGGCGTCGGGCAGGGCGTCTTCGATCGCGTCGGCCGCTACATCATTCAGCACGAGCTGTTGAACCTCGTGATGCTGACCGCCTGCCTGGGCGTCGGCGCCGTCGTCGCCACCATCCGCAAGTCGATTCTGCTGCGCAGGGCGATCGCGGCGCGGATGGCCGCCGAAGCGCTGGCGGAAAAGAGCGCCCGGCACGACGCGCTGACCGGGCTGCCCAATCGCCGATTGTTCGGCGAGACGCTCGAATCCGCTCTCTCGCGCTGCTCGGCGCACGAGACCTTCGCCGTCCTGCTGATCGACCTCGATCGGTTCAAGCCGGTTAATGACTTGCATGGCCACGCGGCGGGCAACGCCGTTCTGTGCGCGGTCGCCGATCGTCTGCGCGGTCTCATGCCCCGCGGAGGCGTGGCCGCCCGTGTCGGCGGCGACGAATTCGTCGTTCTGGTTCCCTTTTTTCAGGATCGCGACGCGCTCGTGACCTTGGTGCAACGGATCAACGCGGCGGTGCGAGAGCCGGTCCCTTGGAATCACGGGCAGGTCGAAGTCGACTCGACCATCGGGGTCGCTTTCGCGACGCCGGGGGACCACGATCCCGACGCGCTGCTGCATGCCGCCGATGTCGCGATGTACCAGGGCAAACGCGAGGGGCGCGGAACGTTTCGCTTCTTTCATTCCGAGATGGACGTCGCGCTCAGGGCGCGCGCGCGGCTCGAATCCGACCTGCGCGCGGCGATCAACCGCGGCGAGGTCAGGCCTTTCTACCAGCCGATCGTCTCCTTGCCCGAACGCGACCTCGTTGGTTTCGAGGCGCTCGCGCGCTGGGACAGTCCCGAACACGGATCCGTCCCGCCGGACGTATTCATTTCCGTGGCGGAGGAGACGGGAATGATCTGCGATCTCACCTGCAGGATCCTGCGCGAGGCTTGCTCCGACGCGCGAGGCTGGCCGCCGAATCTGCAGCTCTCGGTCAACATATCGGCGACGCAGCTGCGTGATCCGCGGTTGGCTGCGGCGCTGCTGGCGATCCTTACCGAGACCGGCTTTCCCTCGGGCCGGCTCGAGGTCGAGATCGCCGAGACCGCATTGCTCAGCGATCTCGAGGCAGCGCGCGCCGCGCTGACCTCGCTGCAGAATCTCGGCGTCAAGATCGCGTTGGACGATTTCGGCGCCGGCTATTCCAACCTCCGTCATCTGCGCGAGCAGCGCTTCAACAAGATCAAGATCGATAAGAGCTACCTCGCCAATGTCGAGCAAGGCGGCGAACGAGCCAAGCTGGCCGACGCGATGATGCAAATCGGCGCGAGCCTGAGCCTCCAGACGACCGCCGAGGGCATCGAAAGCGACGCCAACCTCGACTGGCTCTCCAACCAGGGCTGCGACTTCGCCCAGGGCTACCTGTTCGGCAGCGCCATGTCGAAGGACGAAGCCGACAAGTTCATTCAATCTGGCAAGGCCGCGTCGTCGCCGCCGGAGGCCCACGCCGCCTGAGCGCGGCGCCGGCTTCTACGCTTTCAGCGCCTCCGCGGCGCGCGCCAGCTTGCAAAACCCGGCGACATCGATCTCCTCCGCGCGGCGGGTCGGATCGAGGCCGGCCACGGAGAGCAGGGCCGCCAGATCGACGCCCTGAGCGGCGGAGAAAGCCTTCAGCGACTGGCGCAGCATCTTGCGGCGCTGACCGAAGGCGGCCTGCGTCGCCGCCGACAACAGGCGCGCGTCGCACGGTTCGGGTCTTTCGCGCGGGATCAGCTCGACGACGCTCGAGGTGACTTTCGGCGGCGGCGTGAAGGCGGCCGGCGGCACATCGAACAGCAGCTGCGCCCGCGCGCGCCAGCCCGCCAGCACGGCGAGGCGGCCGTAGTCGGCGCGCTCGGCAGGCGTCGCGACGATTCTGAGCGCGACCTCGCGTTGGAACATCAGCGTCAGGCGCTGGTAAAATGGCGGCCAAGGCTCGGCCTCGAGCCAGCGCGTCAGCAGGACGGTCGCGATGTTGTAGGGCAGGTTGGCGCAGATGCGGATCGGCGCGCCTTCCGCGGCGGCGACGAGCGTCTCCGGCGCGACCGTCAGCGCGTCGCCGGCGATGATCTGCAGGCGGCCCGGCCAATGTGCGGCGATGTCGACCAGCGCCGCGAGGCAGCGTTCGTCGCGCTCGATCGCAATCACCTTTCGTGCGCCGTGGGCGAGCAGCGCCCGTGTCAGGCCCCCGGGGCCGGGGCCGACCTCGACGACGGCGACGCCTTCTAGCGGACCGCTCGCGCGGGCGATGCGGCCTGTCAGGTTGAGATCGAACAGGAAGTTCTGCCCGAGCGACTTCTTCGCCGCCAGTCCGTGCGCGGCGACGACCTCGCGCAGCGGCGGCAGGCCGTCGGCGGCGAGGCTCATGGCGCGAGACGCGCGGCGAGCCTCAGCGCGGCGATCAGGCTCGTCGGGCTGGCGACGCCTTGGCCTGCGATGTCGAACGCCGTACCGTGATCGGGCGAGGTGCGGACGAACGGCAGACCGAGGGTGACGTTGACGCCGCTGTCGAAGGCGAGCGTCTTGGCCGGGATCAGGCCCTGGTCGTGATACATGGTCAGCGCGACGTCGTAGCGCGCGCGCGCCGCAGCGTGGAACATCGTGTCGGCGGGCAGCGGGCCGACGACGTCGAGGCCTTCGCCGCGCAGCGCTTCGATCGCCGGAGCGATTGTATCGATCTCCTCGCGGCCCATCGCGCCGCCCTCGCCGGCGTGCGGATTCAGGCCGGCGAAGGCGAGCCGCGGCCGCGCGACGCCGAAGCGGCTGTTCATGTCGGCGGCGACGATCCGCGCCGTCGAGACGATGAGGTCGCGGGTCAGCATCCGCGGGACGTCGTCGAGCGCGACATGGATGGTGATCGGCACGACCGCGAGCGCTTCCGACCAGATCATCATCACCGGCTGCGCCGCGCCGCCCCAGTCGCGTTTGGCCAACGCGCCGAGGAATTCGGTGTGGCCGGGAAACTTGAAGCCGGCGGCGTAGAGCGTCGCCTTGGCGATCGGATTGGTGACGACAGCGCGCGCCGCGCCCGACTTCACATAGCCGACCGCGCGTTCGATCGACTCGATCGTCGCTGCGGCGAAGGCGGGACTGGGCGCGCCGGGCGCCGCGTCAGCTCGCGCGGCGAGCGGCGCGACCGGCAACGCGCGCGGGAACGCCGCCGCGGCTTCCGCGGGCGTGGCCTCGGCGAGCGGAACGGCGAGATCGAGCCGGCGTGCGAGACCGGCGAGCGCGGCGGGGTCGGCGAGAACGAAGAAGGCCGGTGACGCGGAACTGCGCGCCAGCCAGGCGCGCAACACGAGCTCGGGGCCGACGCCGGCAGGATCGCCCATCGTCACGGCGAGCGGCGAGCGCTGTGGGCTGTCGATCATCGCGGCCCCGCGGGAATGGATGGACGCCGGCCTATTGCTGATTGTTGGGGGCGTCGCCGGAACCATGCAACCCGATCGCGCCGCCGACATCTCCCAGCGTGCGCAAGGTGAGCTGAACGAGCAAAGTCTGATCGTGAACGGCGGACGTACTGGGGTAGATCGGATCGCTGTTCGTCGACGAGTAGCGCACCTTCAGGGTCGTGCAGGTGTCGCCGTAGGTGAGCCCGACTGCGTAGGTCGGCGCGTAGAAGCGCGGCGTCGTCTGGGTCGTCTGGTCGTAATAGTGACGCGACAGGTCGAACAGCACGGAACCGTCGACGGTCCAGGTCTTGTCGAGTTTGTAGGACGCGTTGGTCAGCAGGCCTTCGCGATTGAAGATGTAGCCGAGATCGGGCTGCGCGTCGTAGCGACCGTAATCGATGCCGGTGGTGAAGCCGCCGAAGGACGCGTTGGCGATCACGTCGAGGCGCTTGAGAGCGAAGTCGTCGCTGTCGAACTGCTGTTTGCTGGTCAGCGAAAAATTCGACGAGAACGGCGCGATCGTCTCGCCGAGGACGTAGTTCGAGTACTTCTTGTCGAGGCCGGACTCGAGGCCGGTGTTGGCGGCGTCGGGCATCGCGTAGGAGTTCTGCCCGGCGAGCTGGATCGACTCGCCGCCGACGATGTTGGCGTGGCCGCCGTTGGCGAAATTGGCGGTGTACTGCAGGCCGTAGTTGAGGCGCGTGCCGCCCTCGATGCGGTCGTAGCCGGAGTACTTGTCCCAGGCGAACAGGTTGGTCTCGTCGAACACCAGGCTCTGGGCGTCCTCGTTCGGCTGCAGCTTGGGGATCACTTCGTCGGGGCGCACGATCAGCTGGGCGATCGGTTCGAGCACCTGCTGGCCGAAGGCCGAGTAGGACACCAGCGGGTAACGATATTCGAGCCCCACCCCAGGCATCGCGCGCGAGTTGGAGCCGCTCTGTTCGCCGCCGAAATAGCTGGTCTGGCCCGAGTTGTAAACGGAGCTGCCGCCAGGGCCGTAACTGTAGACGCCGGCGGTATTGAGCGCCGTCATCTCGCCGTCGACCCGCGCGAAGACGAACGGCGTCCAGCTCTCGCCGAGCGGGTCGATGAACTTGCGCTGCCACGAGACTTGTTCCGACACGCGCGCATAATCGCCGGCGATGCCCCGCAGCAAACAATCGTTGCCAGGCGAATAGGAGCCCTGAGTGGTTGCGCCGCCGGTGCGGTAACCCCCGGCGACGCTACTGCCGGCAATGGTCTCGCACACATCATACAGGTGGTACGTCTCGTCGAGCGTGTCGGCCATCGACGACTGGTAGGCGGCCTCCTGGCGCGCGACGTTGGCGGCGTTGAGGTCGATCTTGATCTCGCCGCCGAGCCCGCCGGTCGCCTCAGGCGAAACTGCGATCGTCTTGTTGTAGTCGAGGACCGCGGCGACCGGCTGCTGGGTCTGCTCGGCCGACGCGGTCGTGCTCTCGAAGCGATAGGCGCTGAGATCGAAGAAGCCGCGGTCGGCCTGGCCGCGCAGATAGACTGAGGAAACGACATCCTGCAGGTAGTAGCGGCCTGGGTCGACGTACTTGATCTTGTAGTCGTTGAGGTAGAACGGGTCGGACATCGCGGTAATGTCCCAACCCCACTTCCATTTGTCGTTGATGAAGAACTCGCCCTGCGACTCCAGCGAGCCGCGATAGCGGCGGTCGCCCGAGTCGTACGGATAGACGGGAAACAGCGCCGGATCTTCCTGGAAGACTCCGGTGACACGGACATTGTACTGACCGTTGTCGAGCCGCTGACGCCATTCGGCGTCGAGGAACGGGCCCTGCGAGGTGAAATAGGTCGGGGTCAGCGTCAGATCGTAGCTTGGCGCAAGATCGAGGAAGTACGGTATGCCGACGCCGACCCCGAGGTAGCTCGATCGCATGAAGCTCGGCGCGAGCAGGCCGCTCTGGCGGGTGACGGTCGGATCGGGAGCGGAGAAATAGGGGATGTAGGCGACCGGCACGCCGGCGACTTCGAGCCACGCATCCTCGTAATAGACGACGTGGGTCTGTTGGTTCTCGATGATCTTCGCGGCGCGGATCTGCCACAGCGGCGGCCGCTCGGGGTGGAGCTTGCACGGCTCGCAGGCGGTGTAGACGCCGTGATTGAACACCGTCACCGAACCGGCCGAGCGTTCGACCCGTGGCGAAGTGAAGCGGGTGCGATCGACCCCCACCGATTCGACGCCTTCGGCGAAGCCGGCGGCGAAATCGTCGGTGAGATCGAATTGCTTGGCGTAGGTGACGTTGCCCTTTTCGTCGGTCAGTTTGGCGTGGCCCTCGGCGAAGAGGCGCTTGGTCACGCGGTTGTAGACGACCCGGTCCGCCTGTAGGACGCGATGTTTGTAATAGAGCTCGACGCCGCCGACCGCAGAGACCGTGTTGTGGTCCTTGTCGTAGACGAGCTCGTTGGCTTCGAGCACCAGCTTGTCCGGGTTGCGCGCCGCCGCCCCCTGAGTCGCCGCCGACTGGGCGCAGGCGGCTCCCGCCGCGAGGACCAGGGCCAGCCCCAACGCGAGGCGCGCCAGCGCGCCGCCGCGGCGGCGCCCGCCAGCGTCGGCCGGGCTGACGGACCGGCCCATCAACCGTCCTCCTGGTGCAGAAGCACGTAAACCCCAAACAAGCAGCCGACGACGGCCGGCGACCACCCCGCGACGGCCGCGCTGAACATTCCGGCCGCGCCCAAATCGTTGACCAATTTGGTCGCAACATAAAGCACGAAGCCGGCCGCAACGCCACCAGAAACCATCTTTTGCACGCCGCCCATTCGGAAAAATCTTAATGAAAAGCAAGCGGCCACGACGACCATCGCCACCAGCATCAGCGGCTGCGCAAGAAGCTCTTGATATCTCAGCCGATAGCCCGCCGGATCGAGGCCCGCGCGGCGCATCTGTTCGGCCAGTTGCGGCAGCTCCCAGAACGACACGGTTTCCGGCGCCACGAAGGCCTGGGCGATGTCGGCGCGGGTGAGGGTGGTGGCGAGCAGATAGGTTCCGGTCGACAGGGTGTCGAACCCCGGCGTCACGACTTTGGCGTCGGTCAGGCGCCAGTAGCCGTCCTCGAGCGAACCGGTGTCGGCGTCGATGCGCTCGGCGAAAGCGCCGTCGCGATCGAAGCTGAAGACCTGGACGTGGACCAAGGTCGCCGCGCGCTCGTCGCGTCCGTCGGCGTGCAGCACGGATTCTCCGTCGACGCTCTTCTGGCGGAGCCAGACGCCGGCTTTGGGGCTGGCCGCCGCGCCGACGAACAGCTTGGCCTCGATGCGGTCGGCCTGGCGCTTCATCGTCGTCGACACCGGATTGTACATGCAAGTGACGGCGACGCCGATCGCCGCCGCGACGAAGACCGGCGGAGCGAGGAATTGCCACACCGACACGCCCGCCGACCGCGCCACCACCAGTTCGAGCCGGCGCGACAGGTTGAGGAAGGCGATCATCGCGCCGAACAGCACAGCGAAAGGCAGCGCCTGCTCGGCGACGATCGGCGTGTGCAGCAGCGACAGCCACGCCATCAGCGGCGCGACTGCGCCGGGCGTCTCGCCCGCGCGCCGCAGCGTCTCAACGACGTCGATCGCATAGATCAGCAGGAACACGCCCGCGAACACGCCCGCGATCGTCTTGAAGAAGCGCCAGGCGAAATAGCGCCCGAGCGTGCCGGCGATCATGATCGCCTCGCCGCAATGCGTTGACGCCAGAGGGTGAACGCGCGCTTCACCGGTCCGCCGCAGATCGAATCGAGACAGAGGGCGCTCGCGCCGATCGGCAGCGCCCAGGCGGCGATCGCCGCGCGCGGGTCGCTCACCGCGAGCGAAGTGACGGCGACGCCGAGCATTCGCAGCGCGACGAACGCCAGCACGGCGGTCGCGATCGCGACGCCGCGGCCCTGGCGGGTCGTCCGCGCTTCGCCGAGCGCCGCGAAGCCGATCAGTCCGGCGGCGAAGGCGTAGAACGGGCTGGCCAAGCGATCGGTCAGCTCGCCACGGAACCGCCCCGCCATCCGTTTGTCCTGCTCGTCGCTGCTCTTGTCGATCTTCAGGAGTTCCGCGGTAGAGAGCTCGCGCGGCCGCTTGACGGCGTCGCCATTGTGCATGAACTGCGACAGGTCGATCGCGTAGTCGTCGAAGGTGACGATCGCCGAATCGCCGGACTGCTCGGGACGCTGGTAGGTTCCCTTCGACAGCACGAGATAGGTCTGGCCGTCCCGGGTGACGGTCTTGCCGATCTCGGAAATGTAGGTGGTGATGTGGGCGGGATCGCGGCGGTCCTGCATGAACACGCCGCGCAGCGAACCGTCGGGGCCGCGCTCGCGAAAATGGAAGATGAAACCCGAGGTCAGCTCGTTGAAGGCGCCCGCCCGCGCGAAATTGGCGATGAAATCGGCGCGCACGAACGCCGAAAGGGTTTCGATCGCGTCGAAGCTCCACGGCATCACTTCGACAGAGAGCGTCGCCACCAGCGCGAACACCATGGCGGACAACAGAAGGAAGGGCCGTAGCAGCCGGGCTGGCGAGACGCCCGCTGCGCTCATCACGACGAGTTCGCTGTCGCCGTTGAGCTGGTTGAGGCAGTAGAGCACGCCGACGAACAGCGCTACTGGCGCGATGATCGCCACCAGCGAGGGGGTCGTCAGCCCGGTGAGGCCGAGGAACACCAGCAGCGACTGCCCCTTGTTGGTGAGCAGATCGATCTGGCGCAGCGCCTGGGTGACCCAAACGATCCCGGTCAGCGCCGCCAGCCCCGCCAGGAACGCGTAAGCGGCGGTGCGGAAGACGTATCGTTCGATTCGCAACATCCGTCGGTCGAATTCCCGCGGGCCGATCGGCCAAAGGCGCGGCCCGGCCGCTTGCCTCGGCAGCGCTAGCGCGCCCGGTCGCGTCTGGCAAGGCGCGCGAGCGGCCGGAGAACGGTGCGCGGCCCAGGCCGTGTTGACGCGGGCGCGAAACCCCACGATGACTGCTTCCGCCGGCGCCGCCGAGACCGAGGAGCAGCATGTCCGAATTCGTCAAGATCGCCTTTGGCCCGCTCGCCGCCCCCAAGGGCGGAACCTACGTCGTCTTCGTCGGAGCGGATCTCGAGCCGGCCGCGCGGGTCGCGGCGCTGATCGGCGCCGCGGCTCAGCGCCTCGATTCGGCGGCCAGGGCGGTCCGCTTCCGCGGTAAGTCCTCGACGGCGATGGACATTGTCGAGGCGCCGGGGCTCGACGGCGTGCGTCTGCTGGTCGTCGGCGTCGCGCCCGGCAAGGACGGCAAGCCGGTCGATTTCGTCAATCTGGGCGGCTACGTCTTCGGCAAGCTCGGCGCGGCGAAGAAGGTCGCCGTGGCGTTCGTCGCTCCGGAGGGCGAATGGGAGCCGGCGCAAGCAGCCGAGTTCGCGCTCGGTCTGCGCCTGCGCGCCTACCGCTTCGATCATTACAAGACCAAGAAGGATAGCGGCGACGACGCAGACGATTCCGCGCCGGCGGTGACGATCGAAACTGACGCGGCCGCGGCGGTTCGCGCCGCCGCCGCACCGCGCATGGCGGTCGCCGACGGCGTCGAGCTCGCGCGCACCCTCGTCAATGAGCCGCCCAACGTCCTCTACCCGGAATCCTTCGCCGAACGCGCGGCGGCGCTGAAGGCGCACGACGTCGAGGTCGAGATCCTCGACGAGAAGGCGATGGACAAGCTCGGCATGAACGCGCTGCTCGGCGTCGGTCAGGGCTCGAAGCGCGCCAGCCGTCTCGTCGTCATGCGCTGGCGCGGCGCCCACAGCCGCAAGATGAAGCCGCTCGCCTTCGTCGGCAAGGGCGTCTGCTTCGATTCGGGCGGCATCTCGATCAAGCCCGCGGCGAGCATGGAGGACATGAAGGGCGACATGGCGGGCGCAGCGTGCGTCGTCGGGCTGATGCGCACGCTCGCCGCGCGCAAGGCCAAGGTGGACGCGGTCGGCGTGATCGGCCTGGTCGAGAACATGCCGGGCGGCGGCGCGATCCGGCCAAGCGACATCCTCACCTCGATGTCCGGCCAGACGATCGAGATCATCAACACCGACGCGGAAGGCCGCCTGGTGCTCGCCGACGCGCTGACCTACGCCCGTGAAAAGTTCAAGCCGCGCTTCATGATCGATCTGGCGACGCTGACCGGCGCGATCCTGGTCGCGCTGGGCCAGGAGCACGCCGGCCTGTTCTCCAACGACGATGAGCTCGCGGCCCGCCTTTCCGCAGCGGGAGCGGCGACTGGCGAGGCGGTGTGGCGCATGCCGCTCGGGGCGGCGTACGACAAGCTGATCGATTCGAAATTCGCCGACATGAAGAACACTGGCGGCCGCAACGCCGGCTCGATCACCGCGGCCCAGTTCCTCAAGCGTTTCGTCGGCGACACGGCGTGGGCGCACCTCGACATCGCCGGCACGGGGATGAGCTCGCCCGCCAACGACATCAATCAATCGTGGGGCTCCGGTTGGGGCGTCAGACTGCTGGATCGACTCGTCGCGGAGTACTACGAGGGCTGAGGTCCACCGGCGGCGGAGGCGATTCGATGCGGGCGAGTTTGGCAAGCGCGCTGGTCGCGGTCGGTCTCGGCCTCGTCTCGGCGCCGGCCGGCGCCGCCGACATCGGCTGCGACGCGTTCATCGACAAGCTGCGCGCCGGGGCGGGCGACCTCGGCGTCGATTTCACCCACGCCCTGGTGGTGTCGCGCGCGCGTTCCGACACCGACGTCTTCGACATCACCACCAAGTCGGAGACCGACGGCGACATGAGCTGTCGCGCCGGCCGTCTGCTGCGCTTCGAGGCGCGCATGGCGATGCCAGCGAGCGCGCGCTCCGCCAGCCAGTTCGAGGCGTTCCAGGCGGCAGTCTTGCGCGCCGCGCTCGGCTGGGAAGCCGGCAAGGCAAAGAGCGCAGTGCGCGCGATGGCGGCGGACGCGCGAGAGTATCTCAAGGCGTCGCGCGAGCGCGGCGACGTCTATATCTCGGGCAAGACCGAGGAGCACGAGCCGGGCGGCGTCAGCCTCGGCCTGATCGTCACCGACACCGACACCGCTTTCATTCTCATCGGCGCCGAACAGGAATAGGGGAGCGCGGATGAGCGAATTCCGCTTTCTCCATCTCGAGCGGCGGCGAATCGACCAGGCCTTGCCCGACCTCGTCGCGGAGGCGCTCGCCGCCGGCCGGCGCGTCGTCGTTCAGGCGGCGACCGAGGAGCGGGTCGAGGCGCTCAACGAGCGGCTGTGGACCTATTCCGACGAGAGCTTCCTGCCGCACGGGACGGCGCGGGACGGCGAGCCGGAGGCGCAGCCGATCTATCTGACGGCGCGCGACGACAATCCCAACGGCGCGCAGTTGCGCATGCTGCTTTCCGGCGTTCCCGCCGCCGCGTTCGTCGAAGCCGGCTACGAGCGCATCGCGCTGCTGTTCGACGGCCGCGACGAGGAGGCGCTCGCCGAGGCGCGGCGTGAATGGACCGGGCTCAAAGCGGCGGGCGTCGCGCCGAGCTACTGGCGTGAGAGCGACGACGGCGGTTGGGCGCGCGCGCGGTAAGGTCGCCGGCTGCGGCGCTTCAGGTCGGCCCACCCGGGCGATCACGGGGAGAAGCGTCAATGGCGCGCGCGACGGCCGACCGGTCCGCCCTGTTGAAGGTCTTGCGCGAGCGATACGTCAGCGCCGGCTCGGAGCGCTGGAACGCTGCGGACTTTCTCTATGAACGCGGCAGCGTGCCGTCGGCGCTGCTCTACGCAGCGATCTTCCTGCCTCAATTCGTCGAAGTCGAAGGAGAGGTGTTCTTCGAGGAACTCGGCGTCCAGCCGCAGGATGGTCGCGCCGGGCTGGCCGAGCTGGTGCGTTTGCGCAGGCGCGAGTCGGCGGAGGCGCTCAAAGTCTTCGTCGACAGCTGCAACTGGCTCGAGGTTCCCTATCTTGTGGGCCAGGACTTCGGCGCCGAGGCCGAAATCACCGTGCTGGCGGGACTCCTGGTCGAGGCCTGGGACGCTCGGCTGCGCGCGCAATATCCTGAGCGGCGTTTTCGCGTCCGCGTCTTGCCGCAACAGGAGACGGGCGGAGCGATCGGAGTCGGCTTCGAGATGGAAGCCTGACGAGCGGCGCCGGACGCAGGGCGCGGCGCGAAAATTGCTTTGTCTCGAACATGGCGCCGGCGACGGCGCAGGATCGGCTTCATCGATGCGTTTCTCGGTTCGGCACCAGACCCGCTATCGCTATTCCAGGCCGGTGCGGCTCGCCGCTCATGTGCTTCGGTTCAATCCGCGCCCGGACGCCGGTCGGCTGCTCACGCGAGCGCTTTCGCTCGAACCGGCGCCGGTCGCGCGCGAAGAGACGCTCGACGCTTTCGGCAATCTCGTCACGCGGGTCGCCTTCGCGGGCGAATCTGACGGTTTCGTCATCGACAGCCGCTTCGAGCTCGAGGTCGTCGCGCCGCCGCCACCCAAAACAGCGCCGCCGCCTTTGCCGTGGCCGGGCGTGCCGGATGGTTCAAGCGCCGTCTATTGCGGCCGCGACGACGTCGAGGAAACCGTGCGCGCGTTTGCGGCGACGCTGGCAGCGCAGTGCGGCGGCGACGCGCTCGCGTTTCTCGACCGTCTCAACGAAAGGTTGTTCGTCGACATTCGCCACGACATCCGCACCGAGGGCGCAGCGCGGCCGGCTGCGGCGACGCTGGCGCTCGGCCACGGCGCTTGCCGCGACGTCACCAATCTCTTCGTCGCCGCCTGCCGCAGCCTCGGCGCGCCGGCGCGCTTCGTCAGCGGCTATCAGGCGCAAGCGGATACGCCGGACGGTCGACGCCACCTCCATGCCTGGCCGGAAGCCTTCGTGCCCGGCGTCGGCTGGCGCGCCTACGATCCGACCCATGGCGTCACGGTCGGCGACGGACATGTCGCGCTCTGCGCTGCGCCCGCGCAGGCGGCGACCATGCCGGTCGAAGGCGGATACTACGGCGCTGCGACATCGACCCTCGACTATCAGGTCGAGATCGAAACCGACGCATCCTGATCGCCGACGTCTTGCGCCCCGCTCGAAGGCGGGAAGGTCCGTCCAGTCCGGTCGAGCTGTCGACCTCTCCAGCGCCTCCCCGCGCAGGACGCCACGGATGTCCGCTACGACCGTTCAGTAGCGATGAACTGGCGGAAGCGCTCCGACTTGGAATTGCTGAACAGCTCTGCTGGCGGCCCTTCGTCCTCGACCAGGCCCTGGTGCAGGAAGATGACGCGGTCGGAGACGTCGCGAGCGAAATTCATTTCGTGGGTAACGATCAGCATCGTTCGCCCCTCGTCGGCGAGAGAGCGCATGACGCGCAGGACTTCGCCGACCAGCTCGGGGTCGAGCGCTGAAGTCGGCTCGTCGAATAGCATGACTTTCGGCCGCATCGCCAGCGCGCGGGCGATCGCCGCGCGCTGCTGCTGCCCGCCGGATAGATGGGTCGGGTAAAAGCTGGCCTTGTCGGAGATGCCGACTTTGGCGAGCAGCGCGTGCGCCTCTTCGACGCATTCGGCGCGCGGCCGCTTCTGTACGTGGACCGGCGCTTCGATCAGGTTCTCGAGGATCGTCATATGCGACCACAGGTTGAAGCTCTGGAACACCATGCCGAGTTCGGAGCGGATGCGGTCGACCTGGCGACGGTCGGCGGGAACCGAGCGTCCGTCGCGCAACTTGCGCATCTGGATCGTTTCGCCCGCCACCGTCACCACGCCTTCGTCGGGCGTATCGAGCAGGTTGATGCAGCGCAGCAGCGTGCTCTTGCCCGAGCCCGACGAGCCGAGAATCGAGATCACGTCGCCTTCGCGGGCGACGAGCGAGACGCCCTTGAGCACCTCGAGCGAGCCGAAGCGCTTGTGCAGTCCCTCGACAGTCAATGCATAGCTGTCGGCTTGGGTGTCGGGCATTGCGCTCCTCTCAGGCGGACCGCGCGCGCAGGTGCGGGGACAGCCACTGTTCGATGAAGATGAAGGCGCGGGCGATCATGTAGTTGACGACGAAGTAGATCGCCCCGGCGATCAGCAGCGGCGTGTAGGTGACGAGCGTGTCGTTGCGGATCTTCAACGCGACGCTCATCACGTCCCAAAGCGTCACCAGCGAAACGAGCGCCGTCGCCTTGACCATCGAGATCACTTCGGTCGAATAGGCCGGCAACGCCTGGCGCAACGCGATCGGGAAGATGATCCGCCGAAACAGCAGGGATTTCGACATGCCGCAGGCGCGCGCCGCCTCGATCTGACCGTTCGGCACGCCGGCGAGCGCGCCGCGGAAGATTTCGCTCTGGTAGGCGGCGGTGCAGAGCGCGCACGACAGCGTCGCACAGTTGAAGGCGTCGCGGAGGAACGGCCAGAAAATGCTCGCGCGCACTGCAGGAAACGAGGACAGGCCGTAATAGACGATGAACAACTGGATCAGCAGCGGCGCGCCGCGGAAGACAAAGATGTAGGCGCGCGCGAACCATTCGAGCGGCCTGATCCCGCCCACGCGCATCCAAGTGACGCCCGCGGCGATGAAGGCGCCGAAGAAGACCGACAGCGCCCAGACCGACAGCGTCACCTGCAGCGCGGCGATCAGGCGCAGGAAAGTGGCCCAGATGAAGGCGATGTCCATGGTCAGTGCGCTTCGCGCCGCATGCCGCGCGTCGCGCGCGCTTCGGCGGATTCAAACACGCGGTCGGATATCGAGGTGAGCGCGAGATAGAGCACGCCGCCGGCGACGTAGAAAGTGAAAGGCTGGTGGGTCGAGCCGGCCGCGACCTGGCTGGTGCGCATCAATTCGGCGAGGCCGGTGACCGAGATCAGCGACGAATCCTTCAGGGCGACCTGCCAAAGGTTGCCGAGTCCGGGCAGGGCGAAGCGCAGCACCTGCGGGCCGATGATGCGGGTGAACATCAGCCAGGGTCCCATGCCGACCGCCCGCGCCGCCTCGAGTTCGCCCTTGGCGATGGCGAGATACGCGCCGCGGAACACCTCGGCCTGGTAGGAACCGGAAATCACCCCTACGGCGAGCGCGCCGGCCGCGAGGCCGGGCACGCCGAGAAAGCCCTCGCCGCCGAGCAGGTGGTAGAGGCCAGTCAGCGCCGCCGAGCTGCCGAAGTAAACGAAATAGACGACCAGCAGCTCCGGCAGCCCGCGGAACAGCGCGGCGTAACCTTCGCCGATCGCGCCGGCGACGCGGACGCCGGAGAGCTTGGCCCAGGCGACCAGAGAGCCGAGCGCCGCCCCGATCGCGAGACCCGCGATCGAGACGAACAGAGTCATCACGGCGCCGTAGAGAAGCGCCGGGCCCCAGCCTCGTTCGCCAAAGCCAAGCGCGGTCGTCCAGGTCACAGGCCGCTTACTTCCTCAATCAGGGCGTCGTGTCGATCTTGAACCACTTCAGAGAGTACTTCTTGATCGAGCCGTCGGCAAAGGCCGCCTTGATCGCCTTGTCGAACTTCGCCGTGAGGTCCGCGTCGGTCTTGCGCAGGCCCATGCCGACGCCGACGCCGAAGTCGCCGCCAGTCAGCATCGGGCCGAACTGGGTGAAGTCCTTCGCGTCGTCCTTGGCGAGCATCGCCACGATCTCGGTCTGGTCGTCGAGCACCGCGTCGATGCGCCCCGACTTCAGGTCGAGGTCGCGCTCGTCGGTGGTCTTGTATTCCTTGATCGTCGCGACATCTTTGAGGTGATCGCCGGCGAACGTCGCGTGCGTCGTCGACACCTGCACGCCAATCGTCTTGCCCTTCATCGCCTCCCGCAGCGCCTTGATCGTGGCGGCGCCGGCCGCTTTGTCCTTGTCGAAGTTGATCAGCTTGCCCGCGCCGGCGAGCTTGGCGAGCGGGCTCGTCTTGGCGGTCGCGAGGGCCGCTGGGACGTCGGCGTAGGGAACGCTGAAGTCGATCTGCTTCTTGCGGTCGTCCGTGATCGACATGCCGTCCATGATCACGTCGAACTTGCCCGCCTCGAGGCCCGGGATCATGCCGTCCCAGTCCTGGGCGATGATCTTGCACTCGACCTTCATGCGCGCGCAGACGTCCATCGCGACGTCCGGCTCGAAGCCGACGATCTTGCCGCTTGGATCGGTCAGGTTGTAGGGCTCGTAGGCGCCCTCCATGCCGATGACCACCGTCTTCCAGTCCTTGGCGCTCGCCGCGCCGGCCAGGACCAGCAGGGAGCAGGCTAACGCCGCCCCGAAAACGCTACGACTTGTCATTTTTGACCCCTCCACGTGCAAAAGCCGGCCTTCGCGCCGGCTTTAGGTCTAACCTTTAGTGAGCGGGAGCGCGCGTTGTAAATCAGGGAGTCGGCCCACGACCCACGTTTGCCTCGCCTGGGACAATCTGCCGCGGCCGGCGTAAGTCGTTGATGCTTCCGTGTGATCTGCGGAATGTGGGGCGCTGCGCGCCTGTCGAGCGCGCCGGATCGGCGCGACCGGCGGCAATGGGCGGGACGAGGCGCGAGCAAAGCCGTCGGCCGTTGGAAATCGCCCCGCAGCGTTCACCCCGCCGCCTCGATCTGCGCCGACAGCTCGAGCCACATCTCCTCGGCGGCGGTCAGCGCGCGTTCGAGTTCGCCGCGTTTGCCGGCGAGATCGGCGATCTTGGCCGCATCGCCCCCGGCGCCGGCCGCGGCGAGGGCTTCGTCGACCCGCCGGATGAGGTTCTCGAAGCGGCGCATCTTCTCCTCGATCGCGACGATTTCCCTGCGCAGCGGCGCGAGATCGCGGCGTGGCCGGGCGGGCTCGCGGGCGGAAGCGGCGCGGGGCGGCGGCTCGCGCCGCGCGCCGTCGGGCGCGCGCTGGGAAAGCACCACGCGGCTGTAATCGGCGACGTCGCCGTCGAAGGCCTTGACCGTGCCGTCGGCGACCAGCCACAGCCGATCGACGCAGGCCTCGAGCAGCCGCCGGTCGTGCGAGACGATCACGCAGGCGCCCTCGTAGGCGTTGATCGCCTCGATCAGCTCGCCGCGGCTGTCGATGTCGAGGTGGTTGGTGGGCTCGTCGAGGATGAGCAGTTGCGGTCCGTCGAAGGCGGCCAGACCCATCAGGAGTCGCGCCTTCTCGCCGCCAGACAGCGAGGCGATCCCGGTGTCAGCGCGCTCGCCGGGAAAGCCCAGCTGCGCCGCGCGGGCGCGGACTTTCGCCTCGCTGGCGGCGGGCATGCGCTCGGCGACGGCCCGATAGGGCGTCGAGCCGAGGTCGAGTTCGTCGACCTGATGCTGGGCGAAGAAGCCGACTTCGAGCTTGTTGGCGCGAACGAGCCGGCCGTCGATCGGCGCGAGCCGGCCGGCGACCAGCTTGGCGAACGTCGACTTGCCGTTGCCGTTGGCGCCGAGCAGGCCGACGCGGTCGTCGTCGGCGAGCGACAGGCTGAGCTTCGACAGCACGGCGCGGCCGTCGTAGCCGACGCTGACCTTCTCCATCGAAACGATCGGCGGGCTCAGCTTCCTGGCGACCGGCGGCCAGCGAAACGGCGCCACGCTCTCGTCGACGGCGGCGGCGATCGGCTCCATTCTCGCCAGCATCTTGAGACGCGATTGGGCTTGGGTCGCCTTGGTGGCGGAGGCGCGGAAGCGGTCGACGAAGCTCTGCAGATGCTTGCGGCGCTCCTCCTGCTTCTTGAGCGCCTTGGCCTGCAGCGTTTGGGTCTCGCGCCGCTGCCGCTCGAAGCTCGAATAGCCGCCGCTCCAGAGACTGAGCTTGCCGCGATCGAGAAACAGGATGTGGTCGACGACGTCGTCGAGCAGATCGCGGTCGTGGCTGATGACCAGCGTTGTCGCCGGACAGGTCTTGAGATAGTCGGCGAGCCACAGCGTTCCTTCGAGGTCGAGGTAGTTGGTCGGCTCGTCAAGCAGCAGCAGGTCCGGGGCCGAAAACAACACCGCGGCGAGGGCGACGCGCATGCGCCAGCCGCCGGAGAACTCATTGAGCGGCCGTCCCTGCGCGCGATCGTCGAAGCCGAGGCCGGCGAGGATGCGCGCCGCGCGCGCCGGCGCCGCGTGGGCGTCGATGTCGACGAGACGGGTCTGGATCTCGGCGATGCGCAGTGGGTCGTCGGCGTGCTCGGCTTCGTCGATCAGCGCGCGGCGCTCCGCGTCGGCGTCCAGCACGAAGTCGATCAGCGTCTGGTCGCCGCCCGGCGCCTCCTGCTCGACCCGGCCGATGCGGGCCCGGCGCGGCAGGCTGATCGCGCCGCTCTCGGGGGCGAGTTCGCCGCAGACGAGGCGGAAGAGGGTGGTCTTTCCGGCGCCGTTGCGGCCGACCAGGCCGACATGCGCGCCCGCCGGCAATGCCGCCGTCGCCTTGTCGATCAGCAGCCGTTCGCCGAGCCGGTAGGTGAGCTCGTTGAGATGCAACATGGCCGGCTTTTCCCTTGCGCCGCCGCCGCTGGCAAGAGGCGACCGGCCAGGCCCCGCCGCACCTCGGGGGAGACGGGGGGCGGTTTGGGCCCGCGCATTGCTTTCGCCGCCCCGGCGGTTATATATGCCCCGCCTTTTCAACCCCTCGTTGAGGCGCGGCCCTGCGCCGCGTCCCGGAGTTTTCGCCTTTGTTCACGACGTCAGCCTTCGCCCAAGCTGCGGGCGGCGCGGCTTCCGCGAGTTCGACCGACATGCTGGTGCAGTTCGCGCCGTTCATTGCGATCTTCGCCATCATGTATTTCCTGATCCTCCGCCCGCAGCAGCGGCGCGCCAAGGACCAGAAGGCGCTGGTGCAGGGCGCGCGCCGCGGCGACGTCGTCGTCACCAGCGGCGGCCTGATCGGCAAGGTCACCAAGTCGACCGACGAGAACGAGGTCGAACTCGAGATCGCGCCCAACGTTCGGGTGCGCCTCGCGCGCTCCGGCATCGCCGACGTGCGGGCGAAAGGCGAGCCGGTCAAGAGCGAGCCGGCCAAGATTGAGTCGGCCAAGGACGCGCCGGCCAAGAAGGACGCCTGACGCGCGCCAGAAGCGCCGAGGAAACCTGATCCTATGCTTCGTCTCGCTCCCTGGAAGGTCGCCTCCATCCTGGCGCTGGTGTTTTTCGCCGCGCTGATGATCGTTCCCAGCTTTCTGCCCGCCGCGACCGTCGATGCGATCGACCGTCGCCTGCCGGGCTTCATTCCCTTCCGCCAGATCGTGCTCGGGCTCGACCTGCAGGGCGGCGCGCATCTGCTGATGGAGGTCGACAGCGCCTCGGTGGTCAAGACCCAGGTCGACCAGCTGCGCGACGACGTGCGGCAGAAGATGCGCGACGGCAAGATTCCGCTCAGCGGCGGCATTTCCGAACTGCCGCGCGGCGTGTTGGTGCGCATCGCCGATCCGGCCGAACGGGCGCACGCGCTCGAGCTCCTGGGTTCGCTCAACCAGCGCGTCGGCGGCGCGTTGACCGGCGCGACCGGCCACACGCTCGACATATCCGACAACGGCGACGGCGCAGTCCAGTTGCTGCTCACCGAGGCGGCGACGACGGAAAAGATCCGTCAGGCCGTAACGCAGTCGATCGAAGTGCTCAACCGTCGCCTCAACGCCGCCGGCACCAAGGAGACGGTGGTCGAGCAGCAGGGGCTCGATCGCATCGTCGTCGAAGTGCCGGGCTTGCAGGACACCACCAAGGTCAAGGACCTGCTCGGCGCGACCGCCAAGCTGACCTTCCAGCTCGTCGCCGATCCCGGCGACCCGCCGAGCGAGACCGAGACGCTGCCGCAGGTGCAGGGCGGCACGATCACAGTGCAAAAGCGGATCATGGTCGACGGCGCCGATCTGACCGACGCCCAGCCGAGCTTCGACTCGCGCACCGGCGAGCCTGACGTCACCTTCCGCTTCAACCTGCGCGGCGGACAGCGATTCGGTCTGGTGACATCGGAGAATGTCGGTAAGCTGTTCGCCATCATTCTCGACGGGAAGGTGATCTCGGCGCCGCGCATCCTTGGCGCCATCACCGGCGGCAGCGGTCAGATCACCGGCAATTTCACCGTCGAGCAAGCCGACAACCTCGCCGTGCTGCTGCGCTCGGGCGCGTTGCCGGCCAAACTGACCGTCGTCGAGGAGCGCACGGTCGGTCCGGGCCTCGGCCAGGATTCGATCGACGCCGGCAAGCGTGCGGCGTTGGTCGGCGGCGCGCTGGTCTTCGTCTACATGCTGACGACCTACGGGGTGTTCGGAATCTTCGCCGATCTCGCGCTCGGCGTCCATATCCTGTTCATCTTCGGTTCGATGGCGCTGCTCGGCGCGACGTTGACCTTGCCCGGCATCGCCGGCATCGTCTTCACCATCGGCATGGCGGTCGATTCCAACGTGCTGATCTACGAGCGTATTCGCGAAGAATCGCATCTCGGCCGTTCGGTCGTCTCGGCGCTCGACGCCGGCTTCCGGCGCGCTTTCGCCACCATCGTCGACTCCAACGTGACGATGTTCGTCGCCGCCCTGATCCTCTATCTCTTCGGTTCGGGCGCGGTGCGCGGCTTCGCGGTGTCGCTTGGCCTCGGCATCCTCACCTCGATCATCACCGCAGTGACGATGACGCGCATGATGATCGCGCTGTGGTACCGGCGGACCCGCGCCGTCAAGCTGCCGATCTGAAGCGCGCAGGGAGCCCAAGCGATGAAACTGCTTCGCCTCGCGCCGGAAAACACCAAGTTCGGATTCATGCGGCTGCGCCGCGTGAGCTACCCGCTCTCGGCGGTGCTCTCGATCATCGCGGTGACGATGTTCTTCACCGTCGGCATGAATTTCGGCATCGATTTCCGCGGCGGCACCCAGGTCGAATTGCGCGCCAAGAGCGGAGTCGCCGATTTGGCGAGCCTGCGCGCTAAGGCCGAAGGCCTCGACCTCGGGCCGGTCGAAGCGCAGCGCGTCGGCGCGGAATCCGACGTCACTCTGCGCCTCGACGTGCAGTCGGGAGGGGCGCAGGGCGAGCAGACGGCGATCAACAAGCTGCGCCAGACCTTTGGCGACACCTACGAGTTCCGCAGCGTGGCGACCGTCGGGCCGCGCGTATCGGGCGAGTTGGTGCAAAGCGGCACGCTCGGCGTCGTCGTGGCGATCCTGGCGGTGCTCGCGTACTTGTGGTTCCGTTTCGAATGGCAGTTCGCGGTCGGCGCAATCATCGGCACAATGCACGATCTGCTGCTGACGGTCGGCTTTTTCTCGGTCACCCAACTCGAGTTCAACCAGACTTCGATCGCGGCGATTCTCACCGTCGTCGGCTACTCGCTCAACGAGACGGTCATCGTGCTCGACCGCATCCGCGAGGTGATGCGCAAGTACAAGCGGCTGTCGACCGCAGAGATCGTAGACATGTCGGTCAACGCGGTGTTGCCGCGCACGATCATGACCGCGACGACGGTGTTCCTCGCTCTGCTCGCGCTGTTTTTCCTTGGCGGCCACGTCATCCGCTCGTTCTCGGCGGCGATGATCTGGGGCATTTTCGTCGCCACCTATTCGTCGATCTTCATCTGCTCGCCGATGCTGATCTACCTCGGCGTGCGCGCCGATGCGTTCGACAAGGGCGCCGAAGCCGAGGGGGAGACCGAGCCGCAGCAACCCGCCAAGGCGCAGGTCTGAGCGCGCGCTTGCCTCCACGGGCGCGTCGGGCGAGGGTCTGACGCCATGGCGACGCTTCCGTTCGTTCCCGGCCGCCACGCGATCGAGTCCTACGGGGGCGGCGGCTTCCGCTTCGCCGGCATGAGCCATGTCGGCTCGATCCTGGCGACGCCGCGCGGCGTCTCCGCAGTCGCGGCGACGACCATCGCCGAGGTCGGCGACGAAGCGCTGGCGCCGCTGATCGCCGAACTTGAGGCGACGCCCGGCGCGGTCGAGCTGCTTTTCGTCGGCGCCGGCGCCGCGCCAGCGCGATTGCCGGACGCGCCGGGCGCGCGCCTGCGCGCGTTGGGCGTGCGCTTCGAGACGATGGCGACCGGCCCGGCGACGCGCATCTACAACGTCCTGGTCGAAGAGGGGCGGCGGGTCGCCGCGCTGCTGATCGCGGTCGCATGAGCCCCGATCCGCTCGCCGAGGCCTATGTCCATTGCGGGTGGATTGCGCGCGAGAACGCCCGCGACTTGTGGCTTGCCGCCCTGTTCGCGCCGCAGCGGTTGCGGCCGCATTTGCACGCGCTCGCCGCCTTCGCCCATGAGGCGAGCGCCGTGGCCGCGCGCGTAAGCGAGCCGCTCGCCGGCGAGATGCGGCTCGCCTGGT
>PLRT01000145.1 GCA_003164915.1 Hyphomicrobiales bacterium | reverse complement strand
AGCGCGCGGTGATCCTCGAGGCCGAAGGCATGCGCCAATCCGACATCACCCGCGCCGAAGGGCGCAAGGCGGCGGTCATGCTGGAAGCGGAAGGGCGCAAGGAAGCGGCGTTTCGCGACGCCGAGGCGCGCGAGCGCACCGCCCAGGCCGAGGCGTTTGCGACGCGGGTGGTGAGCGAATCGACTGCGCACGGCGACGTCGCGGCGCTCAACTACCTGATCGCCGACAAGTACGTTCGCGCGTTGCAGACGCTGGCGGGGGCGCCCAACCAGAAAGTGTTCATCGTGCCGATGGAGCTCGCCTCGCTCGCCGGCACGCTCGGCGGCATTTCGCAGATCGCGGCGGGCGCGTTCGGCGAAGGCGCGGCGCGCCCGCCCGGACGCCCGGCGAGCGTCGTTCCTGACTCGCCGCCGCCTCCGCCGCCAGCGGCGGGGCAAGGCTAGGTCGTGACCGACCTCGACCTGTTCTCCGTCCATCCCTACGTCGTCTGGCTGGTCGCCGGGCTGGCGCTGTGCGCCGCCGAAACGTTCGTTCCCGGCGCCTTCCTGATCTGGATCGGACTGGCGGCGGTCGCCCTTGGCGGGATCGAATTCTTTGTCGCGATCGAGCTGACGCCGGCGCTGCTGCTGTTCGCCGCGCTGGTCGTCGTCTTCGTCTTCATCGGCCGGCGGGTGTACGGGTCGCTCGATTCCGGTGCGCCGCCATTGCCGCTCAGCCGCGCCCACGCGCTGATCGGCAAGGAATTCTATCTCGACGAGGCGATCGAGCGCGGCTACGGCCGCATGCGCGTCGGCGACAGCCAGTGGCGCGTCGCCGGTCCCGACCTGCCCAAGGGCGCAAAGGTACGCGTCGCCGCTGTCGACGACGGCGCGCAAGTGAGGGTGGAAAAGGCGTGAAGCGTCCGCGCCCGCGCGCCGTCGCGGCGAAAAGGCGGCTGCGCGCCGGGATTCGACCTGATGCGCGGCTTCGCGTAACCATAGACGTCGAACCGGACCGTAAACCGCAAAGGGTCCAGCGCGCATCGGCGGCTTAGGCCGCCGACGCGTTGGAGGAGGAGGCCTCGGTGCGCGCGACGACCTTAGCAAGAGTTGCAAAATTCTGGATGGCGACGCTCGTCCTCGCCGTCGCGCTCGCTGTCAGCGCCGCCGCGATGGCGCAGGAGGGGGGCGGCGGCGGGCACAACGGCGGGGGCGAAGGCTCTGGCGGCGGTCCATCCGCTTCCGGGCCCGCCGGCCCGAGCAGCAACGGTCCGGCGTTCGGCCCCAACGCCGCGTCCTCCGGCGCTTGCGACGTCGGGCCGAGCCTGCCGACGCCGCCGATGTTCCAGGAGGCCGGCGACTCGGTCAAGGCGCTGTCGCGCGCCACCGAGTCCTATATCCGTAATTGCGGCTGCGCGACGCAAGGCTGCATCGCCGACGCCCTCGACGCCTACGCCGAAGCGCTGGCCCGGGTCGCGCCGCGGCTGCCGCCGCAATTGCAGGACGCGCCGAACGTCGTCGCCCGGGCGGCGCAGCGCGTGCGCGCCGCGCGCACCAAGGCCGAGGCGCAGCGCGCCCTGCGCGACGCGATCGCCATCCTTCACAAGGACGTCGAGTTGGTGCGCGCCGAGGACCCCGACCACCCGCGCCTGACCCGCGGCGGCGACTTCGTCGCCGAGACGCTGAACGTCGCCAGTCTGGCGCTGGAGAAGGGCGACGGGCTCTGAGGCGGCGCCCGCGCGCGGCTTGACTCGGCGGCGTCCGAACGGCATCCGAATCGCAGGGATGGCCACGATGGGCGCCGCGAGAGAGACGACGCGTGTGGGCGCGACGCCGCGGCGTCGGAGGATGGCGCTCGGCCTGCTCGCGGCGGCGGCGCTGCTGTTCGCCGCGGTTGCCCCCGCCTGGGCGGAGACGCGGGTCGCGCTGGTCATCGGCAACGGCGCCTATCGCTCGGTTCCCGAGCTCGCCAATCCGCCCAACGACGCGCGCGACGTCGCCGACGCGTTGAAGGCGCTCGGCTTCGCGGTGACGCTCGGCGTCGACCTCGACCAGGCGCACATGGAGAAGGCGATCGGCGACTTCGCGCTCAGCGCGGCGGCGGCCGACGTCTCGCTGTTCTATTACGGCGGCCACGGCCTGCAGGTCGCCGCCCACAACTACCTGATCCCGGTCGACGCTGAGTTGCATAGCGTCGACGACATCGACAAGCGCACTGTCCGTCTCGACTCGGTGCTCGACGCGCTCGCCAGGGCGAAGGGCGTCCATCTCGTTTTTCTCGACGCCTGCCGCAACAATCCGCTGAAGGGCCTCGACGTCGCGCTGCGCGCGCCCGGCCTGGCGCGGGTCGGCGACGCGGCGGGGTTCCTCATCGCTTTCGCCACCCAGCCCGACAACGTCGCCTACGACGGCGCCGGGCGGAACAGTCCGTTCGCGCGCGCGCTGCTCGGCCATGTCGCCGCGCCCGGGGTCGACGTGTCGTCGACGATGATCGCGGTGCGTCGCGACGTCATCGCCGCGACTGGCGGCGCGCAAATCCCGTGGGAGAATTCCTCGCTGACGCGACAGTTCTACTTCGCCGGCGAGACGGCCGGCGATTCCGCGCCGGAAGCGTTGCTGTGGCGACTGGCCGGCGGCGAGCGCGATCCGGCGCTGCTGTCGATCTATCTCGAACGCTATCCCGACGGTGAGCACGCCGCCGACGTGCGCGCGCTGCTCGGCGAACTCGGACCCTCGCCGAAGCCCGCGCATCCGTCGGCGCGCGCCGACGTGGAGGAGTTGCTGTGGCGACTGGCGCTGAGCGGGCGCGAGCGCAAGCTGGTCGAGCTCTATCTCGCGCGCTATCCGGCGGGCGCGCATGCACGCGAGGCGCAGGCGCTGCTGGCGAGCCTCGAAGAAGCGCAGGGCGCCGCCGACGATCCCGGCCTCGTCTGCGAGCGCCTCGCCACCCATCCGCACGACGAGACGGCTTCGACGCCGGGCGTCGAGCTGCCGGCTTTGCGCGCCGACGCGGCGGCGGCGATCGGCGTCTGCGCCCAAGCGGCGGCGGCGCATCCCGAGATCGCCCATTACACCGCGCTGCTGGCGCGCGCCGAAGCCGCCGCCGGCCGGATGGACGACGCCTACGCGCATTACCGAAAGGCCGCCGACGCCGGCGACGCGCGCGCGATGTACAGCCTCGGCCTCATGCTGGAAACCGGCGACCATGCGCCCAAGGATCCCAAGGCCGCCTACGCGCTCTACCAGAAGGCGGCCGAGCGCGGCCTCGCCGACGGCGCGATCAATCTCGCGGTCGCGCTCGCCGAGGGGAAGGGCATCGACAAGAACCTGCCGCGCGCCTATGCGCTGCTGCAGCAGGCGTCGCAGAGCGGTTCGGCGCGCGCGACCTACGATCTCGCGGAATTCGCCGAGCACGGCTACGGCGGCAAGACCTCGGACGCGCTCGGTCTCTATCGGCGCGCCGCCGAACTCGGCTTCGCCAAGGGCCATCACACCGCGGCCGCGCTGCTCGACGAGGGGCGCGCCGGCGTGGCGAAGGATCCGGCGGCGGCGGCGGATGAACTGCTCAGCGCCGTTGCGGCCGATTCGGGCGAGTCGATCGCCGACCTCGCCAGCCGGACGCAGGCCTGGAGCCCGGCGACGGTGAAGGCGCTCGAGTCGCGGCTCGCCGCCGCCGGCTATTACAGCGGCCCGATCGACGGCAAGAGCGGCCCCGCGCTCGGGCCGGCTTTGCGTCAGTGGCGGTTGCTCGGCGCGCCGGAGAAGTCGTAGCGCGGCTCCCCCGCCGTCCGTCATTGCCAGGAGCGAAACGACGAAGCAATCCAGCTGCAGAGGCTTGCACAGTGACTGGATTGCTTCGCTTCGCTCGCAATGACGTTTCCGGTTGACGCCTAATGCTCCACCGACGCGCCGGCTTCACTCCGCCGGCGTCAGAGCGTAGAGGCAGGTTTCCATCAGCGGATCGGGCCGGGGCGGCTTCGCTTGCGCGATCGCGACATCCCTCTTTGCCGACAGCATGCTCTGCGGAATGAGCTGGATGTTGGCGCCGATGCCGCGGTCCTGGCCGATGAGCTTGTCGCGCAGCGCGTATTCCTTGCCGAGGTCGCGGCGCGCGCCGTCGCTCGCCGCCAGCGCCGACTTCACCCGCTCGAGGAAGGGCGCCGTCTGGCGCGCCATGGCGAGAATGATCATGTCGCCGGCGGGATCGACGGATACCGGAATGTCGGCGTCGGCGACCGTCGCGAGATCGCGGATCGCGCCTGGCCGCGTCTCGTCGAAAGCGTAGAGCTTCGACTGCAGCAGGCCGGAATGGCCGACGCGGAAGGTCGCGCCGGCCCCGACCGGCAGGCGGTCGTTCGGCGCCAACCCGATCGACAACGGCGTCTCGCCGACGGTCGGGAAGGCGGGGTCGGAGACCGACACCTGCCACGAGCAGGCGTGCGATTTTGCGCCGTCGCCGCCGCCCGACGCGACCATCCAGGCCAGCGGGCTCGCCGCATCGGCGAGCTTCGGCGCGACGTCGGCGAGCGCGAGCGCGTCGACCCGGTCGAGCAGCGGCCGGTCGATCGGCGCGAGCCGCCGGGCGAGCGCGGCGACCGCGGCGTCCGCGTCGGCGCTGGTCCTGGCCGCGACGACCCAGCGCACGCGGGTTGCGTCGGCGAAGGCGCGCAGCCGGTCGGCGAAGGCGGCGAAGTCGGAATCGCTGGCCAGCGCCAGCGGCGCGGCGCGGGCGGGCGCGGCGACGCAGACCGCGACGAGGAGGACGGCGATCGATCCGAGGCGCCGAAGCGCGTCAGGCGGGACAAGCGCGCGCATCGTTGGTCACCTTGAACTGGTAGCTGATCTCCGCGCCGACCCGGTCGGCGAGGAAGCTCGTCGTCGTCGTCAGCACGGCCGCGCCGGAAAGCCCCCTCAGCGCCGTGCGCAGGTCGTCCTGAAGGGCGCTGATCTCGAGCGACGGGTCGCGGGTGGCGACGACGAACAGCCGCACCTCGTCCTCGACCGGCTCGATCGGGATCGCGGCGGTGAAGTCGATCTCGCCGCCGCCGCGCGGCGCCGGGGCGAGCGAGCGGAAATGCTCGGCATCGAGGATGACCGGATCGGCGGCGCGCGACACCGAGGCGACGAACAGCCGCGGCGGGCGCAGAAGGCTGGCGTAGGGCAGACCGTCGCGCGCGCTGACCTTCAGCACCAGGGTTTCGCCGCCGACCACCAGCGGCTCGCGCTGGTCGTCGAAGCAGGGGCCGAGCAACTGCAGCTTGTCGGCGGCGGCGTCGTAACGCGCGCGCTGCGGGGCCGCGTCGTCGGCGAGGGCGCGCGTCGGCGCGCCGACCGGCTCGAAGGCCAGCGCGATCGGCGCATGCAACAGCGAAAGCCAACCGGAAACCACGGCGGCGACCGCCACCAGCGCGGCGAACGCCGCGAGCGCGCGCGCCGGCGTGACGATCTCGCGCATCGCGAAGGGGCCGAGCGCCGGCTCGACCGCGTCCAGCGAGTCGGCGAAGACGAATTCGATCTCGGCGCCGGCTTCGTCCGCCGCCTTGCGCAAGCGATCGAGCGAGCCCGCCTCGGCCGTGGCCAGCGGGCGGCCGTCGATCGCGCCTGCCGGCAGCGCGACCACCATCTTGCGGCCCTCGAGCGCCTGGCGGTGCTGGACGATGTAGTCGCCGATCAGCGACAGCTTGCCGCGCACGCCGCCGACCGGGCCGATTGCGACCGTCGGCGCGCCGGGCGCGTTCGGCAGCACGATCTCGCCGGTGGCGAAGACCACGCCGGGGTCGCGGCCGAACGCCTGGCAGATCGCCGCCAGCGTCAGGCCGAGCCCGGCCGAGCGCGCGTTCTCGTCCGACAATCGGCCGATCTGCAAATCGGAAATGCGCAGGTTCCACGGATGGACGAGGCCGTTGCTGCGGCTGAGCCACAGCCGGGCGCGCCGCGCCGCGACGAAGCGGGTGGCCGCCTCGCGCACGATCTGGCCGATGCCGTAGAGGCCGAAGTCGAACAGCTCGGCGATCTGCGGCACCAGCTTGGCGGGATGCGGCTCGGGCGCGAAGTCGCCGGCGATCGCCTCGAACAATTGCGCCCCCTCGCCGTTCGCGCCGACCAGGGGCACGAAGACGCGAGCGGTCACGGGGCGGAATCCAGCAGTTCGACTTCGAGGCGGGCGAAATCGGCGCGAGCCAGCGCCTCGGCGTCGAGCACGACATGCAGCCCGCCGTCGCGGTCGAACATGCCGTCGATCTCGAACCCCTCGCCCAGCCGCACCTTGACCGCGCGCTCGGCGTAGCCGCTCAGGCCGGCGACGCCCTGCGCCTGCAACGCCAGCACTTTGGCGTCTTCGCTCTCGTGCAGCAGCCGCGCCAGCACCAGGCCGTCGCCGCTGAGGATGCCGGCGGCGGGAAAGCGCCAATCCTCCGCGCCCTTGGCCGCCAGGGCGGCGAAGCTCGAGATTGGCCGCGCTCCGGCGCCGACGCCGCCGAGGTCGTGGCGCGCGATCGCCGTCTGGGCGGCGACGCGCAGCGTCCTGAGGAAGCGGGCCGCCTCGCGCGGATCGAAGGTCGAAGTCATCTCATTCTCCTCGGCCCGGCCATCGTTCCCGTGGGCGGCAGGCGTCGCCCCGTCTTTACGGTCTGGCGGCCGCGACGACGACGAAGCGCGCCGTCCGGGCCGACAGGTCTTCGACATAGGCGGCGACGTCGCCTTCGAAATCGACTTTGACCCGGCGGCGCAGGAACAGGCTTTCGCCGAGCGCCTGGTTGAGCGTCCGCCCCGCCATGACCGCCGCCAGCAGGTCGCGCTCGGGCGGGGCGATCGCGCCCGCCTCGACCGCCGCGTCGAGATAGGGCGCGGCCTCCTGCTGGGTCATCAGCGGCCCGTCGGCCTCGTCGGAAATCTCGGCCGCCTGGGTCGCCTCGACCGACTCGAACGACAAGAGATAGGTCTGGTCCTGGCCGGCGACGCGCGTGAGGATCGCCGAGCCGAGCGGCGTCGCGGCGAAGTCCTTGCCCGTCTTCGAGCCGGGGACCGGCGCGGCGGCGAAGGCGGCTTCGAGCTCCGCGTCGCTCGGCCGGCGGCCGAGCGTCTCGCCCATCTGCGCCTTCAGCGCCTTGAGGAAGCCGTTGGCCGCCTTCAGCGTGTTGACGCCGGCGGCGTCGTCGCCGGCGAGCCATTCCTTCGGGCACAAGCCCAGCCGCAAGGTCTCGGCGTAGGGCCGGTTGGCGGCGTCGAGGCATTTGAGGATGCGGTTGGAGAANNGCGGCGGGGCGATCGGGCCGGCGGCGCGGGTCGCCACCAGCGCCGCGAGGTTGTCGGCCGAGGTCGGCTCGTTGCGCCGCGCGGCGATCGGCCGGTCGAGCACGCGGTCGAAATAGAATTCCGCCGCCTCCTCGGCGCCGTCCGGCGGCGGGTAGGCCCAGACGCCGACCAGGCCCTCGCAATAGCGGCGATTGAGGGTCAACAGCCGGCGCACGCGCTCATAGAGATGGAACGGCCTGACGACGACGATCTCCTCGCCGTCGGCGAGCGCGTCGTTGCCGTTGGCGAGATTGGCCAGGCAGCCGGCGAAATAGGCGACGATGTCGCGCCCCGACTTGCCCGACCGCTGAGCGCCCATGGTCGCTTGTTCCGCCCGTCCGCCACAGCCGGCGGCGCCGATCCGCTCGCCAGTCGCGGCATTATCTACCGGAGCGGGCGGTTGACAAGCCGACGGACCCACCGCGAGCGCTGGCGCCGGCGAGCGAATGGTGATTGCATCGGCCCGCCTTGAAAAGGGGATTCGCCGCGGATGGGTAACGACGACGCGCTGAGCCGGGCCGAAGCGCTGCTGGAGCGCACGCCGCTGTTCGACGGCCACAACGATCTCGCCTGGTCGATTCGGGTCGACAGGCAGGCGCGCGGCGACGTGCGCGCCTACGACCTGACGCGCGTTCATGCCGAAAGCGACACCGACATCCCGCGCCTGCGCGAGGGCCGGGTCGGCGCGCAGTTCTGGGCGGCGTTCCAGCCGACCAACGCGCCCCACCCGGCGCGCACGGCGCTCGAGCAGATCGACCTCATCCGCCGCATCGAGGCGACGCATCCCGACGTCTTCCTGCCGGCGCGCTCGGCGGCCGACTTCGCCCGCGCGCAGAAGGCGGGCCGGATCGCCTCCTACATCGTCGTCGAGGGCGGCGTCGGGCTGGAGAACGCGCTGGCGCCGCTCAGACTGTGGCATGCGGCGGGAGCGCGCATGCTGATCCCCTGCCACAACGAGACGCTCGACTGGGTCGACTCGGCGACCGACGCGCCGCGCCACGGCGGCTTCAACGCCTTCGGCCGCGCGGTGATCGGCGAATGCAATCGCCTGGGCGTGATCGTCGACGGCGCGCATGTCTCACACGACGGCATCCGCCGCCTGCTCGACGTTTCCGAGGCGCCGATCCTGCTGTCGCATTCCAACGCCTATGCCTTGTGCGACCATCCGCGCAACGCGCCCGACGACGTGCTGAGGCGGCTGAAGGCGAACGGCGGCGCCGTGCTCGCGACCTTCGTGCCGGGCTTCGTTTCGCAGGACCTGCGCAACTGGCTGAGGGGCTCGCTCGACGGCTACGGCAAGGCGCCGCTGGTCGCCGACCCCAAGGGGCGCATCGCGGCGATCGAAGCGCGCCAGGGTCCGGCCCCGCGCGCGACGCTCGCCCAGGTCGCCGACCACATCGTCTATCTGGTCGAAACGGCGGGGATCGACCACGTCGGAATCGGCTCCGACTATTACGGCGGCCTCGAGCCGCTCGGGCTCGAAAGCGTCGCCCGTTTCCCGCACCTGTTCGCCGAATTGTTCCGCCGCGGCTTCTCGGAACGCGACCTGGAGAAGATCGCCAACCGCAACCTCCTGCGCGTGATGCGCAAGGTCGAGGAAGTCGGCGAGGTGCTGCGCGAGGCGCGTGAGCCGGCGGTGGGGCGGCTGGAGGATTATCCAGGGGCGTGAGCAGGAGCGCCGTCAAGCGACGCGTCAAGTCTCGTCAAGTTTCGTCAAGTTTTGTCAAGCCAGGCGCTTGACNNGCCTCGCCGTGCCGCTCGCGCCGCCGCTTGCGGCTGCCGTCGTGATCGGCCGCGGCGGCGGGTGTCGCCGCGATGCCGGAAAAGAGAATTTCAATGGTAGCACAAATTCTGTAAAATGGAAAGCCGCCGTGCCTGTGGCCACGAGCGGCAAATCGCCCGAACGACCGTCTCGCGGCCTCTCCTGTCGTACAAAGCTGACGTCATCCGCCCCGAGAGCAGCCATCCGAACCAGGCCACCGACGATCGCGTCGTGTAGCCCGAATCGCCGCTTTGACGCCCACCTATCTCGGGCGCAGGGTTTCGCCACCGATCGGCTTGTAATCTCTTGAGTACTTTCCGACTCTGATCCGTCGAGCAAGAGACCGATACCGTTGAAGCTGGCTCGAGCGCTTCCTCCAACAAATTGCAGGCGCGCCGGCAGAGCACGACGATCGATCGGACATTTGCATGATGTCGGAAAAGAGAACGAGCGACCCGCCTCGCTCGACCGCAGAAGGCCATTTGGCGCCCGAAGCCGGCGGGGGCGCATTTGACGTCGTGGGACTGGGCAAGCAGGCCGCCATGGTTTCGATCCTGGCTACGGCATACTTCCTGGTGGCCGCGGTTGTCGCGCACGTCGTCAACACGCAGTACAATTTCTTCAGCGACTATATCAGCGATTACGCCGTGGGTTCCCTGGGCTGGATCTACGGATCGGCGTTCCTCGCGTCCTGCCTCGGATGTCTCGCTCTCGCGGCCTCCCTCGCTCTCGTGGTTCCGTCCGAGGCGTTGTCGAAGACAGGCGCCGTTTTGCTCGCCGTCGTCGGCATAACGTTTGCTGTCGACTTCGCATTCCCGACCGACATTCTCCCCCCGGGAGCGCCGCCGACGACGACAGTCGGTGCGATTCATTTGGTGGACGCTCTTGTCGGTTGGGTGCTCTTCACGGTCGGCGCCGTCGTGATCTCGGCGCGGTTGAGACGCGACGCCTATTGGAAAATTTGGCAGCCGATTCTGACAGCCCTTGCTTGGCTATCCGTGCTGCTCCTCGTCATCCTGGTCCTCGTCGTCGTCTCAAAGGCGCCCGTCGGCGGCCTCGCCGAGAAGGCTTTCATATTGGACCGCAACATTTGGGGGCTGATGCTCGCCATATTGATTTTCAAGGCGCCGAGGAAGCTCGAAAGTCAGGCTCGGCGGTAAGCGGCGGCGCGCAAGAGACTGCGGCCTTTTGACCGCGCATTGAAAGTTGCGTGTCGCTCGACTCGCCTCGTCCGCCGGTCGTGTTGGAGGACTGCAAAGGGTTGATCTTTGCCGTTCGACTCCTGGCTTTCGGACGGCCGCATTCGCTTCCCGCTGTCAGAAACCTGGCGCCCCGCATCGGATCAATTGTTTCCGCTTCGCGCCCAACCTTGCCGTTCAGCCGATGGTCGCCGTGGCCCCCAAGGGCGCGCTCATGCGAGGGCCAGATCGACTCCTGTGGACGGAGAGCGAACATTGAATGCCCTGTCACCGGAACCCCCGGAACCCCAGCACTGTCACCCGGAACCCCGCCGCTTCGCGATAGGAAAGGCCTCGCATTGTCTGAGTCCTCCTGTGAAGTCACAGCAGCTTCGCCGCGTGGATGACCGGGGCAAGCCCGGTCATGACGATGAGGGGGCGTTGAGCATTGCGCCAATCTCCGCCGGTCCCGCCACCCCGGTCGCCGTCTGGACCGGCCGGCGCGGCGACGGCCGGCCGCGCTGATGACAGGGTCAACTCGCGCGCCTGAACGCGATGGCGGCGAGATATGATGGCGTCTTTCCTCATATTGCGCGGGTTCGGATAATGTCTCGTCATGACTCGCCTGATCCCCGAACTCGACGTCTCCGACCTCGACCGATCCCTGGCCTTTTATGTCGACGTGATCGGCTTCCGCGTCCTTTACGACCGCCCCGAGGAGCGGTTCGCTTTTCTCGATCTCGACGGCGCGCGTCTGATGCTCGAGGAGGCGGCGGGGCCAGGTCGTCGCTTTCAGTCAGCGCCGCTCGAACGTCCATTCGGGCGCGGCGTGAATTTCCAGATCGAGGCGGCGAACGTCGACGCATTGCATGAACGCGTCCGGGAGGCCGGGTTCGAGATTGTGATCCCGATCGAAGAGCGCTGGTATCGGCGCGACCAAATGGAAACGGGAAATCGCCAGTTCGTCGTCGCCGACCCCGACGGCTATCTGCTGAGGTTCTTTTCCGACTTGGGAAGGCGGCCGGCGTCGAGAGGAACGACATTTCGGGCGTAGCCTGGCGCGCCTCCGATCGCCGCTTCGCGTTTTCGCCGCGCAGAACAGGATTGCGCACACGCGCCGCGCGCAGGCGGCGGAAGTTCGCGCTCCCGGTTGCACGGCGGCTCGACCTTGACGGCGAGCCGGAGGCGGCGGCGCGCGCGGTTCAGTTCTGCAGCACGACCACCGAGGCGCCGACGGGGACGCGGTTGTAGAGGTCGATGATGTCCTGATTGACCAGGCGGATGCAGCCGCTGGAGACCGCGGTTCCGATCGTCTCCGGTTCCGTCGTTCCGTGCAGCCGGAAGTAGGTGTCCTGTCCGTCGCGATAGAGATAGAGGGCGCGCGCGCCCAGGGGATTGTCGATGCCGCCCGGCATGCCCCCGGTATAGGCCGCGTAGCGCGGCATGGCGCGAATCATCGTCGCCGTCGGCGTCCAGCTCGGCCATACCGCCTTGCGCCCGATGATCGCATCGCCGTGGAAATTCAGCGCTTCCTCGCGTCCGACGCCCACCGCATAGCGCAGCGCCCGCCCGCCGGGCTGGACCAGATACAGCCGGCGCTGGGCGACGTTCACCACCACCGTTCCCGGTCGATAGGGTCCCGAGAACGACACTTCCTGCCGCAGCAGGTCCGGATTGCGTTCGCTGAGGTCGATGCCGGCGATCGGGAACGGCTCGTTGGCGACCGGACCGTAGGCGGCGCCGGCGTTCAGCGCGCCGAGCCCGGGCGCGTTGCAGCCGGCCGGAAGGGCGAGAAGGCCGGCCAGGAACAGGCGCCGGCTCAGCGCCGAAACGATCGCGCCTCGATCGGGATGGGGGACCGTTTCTGTCATATCGCTCGCGTCTCGCGTTCAGGGGACCGCGACGATTAATGTCCCATTCTGCCGCCGAGTCGCAAGGGCCTGGGCGGCGGCGCCCATCACGAAGGCGCGCGTGCGCTTCGCCTGGCGCGCGACGGCGATCGTGGGCGGGTCGACGCGAAGCGGTCGGCGCGCGCTCACGCGCGTCCGCCGGGAACCTCGTTCCACAACGCGATGACCGGGACGTCGAGGTGCGCAGGGTCATAGGCGAGGATGCCGACCGAGGCGGTGCGCAGCCAGAAACGGCCGCCGACGCCGATCGGCAGGCGGATCCAGCGGACGCCGAGCGCGCGGCCGAAATGGCCATGGGTGAACAGCGCAACATTGCCCCTCAGCCCGCGAAGGCTTTGCAGCAGCCGGTCGGCGCGCGCGGCGGCCTGCTCGGGCGTCTCGCCGCCGGGGCAGCCGTCGCGAAAGACTTCCCAGCCCGGCCGCCGCGCCTCGATTTCGGCGGGGGTCAGGCCCTCGTAGTCGCCGTAGACCCACTCCGCGAGATCGGGCTCGGTCTCCGCCGCCGCGCCCAGGCCGGCGAGTTCGCAGGTCCGGCGCGCCCGCTGGCGCGGGCTCGTCAGCACGCGGGTGAACGGAAGGTCGCGAAACATCGGCGCCAGCGCGCGCGCCTCGTCCTCGCCGTGCGGCGTCAGCGGAATCTCGGAAACGCCAGTGTGCTGGCCGGACAACGACCATTCGGTTTCGCCGTGGCGGACGACGAACACTTGCAGCGGCGGATTCTGTGGGTCGGACAAGGGCGGGCGCTCCGTGGGCTGCCGCAGGCTTAGAGTCGACAGCGCGGCCGCGCAATGGCGACGGCGGGCGCGGCCGTGGGTCGTTTCGTCGCCGACGCAGTCGCGACGGCGCGCGCTCACGCCGCCGGGCGCGCGGCGGACTCGGCCATCGCGCCGCGGATCGCCTCGGCGAGCGCCGTGGTTTCCGCCGACGGCCGGCCGGGCGCGAAGATCAGGCCCATGCGCGTCGAAGGCAAGCTCGGCAGGCCGAACTCCGCGCCGATCGGCTGCAGGTCTTCGCCGACCATGCCGACCGGCAGCGCCGTCGCCGCAAGCCCGGCGCGCACCACGGTGATCACCGCGCTGTAGTTCTTGGAAAAGAACAGCGCGCGGGTCGGCCGCGGCCAGTCCTGCAGCGCTTCTTCGGTGACCTTCCCCCACAGGCAAACCGGACTGCCGAGCGCGAGCGGGATCGGCGCGCCGTCCGGCGGCTTGAAACGCTTGGAGGCGACCCACAGCAGCGGCTCCTCGCGCACGAGTTCGAAGCCCCGCAGGCCCTCGAAATCGGTGACCAGGGCGAGTTCGATCGCGCGCGCCTGCACCTGGGCGGAGAGTTCGACCGAGTTCTCGCACACCACCGCAACCTCGACCAGCGGATGGCGGCGGTTGAACTGGGTGAGGATGCCGGCGAGGAAGGCTTCGGCGTAGTCGTCGGGAATGCCGAGCCGCACCGCGCCGTTGAGGCCCTTGCGCGAGATCGCCGCCATCGCGCCGGCTTCGACCTGGATCATCCGCCGCGCGAACTCGATCAGTCGCTCGCCCTCGGCAGTCAGCCGCGCCGAACGGCCCTGGCGGACGAACAGGGCGCAACCGAGCTGCTCCTCGAGCCGGCGAACGTGCATCGAAACCGCCGATTGGGTCTTGTTGACCCGCTCGCCGGCGCGGGTGAACGACCCGGAATCGACGATGGCGAGAAAGGAGCGGAGCTGGTCGGTGTCGAGCATGATTGATCTCGATTCTAGATGGATTTTTGCAAAAACATTCGTTGGACCGATCGCTTGCGAATCTGCAAACTTCCGAGCGTCACAACCGCATTCCTCCCCGCGACGCGGACGCCTCGGCTGCGAACGGGAGAGGCCGCCCGAAGGAGAAGGCGATGCTCGAAGTCTCCCCGTCGTTCCGCCGCCGCGCCCGGCTGGCCGCGTGGGTCCGCCAGGCGCTCGCCTGGCCGGCCCGCGTCGCCCAGGCGCGGCGCACGCTTACCCGGCTCGGTCAGATGACCGAGCGGGAGCTCGGCGACATCGGTCTGCTGCGATCGGACCTCGCCGATGCGACCGCGCTGCCGCGCGGCCAGGACCCCGGCCGCAGGCTCGCCGAGGCTCGCGCCGCCAGGGCCCGGTTCGCGCCCCGCCGTCTGGAGAGCGCCGCGCCGGGCGTTTTCGCGATTTTCGACGACCCCGCGGGCGATTCGCCTCGCCATCGCGGTCACGGAAGCGGCGAAGACGGCAACGGAACGGAGTTGGTCGGCATCTGACACGACGACTGATCTCGTTTACTGATCGATTACCTTACAAACATTCGTTGGACCGATCAATAGAGAATCGGGATAATATGCGGCAGGAATCGTGGATTTCGGCATCCGGCGCGCCGCCAACGGCAGGTTGCGCCGGGTCGCCGTCCAAGGAGACACCCCATGTTGGACGTAACGCCTGCTTTTCGGCGTCGGACTGACTTCCGCGCGGCGATGTGGCGCGCGTTAGGCTGGCCGGCGCGCGTCTTCGAAGCGCGCCGCACCCTTTCCCAACTCGCCCAGATGAGCGATCGCGAGCTCAGCGACCTCGGTCTGCTGCGCGCCGACCTGGCCGACTGCACCGCCCTGGCGCCCGACGACGATCCGGGCGCGCGGCTCGCCCGCGCCCGCGCCGTGCGCGCCTGGTACGGTCGCCATCACGACCAGGCGGCCTGAGGCCGGCCTTCGGGCGCGTTCCGCCCGACCGGAACGGCCCCCTGGTGAAATTCTCCACGCGCGCTTCCTTGCAGGAGGCGCGCGTTTCTGGCTAGGGACGGAGCGGACGCGCTTTCGCGTCGGCTCGAGGTTCCGCCATGACAGTCGCCGCCTCCGTTCCCGGGATTGAAATCCGCGCCGCCGCGGCTTCGCCGCGCGCCGACGAGATCCTCAGCCCTCCGGCGCTCGCCTTCCTCGCCGACCTCAACCGCCGCTACGACGCGCGCCGCCGGGAGCTGCTGGCGCGGCGCGCCGAGCGGCAGAAGCGGTTCGACGCCGGCGAGCTGCCCGACTTCCTCATCGAGACCCGCGCCATCCGCGAGGGCGACTGGAAGGTCGCGCCGATCCCTGCCGACCTGCTCGACCGGCGGGTCGAGATCACCGGCCCGGTCGACCGCAAGATGATCGTCAACGCGCTGAACTCGGGCGCGAAGGTGTTCATGGCCGATTTCGAGGACGCCTCCTCGCCCGCCTTCGCCAACATGATCGAGGGCCAGGCCAACCTGCTCGATCTGTGGAACGGCCGCATCGACTTCACCGACCCGGCGAGCGGCAAGCTTTACGCGGTCAAGGCCAAACCGGCGGCGCTGATGGTCAGGCCGCGCGGCTGGCATCTCGACGAGCGTCACGTCCTGGTCGACGGCAAGGTCATGTCGGGCTCGCTGTTCGACTTCGGCCTCTCTGTCTTCCATAGCGCGCGGCTGCAATTGGCCAAGGGCTCGACCCCCGCCTTCTACCTGCCCAAGCTCGAGAGCCATCTCGAGGCGCGGCTGTGGAACGACGTGTTCTCCCACGCCGAGCAGGCGCTGGGGATCGAGCATGGAAGGTTCAAGGCGACGATCCTGATCGAGACGCTGCCGGCCGCGTTCGAGATGGACGAGATCCTGTTCGAGCTGCGCGATCACATCGTCGGCCTCAACTGCGGCCGCTGGGACTACATCTTCTCGTTCATCAAGCGGCTGGGCAAGAACCCCGCCTTCCTCACCCCCGACCGCGCGGCGATGACGATGGGCAAGGCGTTCCTCGCCGCCTATTCGCTGCTGCTGATCAAGACCTGTCACAAGCGCGGCGCCTTCGCGATGGGCGGCATGGCGGCGCAGATTCCGATCAAGGGCGACCCGGCCGCCAACGCGGCCGCCTTCGCCAAGGTGCGCGCCGACAAGGAGCGCGAGGCGGGCAACGGCCACGACGGCACCTGGGTCGCCCATCCCGATCTCGTGCCGGTGGCGCAAGACGTGTTCGACCGGCTGATGCCGCAGGCCAACCAGCTCTCCATCCTGCGCGACGACGTGAAGATCACGCGCGAGGACATGATCAAGCTGCACGACGGCGCGCGCAGCGAAGCGGGCTTACGCGAGAACATCCGCGTCGGCGTGCAATACCTCGAGGCTTGGCTGCGCGGCCGCGGCGCCGTGCCGCTCTACAACCTGATGGAAGACGCCGCAACGGCGGAAATCTCGCGCGCCCAGGTGTGGCAATGGTTGCATCTGAAGGCCAAGCTCGACGACGGCCGCGTCGTCACGCCGGAGCTGTTCAAGGCGATCTTCGCCGACGAGATGGCCAAGGTGCGCGCCGCGCTCGGCCCCGCCGTCTATGACAAGGGCCGCTTCGCCGAGGCGACCAAGCTGTTCGAAGACATGTCGCTCGCCCCGACCTTCGAAGAGTTTCTGACCCTGCCGGCCTACAAGCTGATCGACTGAACGGAGAACGTCGACGCCGCCGTTTTGTAGACGCGGTCGCCGACCGCGTCCGCCGCGACGCGCCTCGTCGGCCTCTGCGCTTTGCGACACAGGGCCGCGTTTCCGGCGCGGGGCCGCGGCCGCGGCTCATCCGGATAAGAGAACTAAGTATTCTTCCCCGTCATGCCAAGCCTTGTCGCAATCGCTCTTAGGTAATTTCCGATGCTTCACTTCCGATCCCGCCTGGCGCGGAGTCGGCGAGCATCCTTGACGCTTCCCCCCTCCATCATCGATGCGCGCTAGGAAGGTTTGATTATGTCTTCACGTCAGTTGATCGGCGGCTTGGCGGCCGCCCTTGTCGGCGCGGGCGCCATTTTGGCCTCGGTCGCCGCCACCCCAGCTACGATGTTCCCGGCGTCGCAGTTTGCGACGCCCGAAGTTCAGCGCGTCGATTGCGCGGTCGGCGCGCATATCGGCCCGCTCGGCGCCTGCATCATCGGTCAGGACGACAATCGGCCCGTGGTGGTTGAGCACCGCGTTACCGATTCTCCTGGTCCGCAAGCCACCGANNACTGCTGACATTCGCCAGACATGGGCGACGCTCGTTTGGCCCGGATCGGGCCGTGGCGGATGGCGTAAGAGTCGGCTCGCGGTCGTGCTTCGACAGCTTTAAGGCTGGCGAGCGCCGCGAGCCGATTGAAACGAGCCGCCTGCCGCAGGACCGCGCGGCGATCTCGGGCGCGCGCGCGCTCCCTCGCCAATCGCCATGACCGGATTCGCCGGCTCGCGCGGGCGGTTCGGCGCTGGTGCGTAGAAGCCGAAGCTCTGCGAGACTTCGCCGCCATGCGACGCTTTCGCCGTCGCGCCATTCCCCGCCGACCGAACGACGCTGGAGAACCGCAATGTCGAAGATCTATTTTGTCCATGCGGCGACCGACCTCGGCGTTCCCGTGGTGAAGGCTTCCCGCGCGACGATCGACGCGGCGCTGAGAGAAGCCGAGTTCGAGTTGAGCGGCGGCGCCGCCTTCGTCTGGATTGTCGACGACGACGGCCGTTTGATTCTGCCGACCGATCAGATCAAAGCCCGTATGGATCGATCAGCCCGCGCGCCGTGACATTCGACCAATCGGTCGGATCGCTGCGGCTGCGCTTGTCGGCGCCGGCGGCCGAGAGGCCGGCGAGCGACCGGAACCACTGAGGCGGACCCGATCGGCCGGGACTGCCGCTGAGTAGATTCCGATTCTTGTCCCCGTCGACTTGCGGCGTCTCAATCCGCCTCGCGATGACGCACGCCCCAAGCCTGAGAACGGCGCCGCATTCGGGAGGTCACGCGCGAGGAGACGCCATTGAAGCTGTTCATCCTGGCGGCATTGGGCGCGACCTTGATGATCTCCGACGCGTCGGCGGATCAAATCGGCGTCGCGGCCTATTATCACAATCCTAATTATGGCGGCTTGATCGCCGCTCATCTCACGCTGCCGTTCGGAACGCACGTGCGAGTCCACGATCTCGACAACGGCCGCAACGTCGTCGTGACGATCGTCGATCGCGGACCCTACGCGTGGACGGGTCGAATCATCGACCTCTCGACCGTCGCCGCCGACGCGCTCGGCATGCGCCAGGCGGGCGTGGCGCACGTCAGGCTCGAAGTCGTGCAATAGACGGCAAGCGAAGGCGCGTTTGACCCCGGCGCCAATCCCCTCTCCCCGC
>PLRT01000266.1 GCA_003164915.1 Hyphomicrobiales bacterium | reverse complement strand
TGGCGCAGGCGGGGTACTTTTTCAACGGCGCCCATCGCGCCGGCGCCGACGTGGACGCCGTCATCGCCCTGCTGCGCCTCGAGCTGCCGACCGGTGGCACGCCGTTGAAGGAGCTGATCGCGACGGCGTCCACGCCGGGCTGGAGCGTCCGCGCCGCCGGCGCCCACTTTGACGTGAAGGATAAACTCAGGAGCAAACGTCCGCTACGTCGCTTCGGTGGTTCAAAGCCGCCCGTTCGCAATGCGACCGGTCTCCTCGACGACGTAGATCGCGGTCGCTCCCAATGACCCGTCCAATCCGGCGAGGTACTTCGTGGCGGCTCCTTCTCGACGCTTGTGGCGGCGCCGCGACGACCACGTTCCCACATCCTGACAGGAGCAGCCGCCCCGTCGAGCGAGACCCCAATCACCCCAACCGTCCGGTTTGGAAGACGCGGTCGGCCACTAACTCGACGGCGAGGTTGGTCGCGTCCTCCGTCCTTGCGTGGGCGAGGAGGGGACGAAGCAAAGATTCTTGGCGTAGAGTCCTCGAAGACAGGGAGCTTGGCATGGCGAGCGGGGACGTCGAGGTTGCGGTGATCGGCGGCGGGGCGGCGGGCGTCGCTGCGGCGCGGCGCCTCGCCGAGGCGGGCGTCGCCGCGCGAATCGTCGAGGCGCGCGCGCGGCTCGGCGGTCGCGCCTGGACCATCGAGGCGGGCGGCTACGCGATCGACCTCGGCTGCGGCTGGCTACATTCGGCTGAGCGCAATCCGTGGACGAAAATCGCCGCGGCGCAGGGGCGCACGATCGACCGCGCGCCGCCGCCATGGGCGCGCGCGACCGTGCAGCCGGGAATGACGGTGCAGCAATCCGGCGAATTGCGCGACGCGCTGTGGGAGCTGCATGAACGCGCCGACGCGCTGCCCGACGACGCGCCGGACCGACCGCTTGCCGATCTGCTCGAACCCGCTGGGCGGTGGAACGCGGCGCTCGACGCGATCAGCGGCTATTACAGCGGCGCAGCGCTCGCCCGCGTCTCGGCGCGCGACCTCGGCCGCTACGCCGAGGACGGCGTCAACTGGCGCATTGTCGAAGGCTATGGCGCGACGATCGCCGCCCACGGCGCCGGCCTCGACGTCGCCCTCGACAGCGTGGTGACGCGCATCGACCACGGCGGCCGGCGCATCCGTGTCGAGACGACGCGCGGCGCGTTCGCCGCCGACGCGGCGATCGTCACGCTGCCGAGCGCGATCATCGCCGCCGACGAGCGCCTGTTCGCCCCGGCGCTGCCGGACAAGACGCGCGCGGCGGCGGGGTTGCCGCTCGGCCACGACGACAAGCTGTTCCTGTCGCTCGCCGGCGCTGAGCAATTCGATCCGGACACGCGCGTCTTCGGCAAGCTGGATACGGCCGCAACCGCCGCCTATCAGTTCCGGCCGCTCGGCCGGCCGATGATCGAATGCTATTTCGGCGGCGCGCTGGCGGCGGAGCTCGAGGCCGCCGGCGAGGCGGCGTTCTTCGCCTTCGCGCGCGACGAACTCGCCGGCCTCTATGGCGGCGATTTCGCCCGCCGCATCGCTCCGCTGGCGCTGCACGGCTGGGGCGCCGATCGGTTCGCGCGCGGGGCCTATTCCTACGCCCTGCCCGGCCGCGCCGACGATCGCGCGATTCTCGCGGCGCCGGTCGACGGGAGGCTGTTCTTCGCCGGCGAAGCCTGCTCGCGCGCCGACTTTTCGACCGCGCATGGCGCGTATCTGACCGGGATCGCCGCCGCCGAGCAGGCGATCAAGGCGCTCAGAGGATAGGCGCGGCGAAGCCCGGGCGCCGTCACTTCTTGGCGTACATCGCCGCGATCGGCTCGGCGAAGGCGGTCTCGATGTTGAGGCGCTTGAGCTTCAGCGTCGGCGTCATCATCGCGCCGGCGACGGTCCACGGATCGAGCGTCAGGAAGACGCGGCGCGGGGTCGCATAGTCGGGAAAATGCGCGACGGCGCGCTTGATGCGGTTGAGCGCGACCTCGCGAATCGGCGGCGCGGCGACCAGCGCTTCCGGCGCGCCATCGAGCCCGATTTTTTTCGCCGCTTCGACCAGCGCGTCGCGATTGACGACGGCCAGCGCGGCGAGGAACGGCCGCTGCTCGCCGATCACCATGACCTGCTCGAACAAGGGATCGGCCTCGATCGCCTGTTCGAGATCGACCGGCGACACTTTCTCGCCGGTCGAGGTGACGATGATGTCCTTGATGCGGCCCTTGATGAACAGCCGGTCGCCTTCGATGCGCGCCTGGTCGCCGGTGTGCAGCCAGCCGTCGGGCGTCAGCGCCCTGGCGCTGTCCTCCGGCCGGCGCCAATAGCCCTGCATCACGCTCGGGCCCTTGACCATCAGCTCTTCGCTGTCGCCAATCTTGACCGAAATCCCCGCCAGCGTCTCGCCGACGCTCCTCGGGTCGTTGCGACCGAGGCGGTTGACGCTGACGACCGGCGAGGATTCGGTCATGCCGTAGCCCTGCAGCACCTCGACGCCCATGGCGAGAAAGAGATGAGCGACGTTGACGGGCATCGGAGCGCCGCCGGCGACCGCGATCCGCAGCCGGCCGCCGAACGCGGCGCGCATCTTGCTGGCGACCAGCCGGTCGAGAACCGGCCAGATCAGGCGTTCGAGCGCCGACGGACCGGGCCCGACGCCCTGCGCCGCTTCGAAGCGCGCCCAGCCAATGCGCTCGGCGAGCGCGCTCAGGCGCCGCGCCAGCGCGCTTCCCCTGGCGAGGCGCTCGTGGATCGCGAGATAGGCGCGCTCGTAGATCCGCGGCACCGAGATCAAGACCGTCGGCTTGACGGCGCGCATATCCTCGACGAGTTGCGCGACCGAGCGCGCGTAGGCGACGGTCGCGCCGACGGCGATCGGCAGATAATAGCCGGCGGTCCGCTCGAACGTGTGCGACAGCGGCAGGAACGACAGGAAGAGATCGCCCGGCGCGGCGGCGACGCATTGGCGCGACGCCTGCACGTTGGCGACGACGTTGCCGTGCGACAGCATCACGCCCTTGGGGCGGCCGGTCGTGCCCGACGTGTAGACGATCGCCGCCAGGGCCTGCGGCGCGACCGGCCGCTCGGGCGCCAGCTTGCCCTCGGCGGCGGCGAGCCACGCGGCGGCGCGAACGACGCGCGGATCGTCGCCGAGGTCTTCGTCCGGTTCGGCATAGACGACGATGCGCCTCAGCTCATGGTCGTCGATCAGCTCCGGCGCCAGGCGCGCCCAATAGGCGGCGCTGTCGACGATCAGCAGCGCCGCGCCGCTGTCGCCGATGACAAAGCCGACATTGCCGGGATTGTCGGTGACGTGAAGGGGCGCGATCGCCGCGCCGAGCGCCAAAACCGCCTGGTCGACGCAGACGTAGTCGACGCCGTTGACCATCAGGGTGGCGACCCGGTCGCCCCCCGCCAGCCCATCGGCGGCGAGCGCTGCGCGCCAGCGCCCGCTCTCCTCGGCGACCCTCCGCCAGCTCCAGTCGATCCAGCGGCCGGCGGCGGCGTCGAACTGGCGATAGGCGACCCCGTCGGGCGTCAGCGCGACGCGGGCGCGGAAAAGCTCTGAAAGGGTTCGCGATTCGCTGATCGGATCGCCGGCGGCAGGTGGCGGCGAGGCAAGGTCGACAGCGTCCATGGGCCGGATCCGGAACGAGAGGCGCGGCGCCTTATACGCCATCGCCACGGCGGGCGCCGTACCCCCTTCGTCGACCTGCCAGGGGGACCGCAGCCCCGATTAACGTTGACGTAACGTTAACGCAAACCCCGCATAGTCGCCGCCAAATGACTGCGGCGGCAGAGGGGACCCCATGGCGAAATCCGGCAAGTCGACGGGCGTATTTTTGCGGGTCGCGCTGGTCAGCGTCGCCTTCGTCGGCGGTCTGGCGGCGGTGTCGTTCATCGTGCGCGAAGGCGCCGGCAAAGTCGCCGACGGCCTGAGCGACGCGCAGGACTATGTCACGCTGCAACGCGCTTCCGGCGACATCGGCGTCGCGGCGACGGCGCTGCGCGGCGCGGCGCTCGAAGTCCGCAGCGGCCGATCCGCCGACGCCCTGAAGGCCTTCGCCGACAACACGAAAGACCTCTCGGCCAAGCTCGACGCGCTCGCCGCCGCGCCACACGGCGACACCCTCGCCGCGCCGATCGGCGCTTTGAAGACGCAGGTCGCGGCGATCGGCAAGGCGCTCGACGGCGTGCAGCAAGCGCAGCAGGCGGCGGGCGATTCCGCGACCACCGGTCCGGTGGGCAAATCCCACACCGACGCCAAGACGCTGCTCGACGACACCAACGCCGCCGACAAGGACGGCGCGACGATCGAAGGCGAACAGATGCGCCGCGCCGCCGCGGCGATGCAACTCGCCCAGACGCAGTACGAGGCGAGCTTCGACGATCAGTTCAAGAGCGCCTTCGACGCCGCCGCCGCCGATTACAACACGGCCTTCGCCGCCGCCAAGCTCGCCGACGACGTCAAGACCACGCTCAATCTCGACGTCAACAATGACGTCGACGCGTTCAAGGAGGCGTCGGCCGCCGAACTCGCCTACGCCAAGGCGAGCGACGCGCTGGTCGCCGCGGTCGATCCGCTCGCCCAGCCGACGAAGGACCTCGGCGACGCGATCGCCGCAGGGAGCGCCGCCGGCGGCGCCGGCCTCGCCACCGTGCAAGCGGACGTCCAGACTGCGATCGACCTCGCCGCGGCGATCGCCGTCGTATTCGGCCTGATTTCGATCGTTCTCGTCGCGCGCGGCCTCGCCAGGCCGATGCGCAAGCTCGAAGCGGCGATGACCCGCCTCGCCGCCCTCGACCTTGCGGCCGAGACGCCCAGGCTCGGCCGCCGCGGAACTTGGGCGGCGATCGCCGACGCCTTCGAGCACATCAAGCACGCGATGATCGAGGACGATCAGCAGGCGCGCGCCGCCACGCAGCGACGCGAGCAGCGCGAGGCCGCCGCCGCAGTTCAGCGCGACATCGAGATCGAACGCGCCGCGGCGGCGCGCGATCAGGAGCGGATCGTCACCGCGTTCGCCGAGGCCTGCGAGCGTCTTTCGGAAGGCAACCTGATCCACCGCATCGTCGTGGACTTCCCGCCCGCCTATCAGAAGGTCAAGGACGACTTCAACGCCGCCATCGCCCAGATGCAACGCGCGGTCGCGGTCATATCCGCAGCCGCGCGCGACATCCGCGTCAACGCCGACGCGGTCTCGCATGCCTCCGACGACCTGTCCGGACGCACCGAGCAACAGGCGGCGACTCTGGAGGAGACCGTCTCCTCGCTCGGCGGAATCACCCGGACGATCAAGCAGGCCGCCGAATCGGCGCTGCACGCGCGCGAAGTCGTCGCCGCGGCCGACGGCGACGCCAAGAAGGGCGCGGTCGTCGTCAAGCAGGCGGTCGAGGCGATGGACGCCATCGCCAAGTCGGCGCAGCAGATCACCCACATCATCGGCGTGATCGACGAGAT
>PLRT01000261.1 GCA_003164915.1 Hyphomicrobiales bacterium | reverse complement strand
TCTCGTAGGCCCATGGACATGATTTTCCAGGGTTGATCGACGAGTTTGTTCTAGGCGTTGCAGCAACGACCGACACACCCGAAGGTTCTGGAATGGTTGGCGGACAATCCGCGTTGTGGTCAATAGGTTGACGCGCCGATCATCGTTCTCAGCTCCGCCGATTCACCCGCAGGGCCTTTGGCGTGTTGACGATACGAGGCCGCTTTGCCACGACTCGGCAATGCGCGTCGCGCATCACGCCACCTTGACGATTCGAAACCCCTCAAGCTCTTTGACGATGGGCAGCCCCTTCCATCGCTCGATGTCGTGGAGGACGACGAGGCGGCCCAAGTCACCGCCAAGCTCGTCGTTCATCTTGTCGATGGTTTTGAGTTGTTCCCAGGCGCTGCCGATCGCGTTGTTGAGCGGAATGTAAACGCCGTCGTTGTCGCGGCCGGTAATCTGGCTGCGTGAATAGATGCAGTCGCCCGAGATGACGCGTCGTCCTGCCGCCGTGTCGACGATCACGATCTGATGGCCGACCGTGTGGCCGCCGCCAAGGCGAACGTGAACGCCCGGCAGCACGTTGTCCTTGTCGCCGTCTATCAAGGTGACGCGGTGCTCGATCGACGCGCCCAGTGCCGTATGCATGGTTTGCGGGTCGACGATTGCGGTGAGGTGGCTGAAGCGCTTGGGCAGCGCAAACAGCTCGTACCACGACAGCAGCTCGCTCTTCTGAATGTAGATCTGCGCTTTGGGAAACTCGGCGATCGAGCCCATGTGGTCGAAATGAGCGTGGGTGATGAAGATGTCGGAGATGTCGTCGGGTCCGAGCTTCATCTCTGCGAGCAGGCGGAGCGGCGACATCCAGGTCGGGATGCCGAACTTGCCCGAGAATCCGGGCCCGTGCTCGTCCCGCATGAATCCTGTGTCGACCAGGACGTTGCGGCCGTCGCGCTGCAACAGCACGAACGAGAATGGGAGATCCATGACGCCGTCGGCGTACATGCCGGCGACGAGGTCGACCCACGGCTGATTCTTGGAGCGGGCGTACTCCATGACGTACAGATCCCAGACCGTTGATGGGGTCATCGTCTGTTCCTTTCAGCTTTCCGCCAACATTCGACCGAGGCTCGAGAGTCCGACTGCGATGATCAAGGTCGCCCCCTGGAACACATACTGCGAGAACGTGGGCGCTCCGAATATGTTGAGGCCGTTGAAGCCGAAGGCGATGATTAGCGTGCCGACCAGAGTTCCGAGAACGTGGAACTCGCCGTCGCGCAACGTCGCGGATCCGAGGAAGACGGCGGCGAAAGCGGTCAGCAGATAAGAGTCGGCCGCACTCGTCGTGCCGCTGCCGAGGCGCGAGGCGAGAAGCGCCCCGGTGAGCGCCGCGCACATTCCGGAAATGACAAACGCGAGGATCTTGATGCGGTCGACGCTGATGCCCGCCAGGCGCGCGGCCGCCTGATTGCCGCCGACGGCCTGGATTTCCTGGCCAATCGCCGTCCGCTCGACGAGCACCCACAGGATCAGCACGACCAGCGCCATGACGATGATCGGATTGGGAATGCCGAACAGCCAACGACCAAGGGTCAGTTGCAGGAAGGCTTCCGGCACGCCGGCGACGATCGGCACGCCGGATGAATAGGCGAACGCCAAGCCGACGAGAATTGTGCCGACGCCGAGCGTCGCGATAACGGAATTCACTCTGAGCTTGGTTACGATCAGCCCGTTGACCGCGCCGACCAGGCCGCCGAGCGCGATGACGACTGCCAGCGCGACGGGAATTGGCAGCTTGCTGTGCACGATTAGTCCCGTGACCAGGACGCCGTGCAAGCTCGCCGCATAGCCGACCGAAAGGTCCATTTCGCCGATCACGAGCGCGAGCGTCAGTCCGCCGGAGATGATCATCGCCAGCGACGCCTGGTTGATGACGTTTATGAAATTGTTGAATGTCGGGAACGCGTCGGGCGAAAGCAGAGAGAAGGCGAGGATCATCGCTCCCAGCCCGATGATGGTCGCATAGCGGGCGAATATGCCGAGGGCTGCCTTCGCGGCGGGCGAGAGACGGCGTGTGGAAATCACGTTTTCGCTCATGTTACACCGAGTTCTTGGACCCCGGCGTAGCTCGCCGCGATGATCGCGTGGCGCGTAAGCGCGTCGCCGGCGAGCTCACCGACGATGCGCCCCTCCGCCATGATCAGCACGCGGTCGCAGAGGTCCGGCAGTTCCTCGGGGTCGGAGGATATGACAAGAACCGCAGCGCCTTCGTGCGCCAGTCCTCGAATGAATTTATGGATCTCGGCCCGCGCGCCGACATCGACGCCGCGCGTGGGTTCGTCGAGAATGAGCACCTTGGGCTTCGACTGCAGCCAGCGTCCGATGACGACCTTCTGTTGATTGCCGCCGCTCAGTCGTCCGACCGGCGTGTCGATACTGGCGCCTTTGATAGCGAACGCCTTGATGGTGCGCTCGACCAACGCATCGCGTCGGCGTCCGCTGATCAGCGGCAGCATCGGGCTGACGATGATCGAATTCAAATTCGCAAGTCCGAGATTGAGGCCGACGCTCTTCGACAGGATGAGGCCCTCGGCCCGTCGTTCTTCGGGGACGAATCCGATTCCCGCCTTCACTGCCTGCGCGGGGCTTCTGGGCGCGAAAGGTTTGCCCTCGAGCGTCATCTCACCCGAGTCGGGCCGGTCGGCGCCGAACAGAATGCGCGCCAACTCGCTGCGACCGGCGCCGACGAGGCCGCCGAGCCCGAGAACCTCGCCCCTCTTCAGATCGAAGCTGACGCTCTTGACCTTCGGCGCGCGCGAAATCCGACGCACTGAGATCGCGACGCCTTCGACGGCGCTGGCGCCGACGTGATTGTGGGTCGATTCGACCGCGCCGCCGACTATCGACTCGACCAGCGCTTGGCGCGTCAGACCGGCGCCCGTCAATTCGGTGACCAATCGACCGTCGCGGAAAACTGTGACACGCCGGCAGAGCTCGAGGATCTCGTCCAGGCGATGGGAAACGTAGAGCACCGCGATGCCGGACTTGCTCAGCTCGCGAATGATGCCGAACAAACGTTCGCTCTCGGCCGCCGCCAGAGCGGCGGTCGGCTCGTCCATGACGATCAGGCGCGCCTTGCGCACCAGCGCCCGCGTGATGTTGATCAGCCAGTTCTCGGCGGTCGAAAGCCCCTTGACGTTGGCCGTCAGCGGGGCGCGCACGCCGACGCGGTGGGCGATCGGAGCGATCTCGCGGGCGATCGCCGGCCAGTCGACAAGACCGAACCGGGTCTTCTTGGGCAGGCCCAGCATGATGTTTTCCAACACCGTCATGCCGGGAATGAACGCCAACTCCTGGTGGATGAAACTCATCCCAAGTTCGCTGGCGATGTGAGGAGAATTGGCCACGATGCGCCGACCGTCGACGACAATCTGGCCGCTGTCGGGTTGGGTCAGGCCCGCGAGAATTCGGATGAGCGTGGACTTTCCCGCGCCGTTCGCCCCGACGAGGCCATGGACCTCGCCGGGAACGATCGACAGCGACACCGCATTCAGCGCCTGCGCGCCGCCGTAAGCCTTGCTGATCGTCTCGGCGACGACGAATGGGGGCGTCTGAGGCGTCCCCGACTCGAGTGCGGCGTTATTCATCGTCCTTGCACTCTTGGCTCGCTATTTCACGGCGTCGGGATGGTCGGCGAGGAACTTGTCGATATTCTCCTTGGTGACCAGGATCGCCGGCACTTCGATCGCCTTCGGCTGCCAATTCGACCCAGCCTTGATGATCTCGGGCAGCAGCTTCGTCATGTTGTAGCCTTCGGTGTAGCTGTCCTGCCAGGCCGTTGCGGTCATGAAGCCCTTCTTGATGTTCTCGAGCGCCTGCGCGTTTCCGTTGACGCCATAGACCTTGACGTCCGTGCGGCCTTGCGAGCGCAGCGAGCCGATCGCGCCGATCGAGGGATCATCCCAACAACCCCAGATGGCGAGATTCTCCTTGCCGGACGGATGCGACGCCAGCCAAGCGTTCGCGTATTGGGCGCCGTCCTCGAAGTAACCAGGAATACGCACTTCGTTCTTGGTAACCTTGATGTCGGGATAGTCCTTGAGCGTCTTGTCGAGTTCGACCTCGCGGTTCCGGCAAACCTCACCGGTGTGATAGGTGAGTTCGAGCACGGATCCCTTGCCGTTCATTGTCTTGATCATGAGGTCGTCGACCGGGACCACCATCGGTCCGCCCGAGCCGTTGGTCGCCGCGACGCTGCTTCCAAGACCGCCGCCCCAGGTCACGACCGGAATATTGGCGCTCTTGGCCGCGGCGAGGCCCGCCCCGATCGAGGAGAACGGGAACACCATGTCGACGATCGCCACGGCGCCGCGCTGCGCGAAATTTTCAATTGAGGCGTTGGCTTGATCGGCGCTGCCGGCGGCGTCGACGACCGACACGGTCCAGCCGGCTTCCTTGGCGGCGGCCTGGGCGCCCGAAATGTATCGGGCGTTGTTCGCCTCGGTCGCTGCGATGGAGACGATGCCGACGAGGGGCGGCTCCGCCAGGGCGGGTCCGACCGAAAGCGCGGCCATGGCGGCCGCTGCGCTGACTACGAGGTTCCTCATCTCAATCCTCCCAACCGGCCGCCGCTCCCTGAACTCAGCGAAACGTAGCGAACCGATTTGCTGCAATTAATCCAACGTCGCCGTTCAGGCAAGCCAAAAAAGCAGTTTGTGTTGTCGCATAGGCCAGAAATGTAGGGGAATTGGCCCACTGGACAATCGCCATAAGATCGCCGATAACCAGCGAAACGTTTTGCTGGGAATCAATGTCGACGATCAAGGACGTGGCGAAGGCGGCAGGGGTTTCGGCGGCCACGGTGTCGGCGGTGGTCAATGGATCTGCTTATGTCAGCCCCGCCCTCAGGGCCCGGGTGCTCGAAGCCGTCGACAAGCAGGGCTACGCGCCGTCGCAGCTCGCAAGAAACTTGAGGCGTGGCCGAAGCGGGCTGATTGCGGTCGCCGTCGCCGACTTGTCGAACATGTTCTTTTCACGCGTCATCTGCGCGGCCGAAGCCGCGGTCTCAGCTTGGGGTTACTCGTTGGTGGTGTTCAACAGCGACGAGAATCCCGAAGCCGAAAAACAGATTCTCTACCGCGTTCGGACGCTGCGGTGCGAGGGCCTTGTTCTCGTACCTGTCAGCGGCGCGTTGAGCCCGGCCTTACGAGAATTCAACGGCCGGCTTCTCCCGACGGTGTTGTTCGGGCGCACGATCGACGACGACCGCTTGGATACGGTGACGATCGACAATTTCTCAGCCAGCTATCAGGTGACCAACTACCTGATCGACCTCGGCCACACCCGAATTGGCGCCATCACTGGGTCTATGCACTCGAGTACCGGAAAAGCCCGCTTCGAAGGCATGCAAGCGGCAATGAGCGCAAAGGCCCTCACGCTCGATTCTCGCTTTGTGCGAACGGGAGAGTTCCGCGAAGAGGTCGCCTATTCGGCCGCGCGCAGCATGTTCGAGCAACCGGAGCGGCCGACAGCGCTGTATGTAGCGAGCGGCGCCATGGCGCTTGGCGCTTTGCGCGCGCTTAGCGACGTCGGGTTGAATTGTCCGGAGGATGTTTCTGTCGCTTCGACCGACAACATCCCGGGAATCCGCGGTCTAAAGCCGGCGCTGACGAGGGCTGAGCACCCGATCGTCGCGATGGTGAATGAGTCGATCCGACTGCTGATGGATCGGATCAGCCGCGGCGCCAGGGCTGAACCGCACAACGTTGTCTTTCCGCCGACGTTGGCCGTCGGCGATAGCTGCGCCCCGCTGCGGAAGTAGGCGAAGCGATTCTCGCGTCCTTGATTGGCCTATCCACGAGAGGTGATCCAGTTTTTCGATAACAGGTGACGTAATGTAGGCCGTCTTCGCCCCCATCCCAAACATCCTCAGATCGTCCTTTCCAGATTCAGAAGATGCACTAACATTCAACTCGGACCACCCGACGAGGGCAGGCCAATTCCGGTTCGGCGCCTCAGCCCTTGGTGTGAGTTCAGAGGCTAATAGCGCCGTGGGCGAGGCGACGACGACTTTGGGGAAGGCATTTTTCGCCATGGGCGCTGCCACGCCGCTTCGGGCTCGCGATGTTCTACTGCTGGGTTGCGCAATTGCCTGTTGGGGCGCGAATTGGACGGTGATGAAGCTGGCGCTCGGGCATTCTACACCGCTGTGGATTGCTGCGCTGCGCTTTACACTCGGAGCGGCGGCAATATTTGCCATCCTTGCGGCGCGTGGGAATGTGCGCCTGCCGCCTAGGAATGACCTTCCGATCGTCGTCAGCGTCGGCTTGCTGCAGATGCTAGCGAACGCCACGCTGATCATATTTGCGCTGCGTATTGTTCCCCCCGGGCGCTCCTCAGTGCTCGCCTATACGACGCCGCTATGGGTCATTCCGCTAGCCATGCTTCTGGGCGAGCGTCCAACAGCGCGCGCCTTCGGCGGAACATTCCTCGGACTAGCCGGCATGGCGCTTCTCTTCAGCCCGACCTCGCTCGACTGGGGCAACCGGCAAATGGTGTTCGGCCAGGTTTTGCTGTTGCTGGCGGCAATCGCCTGGTCGATCTGCATTGTCCACATCCGGGGCCATCGCTGGCAGGCGAGCCCGCTCGAACTCGCGCCCTGGCAGATGCTGCTGGCGGCGGTCCCTTTGCTGGTCGCGGCCTCACTCGTCGACGGTCCAACGCCAGGCGATTTCAGTCTCGGGTTCTGGACGACCACGCTCTATGTTGGCGTTTTCGCCACAGCCTTCGCTTTCTGGGCGGTGGTAGAGGCCAATCGTCGTCTCTCGGCGATCACCATCTCCAATGCGATGCTCGCCGTTCCCGTTGTGGGGCTTACCATTTCGGCCGGCGTCACCGGGGAGAAGATGGATCTCTGGCTCATTGTCGGCATGCTGATGATGCTCGCCGGCGTCGCCATCGTCGCCTCCGCACGGCGGCAATAGTGTGGGCGGGACGAAGCGGTGCACGCGCCCGCCGCGTTGACCCCGCGCGCCTGCGCAAGCCCAACGCCGGCCGAACAGCCCATGATCAGCGCCACGGCGTTCTTCGGTCCGAACAGGCGATCGACGAACTCGGACACCGCGCCTTCCTTTTCGTCCCGCGTTGCGGGACTGATTGACGCGACATTGTAACTGATTGCATGCATCGCTCCTCAAGCGCGCCGCCCTCAAAGGCGAAAGCGCTCGCAGCGACGTGACGATCCCCATAGATCCCGTCTCCGCCAAAGAGCGCACGTTGCGCAACGTGTGTCGCTTCGGCGTGGTGTTTGCCTGAGTCCTCGAACGCATGCGCAAGGGTCCGACTGACGCCCAGCCGCTCGCCTGCGTGACGACGCCGTCGCAAGCTCTTCGATCGCCAGCGACTGAGCGCAGCGCGCCCATTGAACCTGCCTTGAACGAGGATGCGAGGGCCGTCGCAAAGTGCAGTCGAGCAGGCAGAAGGCCGGTGGGCAATCAGCGCCCAAATCAAGTTCACAGTTGGCTCAAGAATGACTTGCTCGTATGCAGATTGCATCGTCCGCGTGCGCAAACCGTCGACGCGCCGAACGTCTGCGTGAGGCTTCGCGATGCCTGCCTTCAGCCCCAACGACCTCTCTGACCTCACGGTCTTTCTGACCGTTTTGCGGTGCCGCAGCTTTCGCAAAGCCGCCGATCAATTCGACGTCACCACCTCGGCGCTCAGCCATCGCATCCGCCGCCTCGAGGAGCGGCTCGGCGCGCGACTTCTCAACCGCACCAGCCGCTCGGTGGCGCCAACAGCCGCCGGGACGGCGTTAGCTGAGAAAATCGCCGCCGGCCTTGATCTAATCAAGGCGGGCCTCGACGACTTGCGCAGCTTCAACAGCGGCGCCGCTGGATCGGTGCGCGTCAACGTGATGCGCGACGCCGCGACCTTGCTGATCTATCCGATCCTGCCCATCTTCGCCGAGCGTTTTCCCCATATCGAGCTCGAAATCACGGTCGACGATCACTTCGTCGACGTCACCGCCGAAGGCTTCGACGCTGGCATCAGTTATTCTGGAGGGGATCGACCAGCCGACCGGCG
>PLRT01000167.1 GCA_003164915.1 Hyphomicrobiales bacterium | reverse complement strand
GGCGCCGCCGCGGCCTTCCGCGCCGGACCGCCGGGCGGCGCAGCGAAAGCGGCGGCCGACGACCTCGCCGCCTGCGGCCATCTGCACGCGCCCGACCCGACCACCCTCGAAGCCGGCTTCTCCTGGCGCGGCGCGGCGGCGACCGTCGCCGCGGCCGGCTCGCGACCGTGCTCGGGCGCGATCCTGGTCCTCGTCTTCGCGCTGTCGCAGGGGTTGTTCTTCGCCGGAATCGGCGCGGTCGTGGCGATGTCGTTCGGCGTCGCTCTCACCACCGGCGCGCTCGCCTTCGCCGCGGTCTTCGCCAAGCGCGTCGCCATGCGGCTCGCCCGGGGCGACGATTCGCGCATCGCGCTTGCCGCGCGCGGGGTCGAGTTCCTCGCTGCGCTGCTGGTGGTGGCGTTCGGGGTCGCACTGCTGTTCGCCGCCGGAGGGGCCTGACCCTTCTCTTCCTGCCTTTCGGGAAGGCGACGCGCGCCTTGCGGCGCTGGCGGGCGGCCTCTAAAAGCCCCCGCATGGCCGCAACGCCTGACGAACTGCTTGCCTATCTCGACGCGCTCGACATCCCCTCGGCAACTGTCGAGCACCCGCCGCTGCACACAGTCGAAGAATCGCAGGCCCTGCGCGGCGACATTCCCGGCGGGCACGTCAAGAACCTGTTCGTCAAGGACAAGAAGGGCCGGTTGTTCCTGCTGGTGCTCGGCGAGGGGACGCCGGTCGACCTCAAGCGCGTGCACGAGCGGATCGGCGCGCAGGGGCGCGTTACCTTCGGCTCGGCCGAGCTGCTCGACGAAGCGTGGGGGGTCAAGCCCGGCGCGGTGACCCCGTTCGGCGCGATCAACGACCGGCAGGGCCGGGTCACCGTCGTGCTCGACGCCGAGATGATGCGCCACGAGCGGCTGAATTTTCACCCGTTGGTCAACACGCGCACCACCGGGGTCAACAGCGCCGGCATCCTCAAATTCCTGCGCGCCACCGGCCATGAGCCGCTGATCGTCGCCCTTGCGGCGGCAAACGTTGAATAATTCGGGCGACGACGCCATTTAGGGGCGGCTGGGCCCGGATGGGTCCTTTTGGAGAGTTCTGAAGATGGCCAACGGCAACGGTTCGGGCGCCCAGGCTCCGGTCAAGGAGGTCACCACGGCCTCGTTCCGCGCCGACGTGCTCGCCGCCTCCACCCGCCAGCCGGTGTTGGTCGACTTCTGGGCGCCGTGGTGCGGACCGTGCAAGCAGCTCGCGCCCGCGCTGGAAAAGGCGGTCGCCGATTCCGGCGGCAAGGTGACCCTGGTCAAAATGAACATCGACGATCACCCGCAGATCGCCGGCCAGCTCGGCATCCAGTCGATCCCGGCGGTGATCGCCTTCGACAAGGGACAGCCGGTCGACGGCTTTGTCGGCGCCCTGCCCGAAAGTCAGGTGCGCGGCTTCATCGAGCGGCTGGTCGGCCCGCTCTCGGCCGCCGCCGACGAGTTGATCGCCGAAGCCGAAACCGCCGCCGCCAAGGGCGACGCGGCCGGCGCGGCCGCGCTCTACGCGCGCGTACTGACGGAAGACGAGAGCAACCTCAAGGCGATCGCCGGCTTGGCGAAGCTGCATGTCGAATCCGGCGACCTCGAACAGGCCAAGGCGGTGCTGTCGATGGCGCCCGCGCCCGCTCCGGGCCGCGAGCCCGATCCGGCGATCGCCGCCGCCGCCGCGGCCCTGCGCGTCGCCGAGCAGGCGTCCGCGGTCGGCGATCTCGCGCCGCTCGAGCAGGCGGTGGCCGAGAACCCCGACAATCATCAGGCGCGCTTCGACCTCGCGCTCGCGCTCAACGCCAAGGGGCGGCGCGACGAGGCGGCCGACGCGTTGCTGGCGATCATCAAACGCGATCGCAAGTGGAACGACGAGGCCGCGCGCAAGCAACTGCTGCAGTTCTTCGAGGCGTGGGGCCTGATGGACTCCGCGGCGGTGACGGCGCGGCGCAAACTCTCGGCAATTCTGTACTGACCGGCGGATGCCTGCCCGCCGCCCATTGAGGACCATGAAGCTATATCGAGACTATCGCCGTCCGAGCGACATGCCGGAAGCGTTGCCGCTGTTCCCGCTCGCCGGCGCGCTGCTGCTGCCGCGCCGGCCGATCCAGCTCACCGTGTTCGAGCCGCGCTATCTCGACATGCTCGACGACGCGCTGACCGGCGAACGGCTGATCGGCGTCATCCAGCCGCTCGCCGGCGACGACGGCGACGCCAAATCGCATGAGCTGTTTCCGGTCGGTTGCGCCGGGAGGATCGTCCAGTACGCCGAGATCGGCGACGAGCGTTGCTTCCTCACTCTGATGGGCGTCGCGCGTTTCCGCGTCGCGCGCGAACTCGCGGCGACGGCGCGCTATCGCTCGATCGTAGCGGACTATTCCGATTTCGCCGACGACTTCAAGGCGGGGTTGGGCGAGAAGGCGGTCGACCGCAAGGCGCTGGTCGACGCGCTGCGCGCCTTCGCCGAGGCCAACGAAGTCGGCGTCGACTGGGACGACATCGAGAAGGCGTCGAACGAGACGCTGGTCAACGCGCTGTCGATGATGAGCCCTTACGGCGCCAAGGAGAAGCAGGCGCTGCTGGAGGCGCGCGACCTCAAGTCGCGCGCCGACATCCTGGTCGCAATCTCGCAGGTCGAACTCGCCCGCAATCCCGACGCGCCGCAGCACCTGCACTGAGGCGCATCGCATTGACTTTCACCCGTCGTCATGGCCCGCCATGACGACGCGACCGAGCGCACGCCTCACGACTCCGCGAGCCTTCTCCCCGTCGATCGGTGCGCAGCCAGCGTCAGCGGCGTGCGCGACTTGGGGATCTTGCGGATGAAATTGTAGCGCGCGACGTGGTAGCTCGGGTCGAAGCCGTAGAAGTTGCGCTTCATCCGCTGAAGCTCCTCCGCGCGATAGGCGGCGAGCGGTTTTCGCGCTTCGTCGGCGGCGCGCGCCGCGCGCTTGGCGGCCAGACGGAGCGCGAGCCCTTCCGCATCGGCGAGGCGCGCGGCGGCGCGTTCCCGGATCGCCGCGTCGGCGCCGACGAGATCGCCGGGCAGTCGTTCGGCGGCAAGGCCGAGCCGCAGCGCCTCGGCGATCCCCATCGGCAGCCGCGCGGCGGCGATCCGCCGCGCGCGCTCCGGCCCGACCCGCTTCGGCAGCAGGTAGGTCCAATATTCCGAGCCGAAGAGATTGCCCATGTCCTTGTAGTGCGGATTGAGGACGACGTTGTCGCCCATCCAGGCTTCGTCGGCGGCGAGCGACAGGAACACGCCGCCGGCGCCGGCGTTGCCGCGCAAGGCCGAAACCGTCCAGACGTCCGCGGCGCGCACGATGCGCTCGACCAGGTCGTCCATCGCGTTGATGTTCAGCCACGACTCCTCGGCGGGCGAGGCCGACGCCTCGATGACGCCGAGATGCAGGCCGTTCGACCAGCAGTCGGCGCCGCCGGCAAGAACGAGAATGCGCGGCTTCGCCGCCAGCGCGCGCTCGACCGCCGCCGACAGCGCCTCGCAATCGACGGTCGAGAAGGCGCCGTTGTAGAAATCGAAGCTCAGATAGGCGACCCCGTCTTCCAGCCGGAAACGCAGCGGCGACGGGCTGGAGGCGAACGGCAGGCCTTCGAGATCGGCGGCCATCGCCAGCGCCGCCGGCAGCTTGATCTCCCGCGCTCCCGGCCGCTTGGCCTGGCCGATCCAGATCGCGCCGTCGGCGAGTCCGACCGCGACTGCATCATCCGAGCGCGCCAGCGCCTGGCCAGGCCTGCCGTCGAGACGGTCGGCGCGCTCGAGGCCGAAGACGCGCCAGTCGCGGTCGAACAGGCTGATCCGCGCGCCCGGCGCGCCATCTGCGGCGCGCCCGATGCGCAAAGCGTCCTCGACGCCGCAACGCGCGGGCTCGATGCGGCGCTCGGCCTCGCCGCAGGCGCTTCGCAGGCGGCCGCGGCCGACATTGGCCGGCGTCGGCGCATGCGTTTCGCCCGCCGCCAGCCGCGCCAGCGCCTCGAACACGCATTCGACCGCCGCCCACGCGACTTCGCGGCGATAGAGGCTCGCCTTGGTCGCCTGGCGCATCGGGAACTCGCGCCACGCCCATACCGGGCCGGCGTCCATCTCGCCCACCGCCTCGATCAGCGTCACGCCCCAACTCGCTTCGCCTTCGAGAATCGCCCAGTCGAGCGCCGACGGCCCCTTGTCGCCCTGCACGCCAGGATGGACGACGAGGCAGCGCACGGAGCGCCAGACGTCCTCCGGGATCGCGCGCTTGAGGAACGGCGCGATCACGACGTCGGGCCTGAACAGCGCGACCGCCTCGCACGTCACCGCGTCGTTGACGTCGAACTCGACCGAAACCTCGTGCCCCGCCTCGCGCAGTTCGACATGCAGTCGCTGGGTCAGCGAATTGAAGCTGTGGCAGAGGAGCAGGATGCGCATCAAGGCGATCCCTTCTCCCGCAGGCGGGAGAGGGGGTTGCGCTTCGTCAGCATATGCGCGGCAATTGTTCGCCGGCGAGCCAATCGACGATACGGCCGCCGCCGAAGGACGTGCGCATTTCGACGAAGCGGTTGGCGTCCTCGACCGCCTTGCCGATTGCGGCGGCGCGCGCGCCGAGCGGGTCGGCCTTCATCGCCGCCAGCACAACCTCGGCGACCTCGGGCGCGACGATCGCGACGAGCTTGCCTTCATTGGCGACGTTGAGGGGGTCGAGGCCAAGGAACTCGCACGCCGCGGCGACCTCGGGTCGCACCGGAATCGCCTCCTCGGCGAGGCTGAAGCCGACGCCCGACTGTTGGGCAAGCTCGTTGAGCGTCGCGGCGAGGCCGCCGCGGGTCGGATCGCGCATGACCCGCACGCCGGCGCCGCCCGCCGCGATAATCGCTGCCGAAAGGTGATGCAGCGGGGCCGAGTCGGAGAGGATTTCGACGTCGAATTCGAGGTTCTCGCGCTTCGACATCACCGCGACGCCATGATCGCCGATCGAGCCCGAAAGCAGCACGACGTCGCCCGGCCGCGCGGCGTCGCTCGTCAGGACGACGCCCGGCGGCGTCACGCCGACGCCGGCGGTCGAGATGAAGACGCCGTCGGCCTTGCCGCGCTCGACCACCTTGGTGTCGCCGGTGACGATTTTCCCGCCCGCGATGGCCGCGGCCCGGGCCATGGCGTCGACGATGGCCGCCAGCTGCGCCAGCGGAAATCCCTCTTCGAGGATGAAGC
>PLRT01000081.1 GCA_003164915.1 Hyphomicrobiales bacterium | reverse complement strand
GGCGGCCAGACCGGCGACGTCGCCGGCGCGGCCGAGCAGGCGGCCGAGCTCGCCGCCCTGGTCGGCCTTCTCATCGGCGCGGGCGCGCGTTAGATCGGCATCCGCGCGGGCGCCGGCGGCGTCGCGACGCGCGACGAAGGCTCTCGCATGGTCCTCGCCATTCCCCTCGCGCTGATCGCCGCCGCGCTGGCCGCGCTGCTCGCCATGCCGCAGGGGACTCTGATCCTCGGGCTCGATCACGCGAGCTTCGCCCGCGCCGCCTTCGCGATCGCGCTGGTCGCCTGGCTCGGGCTCGCCGGCGCGCGACGGGCCGGCGCCGAGGGCGTCGCGCGCGTGCTCAGTTCCGCTGCGGTGTGGGCGGTAATCCTCCTCGGCGCGATCGGCGTCTACGCCTATCGCTTCGAGGCCGCCGAATTCGCCCAGCGGCTGATGGACGAATTCTTCCCCGGCGAGCCGCAGATCGGCGCCGGCGGAGAGGTGATCGTCAGCCGCCGGTTCGGCGGCGCGTTCGTCGTGCCGGCGACGGTCGGAAGCGCGCGCGTGGCGATGCTGTTCGACACCGGCGCCTCGACCGTCGTGCTGCGCGCCGAGGACGCGGCGCGGGTCGGGCTCGACGCGCGCCGGCTCGCCTTCAACGTCGACGTCGTCACCGCCAACGGCTCGGCGAGCGCCGCCGAAACCCTGCTCGACCGCGTCGCCGTCGGGCCGATCGTCATGCGCAACGTGCGCGCGCTGATCGCGCGAAAAGGCGCGCTCGGCGAGAGCCTGCTCGGCATGAGCTTCCTCGAACGGCTGGACAGCTACACGGTCGAGCGCGGCAAGCTGGTGCTGAAGGGGAAGTGACGGCGCAGAGCGTCGTCGGGCTCCTCTCTCATTCCGCCGCGACGGCCGGCGCGCGGCGCACCGCGGCGACCGCCTCGCGCAGCGTCGCCAGCCCCGCGCCCGGCCGCGGCGCTTCCATCGACAGCCGCTGCCGGTAGAGACGCGCGCCCGGCCGGCCAGCGAACAGGCCGAGGATGTGCCGCGTCATGTCGGCGAGCCGCACGCCCTTCTCGAGTTCGCGCGCGACGTAGGGCTCGTAGGCTTCGAGCGCGTCGAAGGCGTCGACGAACGGCGCCGCCGCGCCGAAGATCCATGGATCGACGGCGAGCAGCAGCTCGGGGTTCTGATAGGCGGCGCGGCCGATCATCACGCCGTCGACCTGGTCGAGATGGGCGTTGGCGGCGGCGAGGCTGACGATCCCGCCGTTGATCGCGATCGGCAGATCGGCATGGGCCGCCTTCAGTTCGTAGACCAGCGGATAGTCGAGCGGCGGCACGGTGCGGTTGTCCTTGGGGCTCAGGCCCTCGAGCCACGCCTTGCGCGCGTGGACGATCACGCCGGCGGCGCCCGCCTTCGCCACCGCGTCGACCAGCGCGAACAGCGCCTCGCGCGGCGCTTGCTCGTCGACGCCGATGCGGCACTTGACGGTGACGGGAACGCGGACCGCCGCGACCATCGCCGCGACGCAATCGGCGACCAGCGCCGGCTCGCGCATCAGGCAGGCGCCGAAGCGGCCGTCCTGCACCCGGTCGGACGGGCAGCCGCAATTGAGGTTGATCTCGTCGTAACCGAAGTCGGCGCCGATCCGCGCCGCCTCCGCGAGCTTCGCCCGCTCCGCCCCGCCGAGTTGCAGCGCGACCGAATGTTCAGACGCGTCGAAGCCGATCAGCCGCTCGCGCGGCCCGAAGCGGACCGCGTCGGCGGTGACCATCTCGGTGTAAAGCCGCGCCCGGCGCGTCAGCAGCCGATGGAAGGCGCGGCAATGACGGTCCGTCCAATCCATCATGGGGGCGACAGAAAGGCGCCAGCCGGCGAGGTTTTCGGGCAAATTCAAACGCCAAGGCTCCTTCTGCGCCTCAGATAGCGTTGCTGGAGGGGCGCTGCAATGCGGGGGGTGAATTGGGACGGAATTCCTGACGAGACGGGAATTGACGGGCGTGTCGCCGTAATCCAGGAGGAATATGCGCCTCGACCAGCGCCCGCTCCTCATCGGCCAGATCAGGGGCCAGCGCGATTTTCCTTCGTCCACGTCGCCGGCGACCTCCCCAATGAATCAGGCCGCTTCCCTTGAATCGCAAATGACTCAGCCGATTCAAAATGTTCCCGGACTAACACTTAGTCCGGAAGTGCGCCGTTCACATAGTTGCACGTAATTGCCGACCCTTTGTTCCGGAGCGCAACAGCGCCAATTGAAACAATCGTCCAACCCTCTGGCGGTTTCGCCGTCGCCTCTGTACCCGCCGAAATTTCACCGAGGCGAGCCCAACTTGAAAGGGCAGTCACGTTCGGGCTAAGCTGAAGTATGTCACCGGTAAAAAGAACGGCTACAAACATGGCGCCGCAGCTGTTAGTGATTTTATACTCAACGCCGGGGACAATCGGAAGAACACTTATGCATTTGCAATCAGCGCTGGTAAGCGGTCGATTGCTCATTCCTTCGTCGCTTGCCCCTGGAGCTGGACCGCACTTATGACCAGGTAAGCAAACGTTTCCAGGCTCACAATAATGCCCTTCTCCGCAATATCTTGGATCATTCTGAGAAATGCAGTTGGTATTATCGTCCACGCAGGCTTGCCCTTGAGCGCAAGAAGTCCTGCCGCCACAATATCTCGGATCGGTACTAGAAATGCAGCCACTGTTGTTGTCGGCACAAACCTCACCCTGAGGGCAGTATCGTCTATTCCCGCAGTAACGCGGGTCATCATCTGCAATACAGTGTGTATTGTTGTCCACACAGGCCTGACCCTGAGGACAAGAGCTCCTGCCGCCACAATATCTAATATCGGTGCTAGAAATGCAGCCGCTGTTGTTGTCGGCACAAACCTGACCCTGAGGACAGTATCGTCTATTCCCGCAGTAACGCGGGTCGTCATCTGCGACACAGTGTGTATTGTTGTCCACGCAGGCCTGACCCTGAGCGCAAGCCCTCCTGCCACCGCAGTACCTATCGGATTGTAGGGAGAGGCACCGGTTATCGCTTGTGCAGAGATAGCCATCATTGCAGCGCTGTCCATTCGTACACAATTGACGGCTATCGGAAGCCTCCGTCGACGGAAGGGGGGTCGGTTCAGGCGCGGAACGCTGTTCTTGAGGCCTTGGACAGGGGATGATGTCAGTTGGTATGGCACCCTGCTGAAGTTGTGTCTGAGTTAGCGTTTGGCTACCGCAATCATTACTAAATGTGGCCACACCTGCCGCTTGATCAACTACAGTAAATACGCGAGTGCCATTGATAATTTCGTATCCAGACTGAGCAAGACTTAATGACGGGGACAAACTCCCAGTCAACGAAAATAAAATCGTACACAGAACGAAACCTATCAGGCGTTCAGGGCCCCTCCTCCTCATGCTTACCCCCCCGATGCCAGTCCTAAACACGTGACTAAGTCTAGGGCCACAAAAAGGCCGAGGTCAATAGTTCCGGATTACGCTGACACGCCCGTCAATTCCTATTTGCGGGGTTCGGAAAGGAGCGCACCCGCGGGCGTCGATGCGCGTTTGCGCGTTTGCGCGTGTTTTGGCGCCTAACCGCCTGACAATCCACGATCGGCGAATCGTTTTGTCGCCTGCCCCGGCGCCGGCGCCGGGCCGCGACCGTGCGCTCCCGCCCTACCCCTTCAGCAGCTCCGTCACAAATGCCTCCACCCCTTCCGCCACGCGCGAGCCGCGCACGCGCTCGGCGGCGATGATCGCCGAGACGCGGGCGTAGGCTTGCTGCAGGTCGTCGTTGACGACGACATAGTCGTACTGGCGCCAGCGCTCGATCTCGCGCTTGGCGTTCTCCAGCCGCTTGGCGATCGTGGCGGCCGAGTCCTCGGCGCGACGGTCGAGCCGGGCGCGCAGTTCGGTCATCGACGGCGGCAGGATGAAGACGCTGACGACGTCGGCGCCGAGCGCTTCGCGCACCTGCTGCGCGCCCTGCCAGTCGATGTCGAACAGCACGTCGCGGCCCTCGGCGAGCGTCCGCATCACCGGCTCGCGCGGCGTGCCGTAGCAGTTGCCGTGGACCTCGGCCGATTCCAGCAGGTCGCCGGCCGCCTTCATCAGATCGAACTGGCGCCGGCCGATGAAATGATAGTGGACGCCGTCGACCTCGGAAGATCGCCGCGGTCGCGTCGTCACCGAGATCGACAACGACAGGTCGAGCGCCTTGTCCTGCAACAGCATGCGCGTCAGCGTCGTCTTGCCCGCCCCGGAGGGCGAGGACAGAATCACGATCAACCCGCGTCGGCGCATGGGCCTAAAGCCTCACTCGATATTCTGGACCTGCTCGCGCAATTGCTCGATTTGCGCGCGCAATTCAAGTCCCTGGGCGGTGAGCGTGACGTCGTTGGCCTTGGCGCACAGGGTGTTGGCCTCGCGGCCGAGTTCCTGGGCGAGGAAATCGAGCCGCCGGCCGACTGGCCCGCCCTCGGCGATCAGCGCGCGCGCCGCCACGACATGAGTTTTCAGGCGGTCGAGCTCCTCGCGAATGTCGGCCTTCGCAGCCAGCAGGATCCCCTCCTGGTGCAGCCGATTCTCGTCGAAGCCGCGCGAGGTTTCGACGAGCGCCGCGATAGCGGCGGCGAGGCGTGCGCGCGCCGCTTCGGGCCTGCGCGCCGGGTTGTCGTCGGCGGCCTGGGTCAGCCTGGCGATGGCGTCGAGCCGCTCGGAGAGGATCGCCGCCAGCGCCGCCCCCTCGCCGCGCCGCGCCGCGACCAGCGCGGCGATGGCGACGTCGAAGCTTTCCAGCGCGCCGGCGCACACTGCGGCGAAGCTCGTCTCGTCGTCGGCCGCCTCGACGACCTCGACCACCCCACGCACCGCCAGCACGCCGTCCATGGTCGGCGGAGCGAGCCCGGCTTTGGCCGCGGCGGCGCGCGCGCCGGCGATGATCTCTTCGAGCGCGGCGAGATCGAGCCGCGCCCGCGCCCCCGCCCCTTCGCGCGAAGCTGAAACCGTGGCGAAACAAGAGCCGCGCGCCAGCGCCCTGGCGAGCCGCGCGCGCGCCTCCCCCTCGATGCGGTCGAAACCCGGCGGCAGGCGCAGCCTGAGGTCGAGCCCCTTGGCGTTGACGCATTTGATCTCGACCGTCCAGCGCCACGGCCCCAGCGCCCCCGCGGCGCGGGCGAAGCCGGTCANNCGGTCATGCTGGTCAGCGACATCGCGAAAGGCTCCCTGGCCTGGGCGCAACGGCGAGGCGAATCGCGACGCGCCGCGCCCTTATAGCAGGGCCCCGGCGCGTTCGAGGGCGCCGAAGCGGACGAAGGGAGCGCCTGGACGGTCGGACCGCGCCGGGCGCGGCCCGCTTCATCTGCGGATGACGTGCGCCGCGGCGCGGCGGGGGATCAGAATTCGGTCCATTCTTCGGCGCCGCCTCGGCCGCCGGCCGCCGCCTTGCGCGGCGGCGCAGCGGGCTCGGCGGGCGCGGGCTCAGCCGGCGCGGCGGGC
>PLRT01000232.1 GCA_003164915.1 Hyphomicrobiales bacterium | reverse complement strand
GGGTCAAGCCCGGCCATGACGCTCCATTGGCGTCGCAGAGTCACAAGAAACTGCGCCAATACTCGGACGGCGTCTTGCCGAACGCGGCGCGGAAGCGCGCGTTGAAGGTCGACAGGTCGGAGAAGCCGCTGTCGTATGCGATCGTCGTCACGCTGTCCGATGTCGTGCGCAAGCGCGCCGCCGCGCGCCGCAATCGCGTCGCGATCAGATATTGATGCGGCGTCGCGCCGGCGGCGGCGCGGAAGACGCGCAGGAAGTGGAACTTGGAAAGCCGCGCGACGCGCGCCAGCGCGGCGAGATCGAGCGCTTCGTCGTCGTTCCAGGATTCGCTCGACGCGATCCGGGCGATCGCCGGCGCCGATTGCGAAGCGGCGATCGTGCCCGAAGATCGGCGCTGGCGTCTCGCTCGCTATGAGGCGAAGTCGAGACACTATGCCGTCGCCGCGACGCACGAGCGGGACGCCGGTTGAAGCGGCGCGGGGTTGGCGTTCGCGCTCCGGCTGCGCTATCCAGGGCCTCGGGCGGCGCCCCGCCCGAGGCGACGACGATGAGCGAGCCCGAGTCCCAATCCCTGGTCCCGACCGAGACCGCTGACCACCGCGCCGGCGGCGTCGATCCGAAGCTGCTGGAGATTCTTGTCTGCCCGCTGACCCGCGCGACCCTCAGCTATGACGCCGCGCGGCAGGAGCTGATTTCCCGCGCCGCCAAGCTCGCCTATCCGATCCGCGACGGCGTGCCGATCATGCTGCCCGAGGAAGCGCGGCGGCTGGAGGACTGAGATGAACCTGCAGCTCTTCGCCGCCTACCTGCTGATCACCTTCGTCCTCGTCATCGCGCCCGGACCGATCGTCACCCTTGTCGTCACGACCGGAGCGACGCGCGGAATCCGTCCGGCCCTGGCGACGGTCGGCGGCACGACGCTCGGAAACGCGCTGCTGCTGACCGCGATCGCGCTCGGCCTCACCTGGGTGCTCGCCAACGCGCTGATCCTGTTCGAGGTCATGCGCTGGGCGGGCGCGGCCTATCTGATCTATCTCGGCGTCCAGGCCTGGCGCGGCGCGGCCAAGGCGGCCGACCCGCTTCCGGTCGCCGACCACGTCCATTTCGCCCGTGGCCTTGCGGTGGCGCTGACCAATCCCAAGACGATCGTCTTCTTCACCGCCTTCCTGCCGCAGTTCGTCGACCCGTCGCTGCCGGTGGGGCGCCAGCTTGCGGTCATGTGCGTGGCGTCGACGCTGATGGCGGGGACGACCGACGCGGCCTGGGCGGTCGCCGCCGGCCTCGGCCGCGCCTGGTTCATGCGCCCTTCGCGCGCCCGGCTGCTCGCCCGGCTGTCGGGAACCGTGTTGATCGGCGGCGGAATCTGGCTGTCGCTGGCGAGGCGGCCGGCGTAGGGCGGCCACGCACGACGAGCGCGGACCCTCATCGTCGTTGAGGACGCGCCGCTTCGCGGCGCTCCTAAGATGAGGAGGAGCGTAATGTCAGTCGGCCGGCCGCCGCTCCAGCGCCTCACCGTCTCGCCGCGAAGAACGCCCGCAGCATCGCGGCGGCTTCGCTTTCGCGGATGCCGCCGTAGACTTCCGGCGCGTGCAGGCAGGTGGCTTGCGAAAAAAAGCGCGGGCCGTGCTCGACCGCGCCGCCCTTCGGGTCGGGCGCCGCGTAATAGAGCCGGCGCAGCCGCGCGTGGCTGATCGCGCCCGCGCACATCGCGCAGGGCTCGAGCGTGACGTAAAGATCGCAGTCGGTGAGGCGGTGCTCGCCGAGACTGGCGGCGGCCTGGCGCAGCGCGATCATCTCGGCGTGGGCGGTCGGGTCGGAGTCGCCCCGCGTGCGGTTGCCGGCGCGGGCGATCACCTTGCCGTCGCGCGCCAGCGCCGCGCCGATCGGCGTCTCGCCGCGCTGCTCGGCCTCGCGCGCCTCGGCGAAGGCGACGCTCATCGGGTCCTCGTTCAAACCCATGCGCCCTCGACGCTTCACGCCTCGCAGTCGTTGCGGCGCCCCCTCGCCCCGCGTGCGGGGAGAGGGCAGGCGTGAGGGGTTTGGCGATTGGCCGCGCCGACGCGGCTCGCCTCCCGGCCCCTCATCCTGACCTTCTCCCCGCGCGCGGGGAGAAGGGACGCGCTCGCGACAGCGGCGCGGCAAGCTGCTAGGACAGCGCGGCGCTGAAAGCAAGACGAGGCCATGACCGAAACCGCCGTCCCGCATCATCCCGGCCAACGCATCGCCAAGGCGATGGCGCGCGCCGGCCTGTGCTCGCGCCGCGAGGCNNGTCGTCGAGGGCGACGACGTCCGCGTCGACGACGAACCGCTGAAAGCGCACGAGCGCACGCGGCTGTTCCTGTTCCACAAGCCGCGCGGGCTGGTGACGACGGCGCGCGATCCCGAAGGGCGGCCGACGATCTTCGGCGCCTTGCCCAAAGACCTGCCGCGCGTCGTCGCGGTCGGCCGGCTCGACATCAACACCGAGGGCCTGCTGCTGCTGACCAACGACGGCGGCCTGGCGCGGGTGCTGGAGCTGCCGGCGACCGGCTGGCTGCGCCGCTATCGCGCCCGCGCCAATGGCGTCACCGACCAGGACCGGCTCGACACGCTGAAAAACGGCGTCACCATCGACGGGATCGATTATGCCGGCGTCGACGCCAAGCTCGACCGCGTGCAGGGCGCCAATGTCTGGATTTCGCTCGGCCTGCGCGAAGGCAAGAACCGCGAAGTCAAAAAACTGCTGGAACATCTCGCCCTCGGGGTGAACCGGCTGATTCGCCTGTCCTATGGCCCGTTCCAGCTCGGCGAGATGGAAGATGGCTCGGTCGAAGAGGTGAAGACCCGCATT
>PLRT01000062.1 GCA_003164915.1 Hyphomicrobiales bacterium | reverse complement strand
GCAGGCGCGGCTGGCGGCGCTGGCGGGCGGCGGCCCGGCCGCCCCGGCTGCCGACGATTCCGCGCAGGACGCGATGATCCGCGGGATGGTCGAACGGCTGGCCAATCGCCTGGCGACCAGCGGCGGCGACGCCGNNAAGGACGCGCTCGCTTCGGCGCGCAGGGCGCTCGCCGGCGACGCCGCCGCCGCCCAGCAGCTCGACGGGCTGGCGCACGAACTCGGGATCGGAGGCTGACGTGACGCGCAAGGGCCGCAGACTGACGCTGATCGGCGTCGCCCTCGTCGTCGTCGGCGTCGCGGTCGGCCTGGGGCTCTATGCGATGGGCGACAGCATCGCGCTGTTCCTCACGCCGAGCGAGGTCGTCGCCAAGGCGCTCGAACCCGGCACGCGGCTCAGGCTCGGCGGGCTGGTCGAAACGGGATCGGTCAAGCGCGGCCCCGACGCGATGACCTTCGTCGTCACCGACGGCGCAAAGCGCGTCGGCGTCGATTGCGCCGCCGCCTGCTTCGCCAACGTCCCCGATCTCTTTCGCGAAGGGCAGGGGGTGGTCGTCGAAGGCGCGTTGGCGGCGGGCGACCGGCTCACCGCCGAGTCGATCCTCGCCAAGCACGACGAGCGCTACATGCCGCGCGAAGTCGTCGAGCAGTTGAAGCGCGAAGGCCGCTGGCAGGAAGGCGCAGTCAAGCCATGATCGTCGAAGCCGGCCATTTCGCTCTCATCCTCGCGTTCGCGCTGTCGCTCGTTCAGGCGAGCGCGCCGCTCTACGGCGCGCGACGCGGCGACGCGGCGCTGATGGGGGTGGGCGCCAGCGCCGCGCTCGGCCAGTTCGTCCTGGTCGCGCTCGCCTTCGCCGCGCTCGCCTGGGCGCACCTCGCCTCCGACTTCTCGGTGCTCAACGTCGCCGAGAACTCGCACAGCGCCGCGCCGGCGATCTACAAGTTCTCCGGCGTGTGGGGCAATCACGAAGGCTCGATGCTGTTGTGGTCGCTGATCCTGTCGGTGTTCGGCGCCGGCGTCGCCGTGTTCGGCCGTTCGCTGCCGCAGAAACTGCGCGCCGACGCGCTGGCGGTGCAGGGGATGATCGGCGCCGCCTTCCTCGCCTTCATCCTGCTGACCTCGAACCCGTTCGAGCGCCTGTCGCCGGCGCCGTTCGAGGGCCAGGACCTCAACCCGATCCTCCAGGATCCCGGCCTGGCGATCCATCCGCCGCTGCTCTATCTCGGCTATGTCGGCTTCTCGATCGTCTTCTCCTTCGCCGCCGCGGCGCTGATCGAGGGCCGCATCGACGCCGCCTGGGCGCGCTACGTGCGGCCGTTCGCGCTGATCGCCTGGAGCTTCCTCACCCTCGGCATCGCGGTCGGCTCCTACTGGGCCTACTACACGCTCGGCTGGGGCGGATTCTGGTTTTGGGACCCGGTCGAGAACGCTTCGCTGATGCCGTGGCTCGCCGGAACCGCCTTCGTCCACTCGGCGGCGGTGATGGAGAAACGCGACGCGCTGAAGGTGTGGACGATCTTCCTCGCCATCCTCGCCTTCTCGTTCTCGCTGCTGGGCACCTTCCTCGTCCGCTCGGGCGTGCTGACCAGCGTCCACGCCTTCGCCAGCGATCCGCGCCGCGGCGTGTTCATCCTGCTGATCCTCGGCGTGTTCATCGCCGGCCCGCTGGCGTTGTTCGCCTGGCGCGCGCCGATGCTCAAACAGGGCGGGCTGTTCGCGCCGATCTCGCGCGAGGGCGCGCTGGTGCTCAACAACCTGCTGCTGACCACCGTCTGCGCGATCGTCTTCTTCGGCACGCTCTATCCGCTCGCGCTCGAGCAGCTGACCGGCGAGAAGATCACGGTCGGCGCGCCGTTCTTCAACCTCACTGCCGGGGCGCTGCTGATGGCGATCGCCTTCGTCACGCCGTTCGGCTTCTCGCTCGCCTGGAAGCGCGGCGATCTGCTGGGCGTTGCGCAAAGGCTCACGGTCGCCTTCGCCGGCGGAATTGTGGTGCTGGTCGCGCTCGTCGCTTTCGCCCATCGTGGGCCCACGCTGGCGCCGATCGCCGCCGCGCTCGCCGTTTTCCTCATGCTCGGCACGCTCTCCGAGGTCGTTTCGCGAGCCTGGCGGCGCGGCGCCTCGATCGGCGTCATGCTGTCGCGCCTCGCCGGTCTGCCGCTGTCGTTCTGGGGCGGGGCGCTCGCCCATTTCGGCGCCGGCCTCGCGCTGCTCGGCCTCGCTTCGGTCGGCTTCGGCGCCGAGACGATCGCGATGATGAAGGCCGGCGCGACCCAGTCGGTCGGGCCCTATCAGATCACGCTCGATGCGATCTCGAATCGCGCCGGCCCCAACTATCGCGAGACCTTCGCGACGATGACGATCCGCAAGGACGGCGCGTTCGTCGCCACCGTCGAGCCGGCGCGCCGCGCGTTCGCGGCGCGGGAAATGTCGACCACCCAGGCGGGCATCGTCACCCTCGACCTCGGCCAGGTCTATGTCGCGATCGGCGACCCGAACGACGACGGCGCGGTGGCGGCGCGGCTCTACTGGAAGCCGCTGGTGACGCTGATCTGGCTCGGCGCGATGGCCATGGCGCTCGGCGGCGCGCTGTCGCTCGCCGACCGGCGGCTGCGGTTCGGCGCGCCGGCGCCGGCGCGATCGTCGGCTGCGGCGGCGGCGCGGGGAGCGGGCTGAGATGAAGCGATTGGCCGCGCCGCTCGTCTTCGCCTTCGTCCTGCTGGCCTCCGTCGCCGGCGCGGTGCAGCCCGACGAGGTGATGAAGGACCCCGCGCTGGAGGCGCGCGCGCGGACGCTGTCGGAGGAGTTGCGCTGCCTCGTCTGCCAGAACCAGTCGATCGACGATTCCGACGCGCCGCTGGCGCGCGACATCCGCCTGCTGATCCGCGAGCGCATCGGCGAGGGCGAGAGCAACGCGCAGGTGCGCGCCTTCCTCGTCTCGCGCTACGGCGATTTCATCCTGCTGAAACCGCCGTTCGAGCTGTCGACCGCGCTACTGTGGCTGAGCGGGCCGCTGACCCTCGCGCTCGGCGCGTTCGGCGTCTATCTCGCCCGCCGCCGCGCGTCGCCGCCGCCCCCGCCGTTGACCCCGGAAGAGGAGAGGCGGCTGGCCGAGATCGCGGGGGACGGAGAGCCGGCCGCGCGGTGACAATCCGAGGCTTGCAGCGCCGTTGCGAATCGCCTGCATCGGGCGGCGTCGCCTGCGGGGCGCGAAACTCGCCAATTCGTATCGCGTCCCGTAATCCCGAATCGCCCTTCGACGGCTGCGCGTGTGAATCGACGCCAACCCATCGGTCCGCCAGATCAGGGGAACTCTGATGACCACCCAGTCGCCTTGGCGATTTGTCGTATTTTATTTCGACGAGAGCGATCCACGTTTATGGGTGCCCAAGCGCACGAATCTGGGTTGGACGCTGAATTTCGCGCACCGCGCGAGTTGGTTCGTTTTGGGTGCGTTCATGCTTTTGGGCGCCGTCGCCGCCGCTGTCGTCGCTCACGGCGTTCGCGTCCGATAATAAGGGGGGAATCGCCCNNCGCGACATCGTCAATCTCGGCATCGGACAGCCCGATTTCAAAACCGCGCCCCATATCGTCGAGGCGGCGGTCAAGGCGCTGCGCGACGGCGAGCACGGCTACACGCCGGCGAACGGGATCGCGCCCCTGCGCGAGGCGGTTGCCGCCGACCTTTTTCGCCGCGCCGGCGTCGAGGTCTCGCCGGATCTCGTTCTGATCGTCCCCGGCGGCAAGGTGACGATGCATATGGCGATCCTGATGTTCGGAGCGCCGGGGGTCGACATCCTCTATCCCGATCCCGGCTTTCCCATCTATCGCTCGATGATCGAGTTTTCCGGCGCGCGCCCGGTCCCGATCCCGATGCGCGAAGCCAACGGCTTCGCCTTCTCGGCCGAGGAGACGCTGTCGCTGATCACCCCGCAGACGCGGCTCGTCATCCTGAACTCGCCCGCCAACCCGACCGGCGGCGTCACGCCGCGCGACGCGATCGACAAGCTGGTCGCCGGGCTCGCGCGCTTTCCCGAGGTCGCGATTCTGTCCGACGAGATCTACGGGCAGATGACCTACGACAATCATCGCCATCAGACGCTGCTCGCCTATCCGGAGATCCGCGACCGGCTGATCCTGCTCGACGGCTGGTCCAAGACCTACGCGATGACCGGCTGGCGACTCGGCTTCTCGGTCTGGCCGCGTGCGCTCTATGAGGCGGCGCGCAAATTCGCGGTCAATTCCTATTCCTGCGTCAACGCGCCGGCGCAGTTCGCCGGACTGGCGGCGCTGACCGGGCCGCAGCACGCCGTCACGGCGATGGTCGCCGAATTCGACGCGCGCCGCCGCCTGGTGGTCGAAGGACTCAACAGGCTGCCGGGCGTCAGCGCAGCGACGCCGAAAGGCGCCTTCTACGCCTTTCCCAACATCTCCGAGACCGGCTGGAAGGCCAAGGCGCTCGCTTCGGCGCTGCTCGAGGAGGCGGGCGTCGCGACGATCGGCGGACCGGATTTCGGGATCTACGGCGAGGGTTATCTGCGATTGTCGTATGCCGCCTCGCGCGTCGACATCTCGCGCGCGCTGGAGCGGATGGACGGCTTGCTGCGCCGAAGCGCGCCTGCGCTGCCGGTCGCCGACGGACCGTAAGAGCGAAGCCGGCGCACGAGGGACCACGTTCGCGCGCGCGACACGCTCCGGGCGCACGAAAGCGGCGGCGATGGACCGGCTGCGGTCATGCGGTTATGGAGAGAGGCGCGCCGCGCCGGCGGCGGCGTCAATTTGAACGGGAGGGGAAGGCTCGGGGCGGATCCCGCCCTGATCGATTGCCGGGGGTCCATGCGCCGATGAACGATTCGCGATTGCCAATCCTTTTCATCCTGGTCGCCGCGCTCGCCGCACCCGCGGCCGGCGCGCGCGCCGAGGATCTCAAGCCCTCACAGGTCGCCTGCGACGCGGGCAAGATCGGCGCGCGCGACCTCGCCGATTGTTTGCGCGCCGCCGCCGATCGCGCCGACCGCGACCTCGCCGCCGCGCTCGACGCGGCGCTGAAGAACGTGAACGGTCGCACCGGCGTGCTCAACGCGCAGAAGTCGCGCTGGAAACGGTCGCTCAGCGAGTCGCAAGACCAATGGGTGAACTGGCGCGACGTCGAATGCCAGGACGTCGCGCCGTTCGAATCCGGCATGAGCGCCAAGGGCGGCGATCCGCGCCTCGCCTGCATCATCGACCGCGACGCCGAGCGCGTCGCCGATCTCAAGGCGCGTTACCCGTAGGGGGCGAACGCCGGTTTCGGCGTTGCCAGTCCCGGTCGAGGGACGGACATTTGCTTGACCAAATGTTCGTGTTTTGTTCTAATAGGCCGTCCGGCTGAGAATGACGGCGGGCGTCCGTGCAACTGCATCCGAATTGGCGATTTCTTCGCGTCGCTGAGGGCGGGGTGACCTGCGGCCCTGACGGGCTCTTCGTCGCCAGCCAGAATCCCGACTTTCTCGGCCAAGCCGGAGAGGCGCTCAATCGCTGGCGCAAAAACAACCGCGTCGTCTACGGCATGTGAGGCGCGCCGCTTCCGTCGTCGGACGGCGCTGCGGCGGCGTGCGCGGGTCGCGCCGGCCGCCGCGCCGGCGGCTTGCGGCGCGGGTGTTCGAGATAGGCGGCGATGCGCCGCTCGAACGCCGACGGCCGCTCGGCGAACAGGCGGGCGTAGAGCTGGGCGGCGCGGCGCTCCAGCGGCCGGCGCTTCCTGGCGATCAGCGCCGCGCCGAGCGCCTTCTGCTCGGGCGTCAGCTCGACGCGCGTGAGGGCGAATTCGGCGAGCACGGTCAGGTCGTTGTGATCGCCCAGGGCCGCGCGCAAGCGCTGCAGCTCGCGCGTCGTGGCGCGCATCATCGCCGGCCAGGCGGGCTCCAGCGTCGCGAGTTGATAGGCGAGGTCGACCACCCTGACCCGGAAGCCGTGCAATTCGCGCGCGACGCCGCTCGCCAGCGCCGCCTCGCCGCGCCGCCGCGCCGAACGGTAGCTCTGCCGCAGCGCAGCGGCCAGCGCCTGCGCCGCCGCCGCGTCGACATCCCAGGCCTCGACCGCGTCAGCCAGCGCGCGCAGCTCGGCGGAAAGACCGGCGACGTCGAGATCGTGATGGGCGCGCCGCTCGGCTTCGCGCTCCCTGGCGATCGCCGCGATGAGCGCGTCGCGCGCGTCGGCCGGCGGGTCGAGCGAAGCGATCACGCCGGGCAGGATGTCGAGGTCGCGCGCGCGCCCGACCTTGCGCCGCGCCGCGTTGATCGCCGCCAGCGTCGCTTCGGCCGGCGCGCCGACGAGATCGACGAACAGCCGCGCGAGGCCGGCCGCGCCCTTCAGCGTCTTGCGCACGTCGTGGATGCGCGTCGCCTCGTCCTCGCCGGCGCGCGGGAACTGGCGCGAGGCGAGCCGGATCGCGCGCGCCAGCGCCGCGCGGCAGTAGAGCGGCCAATACGCCTTGCGCGCCGTCGTCATGGCGTCGCGCCCGCGCGGGCCCGCGCGCGCAAGGCGAACTTCTGCACCTTGCCGGTCGACGTCTTCGGGATCTCGGCGAAGACGACTTGGCTCGGGCATTTGTAATGGGCGAGCCGCTCGCGGCACCAGGCGATCAGCTCGGCTTCGGTGGCGCTCCTGCCCGGCTTCAGCTCGACGAAAGCGCACGGCGTCTCGCCCCATTTCTCGTCGGGCGCCGCCACCACCGCGGCGAGTTGGACGCTCGGATGCTGGAACAAGGCGTCCTCGACCTCGATCGACGAGATGTTCTCGCCGCCGGAGATGATGATGTCCTTCGAGCGGTCCTTGAGCTGGATGTAGCCGTCGGGATGCTTGACGCCGAGGTCGCCGGAATGGAACCAGCCGCCGGCGAAGGCCCGCTCGGTCGAGCTCTTGTTCTTGAGGTAGCCCTTCATCACCACGTTGCCGCGGAACATCACCTCGCCCATCGTCTCGCCGTCGGCGGGGACGCTGCGCATCGTCTCCGGATCGATCACGTCGAGCGCCTCGAGCGCATGGTAGCGCACGCCCTGGCGCGACTTCATCGCCGCCTGGGCGGGCGCGTCGAGCGCGTTCCACGCCTCCTTCCAGTCGTTGACCACCGCCGGACCGTAGGTTTCGGTGAGGCCGTAGAGATGCGTCACCTCGAAACCCGCTTCGCGCATCGCCGCCAGCACCGCTGCGGGCGGCGGCGCTGCGGCGGTGAAGAAGCGCACGACATGCGGCAGCGGCCGCTTCTCCTCGGGGCGGGCGTTGAGCAGCACCGACATGACGATCGGCGCGCCGCACAGATGCGTGACGCGGTGCTCGGCGATGAGGTCGTACATCGCCTTGGCGCGCACCTGGCGCAGGCAGACGTGGACGCCGGCCTTCACGCTGATCGACCAGGGGAAGCACCAGCCGTTGCAATGGAACATCGGCAGCGTCCACAGATAGACCGGATGGCGGCCCATGTCGGCGGTGACGA
>PLRT01000091.1 GCA_003164915.1 Hyphomicrobiales bacterium | reverse complement strand
CGGCGCGGCGGCGCGCGACGGGCTCAGCGTCGCAGGCAGCGCTTCCGACGCGGCGTGACGGCGCAGCCAGTCCGGCTCCTCCCAGGCGGGAGGCGGCGGCGGCGCCTCGTCGCGCGCTTCGTCTCCCGGCGGCGCGCCGAATCGTCCGATCGTGTCGCGCGCGTCCCACGCGGCCGGCGCTTCCTGTAACAGTTCGCCGAGGCCGGATTGAATCAAGCCGCGCCAATTGTCGTCGGCCGGTCCGTTGACGCCGTGGTGACCGACGACGATCAGCCTTTGCGCGGCGCGGGTCATCGCGACATAGAGCACGCGACGATGCTCGCCCGCGGCGGCCTCGCTCATGTGCGCGCGCGCTTCGCCGAGCCGCGCGGAATCGTCGCCCTTGCGCGCCGCCCAGGCGAACAGCGGCGAACCGGCTTCGCGGTCGCCCAGATCGATCAGTCGCTCGGTGTGGCGCGTATAGCCGACCGAACAGGCGTCGGCGAGAAAGACGATCGGGGCCTCGAGGCCTTTGGCCGCGTGGACGGTCATCACGCGCACCCCGTCGCTCTTGGTCGCCATGTCGCGCTTGATCGGGGCGTCGTCCGCTTCGATCTCGGCGAGGAACGCGGCGAGCGACGGGGCCTGCTCGCGCTCGTGGGCGAGCGCCAGCGCCATGAATTCGTCAATCGCGTCGTTGGCTTCGGGCCCCAGCCGTTCGAGCAAGGCGCGCCGCCCGCCCTCGGCGCCGAGCAGCGCGGCGTAGAAGGCGAACGGCGTCTGTTCGCGCGCGCGCTTCCGCCAGGCGACGAGCCGCGCGCGGGCGGCGGCGATGTGCGGCGCGCCCGAGGCGGTGAGCGCGGCGTCGAGCGAACCCGGCCGGCCAGGCGCGAGCGCGATCAGGTCGTCGTCGTCGAGCCCGATCAGCGGCGATTTCAGCGCGGTCGCCAGCGTCAGGTCGTCGTCGGGGGTGAGCGCCGCCCGGCCGGCGGCGACGAGGTCCATCGCCGCCAGCGAGTCGGGCAGCAGCAGCCGGTCGGCGCCGGCGGTGGGTAGGTCGATTTCCTTCAAGGCGCGGATCATCGCCTCGAAGAAGGCGTTGCGCGCGCGCACCAGGATCATCACGTCGCCGGCGCGGATGCGCCGGCGCTTGCCGTCGGAGACGACGCGTTCGGCGGAGTCTGGTGCGAGCCAGGCCGCGATGGCTGCGGCGATGCGGCGCGCAGCGACGATCGCCGGATCGGCGCCGCCCGCTTCGTCGAGCGGCATGCGCCAGTCCTCGCGCTCGGGCGACTGTTCCGCGCCGATCGGCGGCCAGACTTCGACCACCCCGGGCAGGTCGCGATGAAAGGCCTCATGGGGCGGCGGCGGCGCCTGGTCGGAAGTCAGGCCGCGCCAGGCGCGCTCGGCGGCGAAGACCGCGTCGACCGCTTTGAGCACGGCCGGCGCCGAGCGGAACGACACCGACAACGGCGTCGCGGCGAAGGCGAGCTTCGCCTCGCGATGACTGACTTCCAGCCGGCGGCGCATGGCGGCGAGCATATGCGGCGCGGCGCCCTGGAAGGAGAAGATCGATTGCTTCTCGTCGCCGACGGCGAAGATCGTGCGGGGCCCGGCGCGGGCGCCGGCGCCAGAGCCAGAGCCGGCAAGGAATTCCTCAGTGAGCCTGGAAAGGATNNCGGGCGACGAGGTCGTCGAAGTCGAGCCGGCCGCGCGCGCCCTTGAGCGCCGCGTAGCGCCTCAGCACGGCTTCGCTGACGTGGTAAAGCGCAACGCTGCGCTCGAAGGCCTCGACGCCGCGCAGCTTGTCGCGCAGCCCGACTAAACGGTCCTGTTCGGCGGCGAGGCGCGTCTGCAGGTCGGGCGCGCGTTTGGCGAGCGCGTCGGTGACGAGGCGCTGTTTTCCGCCGCCGCGGGGCTTGCCGTCCTTGGTGAAGAAGGCGTCGAGGTAGGCGGCGAGCCGCGCGTCGTCGTCGTCGGCGGCGAGCGCCGCTCGAAGTTTCGCCGAGAAGTCGCGTTCTGTCTTGGTCGCGTCGCCGAGGAGGTCGATCCATTCGCGCCATTGCGGCTGGAGCAGAAGCATGCGCGCGTGGATCGCGGCCGCGGTCTCGCCGTCGCCGAGGTCGAGCGCGCGGCGCAGCTTGTCGGCGTAGGCGTCGGCGTCGCCGATCTCCTCGAAGTCGGCGCGGCGCGCCAGCGTCGCGGCGAGCAATTCCTCGAAGCCCTCGGCGCCGGCTTCGCGCGCGATCCGGTCGACGTCCGCCGCGCGCTCGGGCGCCGCGAGATCGAGGGCGAAGGCGAGCGCGCGCGCTTCGGCGATCAGCGCCGCCGCCTCGCGGTCATCGGCGACCGCGAAGCTCGCCGGGACATTGGCCTCGAATGGGAAGAGATGCAGCAGGCGTTCGCAGAATGCGTGGATGGTCTGGATCTTCAGGCCGCCGGGGGTCTCGATCGCGCGCGCGAACAGGCGGCGGGCGAATGCGAGCCTGGGCGCGTCGGGCTTCGGCGCGCCGAGCTTGACGATCGCTTCGGCGAGCGCCGCGTCGTCGAGCGCGGTCCACGAGGCGAGCGTCTCGAACACCCGCGCCGCCATGTTCGCGGCGGCGGTCTTGGTGAAGGTGAGGCAGAGCAGGCCCGAGGGCGCCGCGCCGGCGAGCAGCAGCCGCAGCACGCGCTGGGTCAGCACATGCGTCTTACCCGAGCCCGCGTTGGCCGACACCCAGGCGGAGGTCTCGGGATCGGAGGCCTGCGCCTGGAGCCGCTCGACGCGGCCGAGGATGTCGGGGCGCTCGTCGCTCACGCCTCGTCCCCGTCGCCGCCGTCGGCTTGGCCGGCGGTGGCCGACCATTCCTTGACCCGCGCGAGATGGTCGTAGTCGCCCGGCCGCTTGGCGAATTTGGGGAAGAGCCGCGGGAGATAAGGCGTCGCCAGATCGGCAAACTGGTCGAGCAGAGCCTTGAGACCGTCGAAGTGCTGCGCCGCCAGAGCGGCGAAGTCATCGAAATTGAGGCGCCGGGTCTCGCCGCCGTCGGCGCCGCCGAGCTTGAAGTAGAGCGCCTCCCGCGTCTCGACGCCCGGCGCGCCAGTGAACGCGCCGTTCGCCAGCATGGCGGCCTCCAGGGTCAGTTGCGGTGCGAAGCCGACTTCGACCTCGCGCCTGCCCGGCGGCGCGCCCGTCTTGTAGTCGATCAGCGCCGCGCCGCCGTCCTTCAGCAGTTCGATGCGGTCGGCGCGCGCCGTCAGCGCAAACGGCGCGCCGTCGGTGCGCGCGAACGCGAAGCGGCCCGTACGCTCGACGAGAACGCGTTCGGCGCCGGCGCGCCGCACAGCGTCGAAGGCGAGAAACGCCTCGCAGCCGGCGACGATACGCGGCCAACGCAAGGCGCGGAAGCTGGGGTCGGCGAGCGGCGCTGCGAAATGACGTTCGGCGAAGGCGATGAGCCGCCGCCGCATCTCGGCCGGCGGGGCGCGTTCGTCATAGGCTTCGCCATAGGCTTGCAACGCCGCGTGCCACAGCTCGCCGATCTCGCGCGCGCCGATCACCGGGCCGATCGGCTCGAGCGGCTGCAGCCCGAGAATCTGTTCGGCGTAGATCGCATAGGGGTCGCGGCGCAGGGTTTCGACGCGCGTCACGCTCAGTCGGGAAGGGCGCAGGGCGAGCGGCGGTCTCGGCTCGGGACGAGGCTTGGGACGATACGCGGCAGGCCGGTCGAGCGACGCGGCGAGCGCGAGGTAACGTGCGCCGCGCGTCTTGGCCGCGTTGGTCGCCGCCGCGCCGGCGACGGCTTCGATGCGTTGGAGGAAGCGCGAGGCGACGGTCGGCGCGCCGCCGCGCTTCAGCGCGCGGCTGACGATCGCCTGTGGCGCGCCGAGCGCGGCGACGAAATCGTGCGCGGTCTGGCCGATGCGCCGCTCCGGCGGCGAAAGGCCGAGGGACGTGCGCATCGAGCGGTTGAGAAAGGCGTCGGTTGCGGCGGCCGGCGGCCATACGGTTTCGTCGAGCCCGGCGAGCAGCGCGAAGTCGAAGCTCAACAGCCGCGCTTCGAGCAGGCCGAGGATCTGCAGCCGCGGATGGGAAGCGCGGGTCGGCGGCGCGCGCTCGACCGCGGCCACGGCGTCGAACAAAGCCGCGTAATCGGCGAGCGAGCAGCGGAAGCCGGGGTCGGCCTCCGCCGCCCAGTCCTCCAGCAAGCTCTCCAGCGCCTCTCCGCCTGGCGCGTCGCGCCAGTCGGCGTCCGTGGCGCTCAACGCTTCGAGCGCGGCGCGATGGGCGACGACGAACGCGGCCAGCGGCGCGTCCGGCGGGAGCGCGCGCAACGCCGCGAGCGCCGCGTCGGCGTCGGCCAGCA
>PLRT01000241.1 GCA_003164915.1 Hyphomicrobiales bacterium | reverse complement strand
GTGACCTTCCGCTACAAGGATTATCGTCGCAGCGGCCCGCAGCGCCAGCAGGTCATGACGCTCGACGCCCACGAGTTCATGCGCCGCTTCCTACTGCATGTTCTGCCACGCGGCTTCCACCGCATTCGCCATTACGGATTGTTCGCCAGCGCCACACGCAAGGCCAACATCGCCCGCATACGCGAACTGCTGGCCACGCCGACGTCGCCGCCAGAACCGGTCGAGGCCGCGGAGCCGCCTGATCAGCTCCCGCCCTGTCCTTGCTGCGGCGGGCGCATGCGCATCATCGAAACGTTCGAACGGTGGGCGCAACCCAGGGCGCCGCCACGCCGTCCCGCAGCAACCGGGGCGCCGTCGTGACCCGGCGCGCTTCATTCCCACGCCATGCCGTCGCGATGCAGCTTCGGCAATCGACAATCCGCGCGCCGATGGTCCCGCTCAAGTCGTCAGCGCCGCCAATCTCTGCCAGAATCGCCGAAGCCGCCAATCAATCGCCTTCGATATTGGCCGTGATCGCCTGGAAACGCTCTCGCGACGCGCATCCGCTCCAGCCCCGCGCACTTCGCGGCCACCCACCCCGGCACAACCACAACGTCAAATCCCCATAAACCGCGTCCTGCACACCGCGGGTTCATTCCTCGGCGACTTTCCGACGCCTGACGGCGTCCGAAACTCTTCACGAGAGCGTTCGGACTGCTTTCGGGCCGTCACTTCGCGATAGCAGACATTCGGCCGTGCCTTGGACTGCGGATCGGATCGGGAACTTGACCCGGCCAATCACGGCCAATTCAATGCGTTGGCGCGTCCATCGGCGGTTGGACCCCATGCCGAACGACATCTGTGCATCAAGGGCCTTGACGCAGCGGCCTCGCGCCGCCGATCAGGCCGTCTTGAGCGAACTTCACCGCAATGCCGGTGGCGGCGACGCGCTGCAACGGAGCGCCGCCGATGTCGGCGCAACTGACGCCGTCGATTTCAAAATCGAGGCCGATGATCGCGTCGGCGCCATAGTCCTCCGCTTCGCGAATCAGCGCTTGAAGCGCCGCCAGACGATCGTCCTCGCCCGCGGCGCGCCAAATGGCGCAGGCCTTGATGCGGCCGATCAAATAATGGCAGCGGGCGCCCTCAAGTCTATGGCTACGACTGACTTGCATGACTTCTATCGTTGGTCGGAATCTGAGACCTGGTTCCCGCGCCGACAAGGTGGAAATAGACCCAGTCTTATTGGGGCGAGTTCGGCGCTGGAACTGTGCCGGGAGTCGAACCGTGAACGCCGCCGCCCTGAGTCGGCTGTTGAGCGCTTCTCATCAGGAATTGCGGAACGAGCAAGAGCGCCATCAGAATCAAGAAAACGATAACCCGGTAATTGGCCAGCACACCCGTGCTGCCGGCCGTAATCTTGCTGGACATCGGTCTAGAGATGACTTGGCGCGGCGGCAGGAGCGCGATCAGTCGAGCGGCAATCTCATCGGCGTTCGAGCGAGCCGATGTCTCTTCAGGCAGCGCCGCAATCAGCAAACGCATTCTCTCAGTCGCCGCCTCGGTCGACATCTCGGCCAAACTCGCAGCCTCGCGCCAAGGATCGATGTCCAATCGCGCCAAGGCCAACAGAACACTGAGCAGCATTCCGTTTTGTTGAAGGCCGATCGGCGCAATCAGAAAGGCTTCGAATTGCGATCGCTCGATCAAGGCCGAAGCAAAGCGGGTCATGTTAGCCCCTAACTTTCGCGGTCTTTGATGAACGACACACAGCGGCAACGCGGGGCGCTACGCACGCAGACCAGCCAGACGAGTCTACGTTGGGCGACTATAAGTTTTCAATGTGGAACGTTGAGGGTTTGCGTACGCATCTCATAAATGATCGTCGTCTGCGGCGTCGAAATCCGTGGGGATGTGGCGCTGGCGAGCATGTCGGCGAGCTTTGAACGCTTTTGCCTTGCCGCCGGGCTCTAGACGCTGAGCGAGATGCTGGAGCAGGATGCGACGGCGGCCTGTGGCGGGCGCCACGGGCGGGGCGAGCGGCGCCAGGCGCACCGCTGGGGGCGGACCAAAGGCAGGATCGGCTTTCACGGCGGCAAGCGCCCGCGGGTTCGCGGGCTCGACGGGGCCGAGCGCGTATTGCCGAGCTGGGAGAGCGCCGTCAGCGAGGACTCGCTCGGCAAATGGGCGATGAACCGGATGATGATCAACGTCTCGACGCGCCGTTTCAAGCGTTCGGTCCGGTTGCCCGAGGGAGACGTTCCAGCGCCCGACGGAGCGGGGCTGTCGAAATCGGCGACCTCTCGCCGCTTCGTGGCGCTGTCGGCGGCGCGCATGAAGGCGTGGATGGAAAGCCGGCTCGACGATCTCGATCTGCTAGCGATCCAGAGCGACGGCATTCACATGGATGAGGACATGCTTCTCGTCGCGGCGATTGGCGTCGATGCGAATGGCGACAAACATCCGCTCGGCCTCGTCGAGGGCGCGACCGAAAATACGACGACCGTGCAGGCGCTCATCGACAATCTCGTCGAGCGTGGACTTGATCCAACTGCGCGACGTCTGTTCATCCTCCGCGCTTGGGCGCATGGACCGTTTGGCGCGCCACGCGTCGCGTCTCAAGCGCTGCGGGCTGACGATCCTTCCCTCCGCTCGCCACGCGAGTCGGGAGAATCCGGTTTGCAGAGGGTTGAACCTCCATCGCTCGAGCTTCCCTCATTCCGGGATGCATGTCGAAGACCGCAGCGCGCGGCGGCGATCAGGACGAACAGTGCAATTCAATGGGATCAGGAATGAAGCGGATGACGGTTCCGCGGCCGGCGCTCTCGGACTTGGCGTAGGAGATTGCGGCGTCTTCGCTGGCGAATAGCCCCCCGCAAAGGCCATTGGCTTCCTGAACGATCCAGTGGCCGCCATGATCGCGGCCGAGCACAAAGCTGAGGGGTTCTGGAGGGATTTCGCTATTCTCGAAATTGGCGTCGAACAAAGAACTCTCCATCAGCGATGGGCGCGACGGTCCGCGGCGGAGTTGGCCGATCGAACTGCGATCGCGAGGGAACCTGCGCCCAGTTTGGAGATCGTGAACAGTTCGAAGCGCCGGGCCGCCAGTCGGCGTCAACGAACCGCATTTTCCGCGCAGCCCACAACCGGGAAGCGCTCCGCACGATCTTTTCTCCATGCGGCGAGCTTCGCTCGCTGCGGCGGAAACACTGCGCCAAGACGCCGCAAAGGTTCCATGCCGAACATTGGCTGCGCCCATAAGGGGGAAGTAAAGGGCTCCACGGTGGACGAAGCCGAAGATGTTGCGGTCTCGGTAATCCTGTAGCGGGGCGCGAAGATCACGGCGAAACGCCGCCGCCTCCTTCCGTCGCTTGCTCGCCCGCCGCGGGACGTCCTGGACCGCCGGGTTCGGCGGCGAGGCGGTAGCCGACTCGAGCCTCGTTCACCATCAGCGCGGGGCGCTGCGGATCGGACTCGAACTTGCCGCGCAAGGTATGAACGAACGCATGCAAGGCTTGGCAATCACGCGGGGAATCGGCGCACCCGAGGACGGCGAGGACATCGCGGTAGGCCGCCACCCCACCCGCCTGGCGCGCAAGCGCCGCCTTTACGTTTTCCTTATGCCGAGAGGCCGAGTCCAGAATGGCTTCCTTGCGCCGATGTAGTGCAAAAACCGGCCGTCAAATTGGAGGCGCTGCGCCATGGCTGACGTTGTCTATTTGGTAGTTGGGGTACTTTTCTTCGCCCTGATGGGCCTTTACGCCGTTGCCTGCGATCGATTGTAAGGAGAATCGCCATGACCGAGCCCATCATCGGCTTGATCGTTGGAATCAGTCTCGGGGTCTACCTCCTGTACACGCTGATTCGCCCCGAGAAATTCTGACCTTTCAGAGAATTCCGAACTTGAAGGTGACGCCATGACCCTCGTCGGCTGGTCGCAAATCGCGATCGTCCTCGCGCTCGTGCTCGCAACCGCCATACCGTTGAGCGGCCTCATTGCGGGCGTCTATTCGGGCGAAAAGAACTTCCTCTCGCCAGTGCTGGGGCCCGTCGAGCGCGGCTTCTATCGCCTCGCCGGCGTCGACGAGACGCGCGAGCAGACTTGGCTCGTCTATGCGATCGCGATGATCGCCTTCTCGATCGTCGGCTTCCTATCGCTCTACGCGCTGCAACGGTTGCAGGGCGTGCTGCCGCTCAATCCGCAGCAGTTCCCCGGCGTGCCGTCGGATCTCGCTTTCAACACCTCGGTCA
>PLRT01000237.1 GCA_003164915.1 Hyphomicrobiales bacterium | reverse complement strand
TCGCTCAACGGATAAAAGGTACGCCGGGGATAACAGGCTGATACTCCCCAAGAGTCCATATCGACGGGAGTGTTTGGCACCTCGATGTCGGCTCATCACATCCTGGGGCTGGAGAAGGTCCCAAGGGTTCGGCTGTTCGCCGATTAAAGTGGTACGTGAGCTGGGTTCAAAACGTCGTGAGACAGTTTGGTCCCTATCTGCCGTGGGTGTTGGAGAATTGAGAGGATTTGCCCCTAGTACGAGAGGACCGGGGTGAACGTATCTCTGGTGGACCTGTCGTGGCGCCAGCCGCGGTGCAGGGTAGCTATATACGGAATGGATAACCGCTGAAGGCATCTAAGCGGGAAACCAGCCTCAAAACCAGTTCTCCCTGAAGAGCCGTGGAAGACGACCACGTCGATAGGCCGGATGTGGACGCGCAGCAATGCGTGCAGCTGACCGGTACTAATCGCTCGTTCGGCTTGATCGCTCTCGTCGCCAAAGCGCGATGAACTCATCAAAACGAAAATCCAGTTTTGCTTCAGCCAACGTTCTTCGCCGGCCTGGTGGCCCTCGGCGAGGCGACCAGACCCGATCCCATCCCGAACTCGGCCGTCAAACGCCTCCGCGCCAATGGTACTTTGTCTCAAGACACGGGAGAGTAGGTCGTCGCCAGGCCCGCCAAGAACGTTCGCTTCCTCTTTGCAATCCGTCAGACCTTTCCAAAGGGCAAGTCGGCAATCGGCAGTCGGCAATAGGCAGTCGCCAAACTCTTTCTTCCCGACTGCCCTTTGCCCACCCCCGACTGCCCGCTTCCCCTGACGCGGGGTGGAGCAGCCCGGTAGCTCGTCAGGCTCATAACCTGAAGGTCACAGGTTCAAATCCTGTCCCCGCAACCAAATTAAGCCCGTTAGATCAGAGTGCTAGCTCTGGCCTGACGGGCTTTTTCATGGCTCGTGCGACAACCCACCCCCCCGCTCCGCCCACAGCCGCTGCCGAAATCAGATGCCGCCTGGCCATACCGGTCACCTTTCTCGCTGCGGTCTGCATCGCAGCCGCCACCAACGACTGGTTATAAGTCGGGGCCCAAAGGGGCCGACTGGCACGCGTGGAGATCGTCGCTCTCAAATCCGCCGTTGGTGACGCCTCGCCCAGCGAGTTTGCGCCGAATTGAGCGCTTGCTGATGTTTTATGTGCACGTGCCACATTTAAATTATGATTGCATGGTGACTATTCACATTCAGTTTGAGCTCCTCTCCTGCGCGTACTGGACGATCCAGTTTCCGTGTCCGAAATCGACGTGGGCAATCTTCACGCGCTTTTGACGGCGGGCGGCAGCGGGATTGGCGAGACCGGCTGGCGAGCTTCGCGGCTCCGACGCAACGGTCCGCCAGACCAATGGGGAGGAAGCGATGAAATCTGGAATAGTCGTCATTGCGCTGGCCTTAGGCCTGTCCGCGGCGCCCGCCTTGGCGCAGGATTCAATCAAGATCGGTTACATTGATCCGTTGTCGGGCGGCGGCGCCTCCGTCGGCGAAGGCGGCNNCTCGATAACAAGGGCAATCCGCAGGAAACCCTGATTCAGGCGCAGAAGGCCGCCGATCAAGGCATCCGCATCGTCGTGCAAGGCAACGGCTCCTCGAACGGCATCGCATTGGAAGACTGGGTGACGAAGTTCGACCAACGCAATCCCGGCAAGGAAATCCTCTACCTCAATTACGGCGCCATCGATCCCGTCATGACCAACGACAAGTGCTCCTACTGGCACTTTCGTTTTGACGCCAGCGTCGACATGAGGATGGCGGCGTTGACGACTTTCATGATGAGCCGGCCGAACATCAAGAAAGTCTACCTGATCAACCAGGACTATTCCTTCGGTCAGGCCGTGGCCGCCCAGGCGCGCACGATGCTCAAGGAGAAGCGCCCCGACGTCCAGATCGTCGGCGACGAACTGGTTCCGTTGCTGAAGGTCACCGATTTCTCTCCCTATATCGCCAAGATCAAGGCGTCCGGCGCGGACAGCGTGATCACCGGCAATTGGGGTCAGGATCTTTCGCTCCTCCTCAAGTCGGCGGCTGACGCCGGGCTGGAGACCGACTGGTACACCTACTACGCGAGCCTCGTCGGCGGCCCGACGGCGATCAAGCAGACCGGGTTGGCGCATCGCGTTTTCGTGGTCGGAGAAGGCTTCGCCAATTCGGCCCCCGCGGAAGCGCAGACATTCGAGACGGCGTTCCGCGCCAAGGAGGGAATGGGCCTCTGGTATCCGAAAGTCGTCAATGTCATGCATACGCTCGCCAAAGCGATCGATCTCGCCAAGGCTGACGACGCGAAGTCCATCGCCGCGCATCTCGAGGGCATCAAGGTCGAGGCTTTCGACGGCGGCGACGCTTGGATGCGCAAGGACGATCATCAGTTTTTCTCGAATCTCTATATCGGCAGCTTCGGCCCGCTCGATCCGGGCGCCAAGTTCGACGAAGAAGGGACGGGCTGGGGATGGAAGACCGTCGGAACCGTCAAAGCGGCCGACACGGTTCTGCCGACCACCTGCAAGATGGATCGTCCGTAAACATGGAAGCTGCGGCGGCGGGCGCCTGTCCGCCGCCGTCGTGCACGATTTCCGCTCGAGGCTGCAGCCTTTCGCTTTGNNAGGAAAGGAGATCCATTGTGAGGGCGGCAATTGTCGGCATCGGTTCCCTCGGCACAATCATCGGCGCGTTGATCACCAAAGGCGGCAAGCCGATAGATTTGTTCGATTCTTACCAGGACAACGTCGACGCGCTGAATTCGTCCGGCGCAACCATTGCGGGCACAATCGATGTCAACGTCCCCGTATCGGCGTACACCCCCGATCAGATGAGCGGGCAATACGATCTTGTGTTTTTGCTGACGAAGCAGACCAACAACGGCGTCGTCCTGCCACAGCTTCTGCCGCATCTCGGGCGCGACAGCGTCGTCTGCACGCTCCAGAACGGCATCCCAGAAGATTCGGTGGCTTCGATCGTCGGGCGCGATCGCACGATCGGCGGCGCAGTCGGCTTCGGCGCCACTTGGCTGAGGCCCGGCGTGTCCTCGCTCACCTCCAGCTACGCGGCCGTCGAAAAGTTCGCCTTCGAAATCGGCGAGATCGACGGCGTCGTTCGTCCGCGTCTCGACACAGCCAGAGAATATCTCGAATGTGTCGGCAGGACGGAGATTCGCGACAACCTTATGGGGATCAAGTTCACCAAAATCCTGATGAACGCGACCTTCAGCGGCATGTCCGCGGCGCTCGGCTGCACCTTCGGCGACGTTCTCGATAATCCCAAGGCCATGACGTGCCTGGCGTTCGTAGCAAACGAATGCATTGCCGTGGCGCACGCTCGCGGCGTTCGGCTGGTGGAGATGCAGGGCGAGGATCTGGAGTTTTTTGAACTGAACAGCGCCGCCGATATTCCATCGAAGATGCCTCTTTACCGGAAGATCTGGGGACAGCACGTAAAACTGAGAGCCAGCATGTTGCAGGATCTCGAAAAGGGCCGCGACTGCGAAATCAATTACATCAACGGCGTCATCTGCGAGTACGGCAGAGAATGCGGCGTCGCGACTCCGTTCAACGACAAGATCGTCGAGCTCGTCACGGAAGCGCAGAATCGGCGCGGGGTGAACGACTTCAGCGACCTGGGCCGTTTCGACGGCTTGTTGGAGCGATACGCCAAAGATCACAGCTTGGCGTTCTAGACTCGCGGTCCGCGCAATCGTGTCGGCCGATTCGATCCGCTGGATTGCCCCGATCAGCGCTTCTGCCCGCAACCCGCGCGACAAAGGAACCGCCGTTTCTGATGCGACGTCGCCTGCGCAATTTTGCAGCAGAACCGGGAATGCGCCCGCACCTTATGTGCGCACGCCACATTTCATTTCCGATTGTGTGGCCGCTACTCACATTCAATTTGGCCTCCCACCCTGCGCTTATTGGCGGCTAGTCGGACCGTCGCCTAAAGCCCAGTGGCTTGCAGCGCCAAGGTTCGCTCGGCCTGAGGGAGGAACGCAAAGTGGTGAAATCTGGATTGGCTGGCTGCGCGCTGGCGTTGTGCCTTTCGGCGGCGCCCGCGCTGGCGCAGGACACGATCAAGATCGGCTACATCGATCCGTTGTCGGGCGGCGGCGCCTCGACCGGCGAAGGCGGCCTGAAGACTTTCAACTTCCTGGCCGATGAAATCAATGCGGCCGGGGGGCTGAACGGCAAGAAGGTCCAGATTGTCCCGCTCGATAACAAGGGCAACCCGCAGGAAACCCTGATTCAGGCGCAGAAGGCCGCCGACGACGGCATCCACATCATCACCCAGGGCGACGGTTCCGCCGTCGGCATCGCGCTGGAAGACTGGGTGACGAAGTTCGACCAACGCAATCCCGGCAACGAAATCCTCTACCTCAACTACGGCGCCATCGATCCGGCGATGACCAACGACAAGTGCTCCTACTGGCACTTTCGCTATGAGGCCGACGTCAACATGCTGATGGCGGCGATGACCAACTTCATGAAGGGTCGGCCGAACATCAAGAACGTCTACCTGATCAACCAGGACTATTCCTTCGGTCAGGCCGTGCACGTCGCAGCCCGGGCGATGCTCGGAGAGAAGCGTCCCGACATCCAGATCGTCGGCGACGAGCTGGTTCCGTTGCTGAAGGTCACCGATTTCTCTCCCTATATCGCCAAGATCAAGGCTTCGGGCGCGGACAGCGTGATCACCGGCAATTGGGGTCAGGACATGACGCTGCTGCTCAAGGCGGCGGCGGACGCGGGGCTGCAAACCGACTGGTACACCTACTACGCGAGCGCCGTCGGCGGCCCGCTGGCGATCAAGCAGACCGGGTTGGCAAATCGTGTTTTCGAGGTCCAGGAAGGCTTCCCGAATTCGGCTCCCGAGGCGGCGCAAAAATTCGAAACTGCCTTCCGCGCCAAGGAGGGCATGAGCGTCTGGTATCCGCGCGCCGTCAATGAAATGCGTACGCTTGCCAAAGCGATCACCCTGGCCAAGGCCGATGACGCGAAGTCTATCGCCGCGCAGCTCGAAGGCATGAAGACCGAAGCTTTCGACGGCGGAGACGCGTGGATGCGGAAAGACGATCACCAGTTCTTCACGAACCTGTCCATCGGCAGCTTCGGCCCGCTCGATCCGGGCGCCAAGTTCGACGAAGAAGGGACGGGCTGGGGCTGGAAGACCATCGGCGCCGTCGAAGCGGCCGACACGGTCCTGCCGACGACCTGCAAGATGGAGCGTCCGTAAAGGGGAAATCAGGGCGGCGGGCAAACGCCTGCCGCCCCTTCGCGCGATTTGGGCCTCCGATGCTGCAACTTATCACGTTCTCGACCCTGAACGGCGTGCTCTACGGCATGCTGCTGTTCATGATGGCGAGCGGCCTGACGCTGATCTTCAGCATGATGGGCGTGCTCAATTTCGCTCACGCGAGCTTCTACATGCTGGGCGCCTATTTCGGCTTCGAGATCAGCCGCCGGATCGGCTTCTGGCCCGGGTTCATTGTCGCGCCGCTGGCCGTCGGCGGGGTCGGAGCGCTCGTCGAGCGCTACGGCCTGCGTCGCCTGCACCGCCTCGGCCACGTTTCCGAACTGCTGTTCACCTTCGGGCTGGCGTTCGTCATCGAAGAACTCGTGCGGATTTTCTGGGGAAACCTGCCGGTCAATTACAGCGTTCCGCCTTCGCTCGACTTCGTCGCGTTTCGCCTGTTCGACACGACCTATCCGGCCTATCGCATGTTCATGCTGCTGACGGCGGTGGCGATGTTCGCCGCACTCCTCGTCGGGCTGACGCGCACGCGCATCGGCATCATCATCCAAGCTGCGCTGACCCATCCCGACATGGTCGCCATGCTCGGCCACGACGTGCCGAGAATTTTCATGCTGGTGTTCGGCGCGGGCGCGGCGCTCGCCGGGCTTGCGGGCGTCATCGCCGGCCCGGCTCTGGTCACCCAACCTTCCATGGCCGCCTCGCTCGGGCCGATCCTGTTTGTCGTCATCGTCGTGGGGGGGCTGGGTTCGCTCGGCGGCGCCTTCGCAGCCTCGTTGTTGATCGGCTTGGTGCAGACGTTCGCCGTGGCGATGAATTATTCGCTGGCCGGGATATTNNGAACTCGCGCCGATCATTCCTTATGTCCTGCTCGTTCTCATGCTCATTGTGCGGCCGACCGGGCTGATGGGAACCCGCGAAACATGATTGCCTTCATGCGTCTTCTCGCGCCTTGGCTGGCGTTGGCCGTGCTGTTCGCGGTGGCGCCGCATGTCTTCGCCTCGGGCTCGGCGATGACGATGATGAGCGTCATGGGCACGATGATCATTTACGCCCTATCCTACAATATGTTGCTAGGGCAGACGGGCCTGCTTTCGTTCGGGCACGCCGTCTATTTTGGCCTTGGCGGGTTCGTCGCCATCCACGCGATGAACGCCGTCATCCACGCCAAGCTTGGCGTGCCCGTGCCGATGATTCCGCTCATTGGCGGTCTGGCCGGGCTCGGCTTCGGCTTTCTGTTCGGCCTCGTTTCGACCAAGCGGGCCGGGATCGTCTTTTCCATGATTACGCTTGGCGTCGGCGAACTCGTATCGTCGAGTTCGTTCATCTTGCGCACGTTTTTCGGCGGCGAGGAGGGGATCACGACCAATCGCTCCGCATTGGCGCCCTTCTTCGGGCACCGATTCGGACCCCAGATCGAGGTCTATTATCTCATCGCGGCGTGGTGCCTCCTTTCCGTCGTCGCGATGTACGCGCTGACCCGCACGCCTTTCGGACGTATGTGCAACGCGGTGCGCGACAACCCCGAGCGGGTCGAATTCGTCGGCTATTCGCCGCGCATGCTGCGCATGATCGCGTTCTGCTTCGCCGGCTTTTTCGCCGGGATCGCCGGCGGACTTGCAGCGATCAACTTCGAAATCATGAACTCGGAGCAACTCGCGGCGCAGCAATCGAGCCTCGCGCTGTTCATGGCCTACATCGGCGGGGTCAGTTCATTCACCGGGCCAATCGTCGGCGCCGTGATCGTCACCTACCTGCAGATCACCCTGTCCGACGTTTCGAGCGTCTGGCTGCTCTATTTCGGCCTCATGTTCATCGGCGTCGTGCTTTACGCGCCGGACGGCGTCGTCGGTTGGGTCAAGCTGCACCGGCAGGCGGCGCTGCGGGGACAGTTGTGGCGGCTCGCGCCGTCCTACGCCCTCGTGACGCCAGGGTTCGTCGCGGCTGGGCTCGGCGCGATCATGCTGATCGAACTGGCCAACCGGCAGTTCGAGTTGGTGCAGAGCGAAGGCTCGGTTGTGCGTCTGTTCGGCATCGGCCTCGACGCAGCGACGGCGCCGCCCTGGATTGTCGCATTCCTGCTGTTCGGCGTCGGCGCCGCCGCGGTTCGGTTGCTCTGGCCGCGGGTCGGCGACGCCTGGGGCGCCGTCAACGAGCGGCTCCATTCGCGAGAACCAGCATGACCGCCGCTCTTTCCCTGCACGATCTGCGCAAGAGCTTCGGCGCCATGTCGATCATCCGCGGCGTCTCGCTCGACATCGAAAACGGCGAGCGGCACGCGATCATCGGTCCGAACGGCGCCGGAAAGTCGACGCTGTTTCATCTCACCAGCGGGCGCATCCGGCCGACGTCGGGCGAAGTGAGTCTGCACGGCGAGCGCATCACCGGCCTGCCGCCGTTCGAGATCAATCGCCGCGGCCTGTCGCGCAGCTTCCAGATCACCAACATCTTCCCGAAATTGTCGGTCTACGAGAATCTGCGCTGCGCCACCCTGTGGTCGCTCGGCCACAAATATGCGTTCTGGCGGTCGATCAACGGGCTCCGCGACGTTCGCGAACGCTCGCAATGGCTGATGGAGCAGATCGGCCTGACCGGGCGCCGCGACGTGCCGGCGGGCGTCCTGACCTATGCCGAGCAGCGTGCGCTGGAAATTGGCGTCACGATCGGCGGTGGCGCCGACGTCATCATGCTCGACGAGCCGACGGCCGGGATGAACAACAGCGAAACGGAACAGGCCGTGGCGTTGATCCGCAAGGTGACCGAAGGCAAGACGCTGGTCATGGTCGAGCACGACATGAGCGTCGTATTCAATCTCGCCGATCGTATTTCCGTTCTCGTGTACGGCAAGATCATTGCGACCGACACGCCCGACCGCATCCGCGAGAACGCCGAGGTGCGTGAAGCCTATCTCGGACAGGCGAGCCACCAATGAGCGCGCAATTGCTCGAAGTTGAGGACCTCCACGCCTATTACGGCAAGAGCCACATCCTCCATGGCGTCAGCTTTCATGTCCGCGAGGGCGAGATCGTCAGCCTGCTCGGCCGCAATGGCGTCGGACGGTCGACGACGATCAAGGCGATCATGGGCAACGTGCCACCCAGAGGCTCAATCCGCTTCAAAGGCGAGGAGATCGCGGGCATCAAACCGCATCAGACGGCGCGCAAGGGGCTCGGCTTCGTGCCCGAGACGCGCGACATCTTTCCCGGGCTGACGGTCCGGCAGAATCTCCAGCTCGGCGAGAAGTCCGGCAAGGCGGCTGGGCGCTGGACGATGAACGACATGTTCCGCATGTTCCCGCAGCTGGAGGATCGCGCCGATACGCCTGGCGGCGTGCTTTCCGGCGGCGAACAGCAGATGTTGACCGTGTGCCGGACGCTGATGGGCGACCCGGACCTCATCATGATCGACGAGCCGACCGAGGGGCTCTCGCCGAAGATGGTCGAGCATATCGGCGAGTTCCTGGTGGAAATCGCTGGGCGTGGCGTCGCCATCCTGTTGGTCGAGCAAAAGCTGACGATCGCGTTGAAGATCAGCAAGAGGCTCTATGTGATGGGGCACGGCAGGATCGTCTACGAAGGAACGCCGGCGGAGCTCGAACAGGCTTCGGCGGTTCGCAAGGAATGGCTGGAGGTCTGATTGCCCTCGAGTCCGGCGTCGGGGGAGAGCGCGCCGAGCCGCGCGCGTCTCTTCGGTCGCCGCGGCGCTGACGGCTGTCTCGCGACAAGGTCGCATCGTCGAAGAGCTCTCACCGGGCGAAGCGACGCGGAATCCGTGATGTTTGCGGCCGTCTATTACAGCTCCGCCATTTCGTCGGCGCCCGATGCGGCGACGCTCCGGCCGACCGGCGACAGCTCTGGCGCAGCGGCGCCCTGAACAACCGCGTTAGCCGAGCGCCAGGTCGGCGACGATCCGTTTCAGCTTGCTGTATTCTGCCTCGAGCTGCTTCAGCCGTTTGATATCCGATGGCGACAGACCGCCGTATTTGTTGCGCCAATTACAGTAGGTCGCTTCGCTGATTCCGGCATTCCGACAGACCTCGACCACTGCCGCGCCTTCATCCGCCTGCTGTAGAGCCGACGCGATCTGCCGCTCGGTGAATCGCGACTTCGTCATCGAAGACTTTCCGCACGACCATGATGGCTAAAGTGAAATCATCCGGCCATTCGCGGACCAGAAGACGAGGCGCGTCAACGAACCCTGACGCCCTCCATCAGAACCCCGTCCGATTCGCCTAGTTTGAAAGCGCCGACGGTAGCGCTCGGCCTTAGAGCCGATCCAAGAACTTGTTGAATCCGATGAATCGGATGTGATTCCATAGCGGGCGCATGATTCGAATGGGAGCGCTCGATGTGGAAGCCCGAACACCGTATCGCCGCCGCCGCGCGGCGCGGCCTTCGTTATCCAAGCGACATGAGCGATGCGGAATGGGCGCTGGTTGAGCCGATGATCCCGCCTGGGCGGCGTGGCGGACGTCCGCGGGGCGTGAACCTGCGCGAAGTTCTCAACGCGATCTTTTATGTGCTCGCGACGGGCTGCCAGTGGCAGGCGTTGCCGAAGGATTTGCCGCCCAAGAGCACGGCGCATCATTATTTCGCGCTGTGGGACTGGGACGGCACGTTGGAGCGCATCCATGACGCCCTCTATGTCGCAACACGCGAGGCCGCCGGCCGTGAGACGAGCCCGACGGCGGCGATCATCGACTCGCAGAGCGCCAAGGCCGCTCAAAAAGGGGCGCTGCGCTCGATCCGCAAGGCTTCGATGCGGGCAAGAAGGTCACGGGCCGCAAGCGTCATATCCTTGTCGACACGCTCGGCCTCCTGCTCGGCGTGAGCGTGTTGCCCGCCGACATTCAAGACCGCGACGGGGCGCGCGATCTGTTGCAGCAGACGCGCCGCCGCTTTCCCTTCATCGAGCGCATCTTCGCCGACGCCGGATACCAGGGGCCGAAGATGGCGAAGACGATCGCCGCCACGGGATGCTGGACGATGGAGATCGTCCGCCGCTGCGATCTCCAACGTTTCGTGGTCTTGCCGAAGCGAT
>PLRT01000181.1 GCA_003164915.1 Hyphomicrobiales bacterium | reverse complement strand
CGCGAGGCCGTTGGCGGCGGCGAGCGCGCGCAATGCGGCGGCCGCGTCGCTCGAACCGCCGCCGAGGCCGGCGGCGACCGGCAGGTTCTTGCGCAGATGAAAGCGCCCGAGGCGGAGACGCGGAATCCGCTCGGCGAGCGCCTGCGCCGCGCGCAGAACGAGATTGTCGTCGGCCGCCCCGGTCGCGGCGGCGGTCGGTCCCTCGACCGCAAGAGCCAGCGCTTCGTCGGGCTCGAACGTGAGCCAGTCGCAGCAGCCGGCGAAGGCGACCAGACTGTCGAGTTCGTGCCAGCCGTCGGCGCGGCGCCCGAGCACGTGAAGCGTCAGATTGACCTTGGCCGGGGCGGGCCACAGCCGCAGTGAGGCGTCCGACAACCTAGCCGCCGCCGTTCTGACTCGCGCTCGGGGCGGCGGGCGTCGCGTCGGGCGCCGAAGCGGTCGGCGCGTCGGGCAGGCCGTGCTCGATCTTGTCGAGGATCTGCGGCAGATCTTCGGGATCGGGCTTCATATCGCGGGCGTGGTTCCACTGGAAATGCGCCTCGATGCGGCGATTGACCCGCCAATAGGCGTCGCCGAGATGGTCGTTGACCACGGGATCGGCGGGCTTGAGGTCGATCGCCTTTTCGAGCTGGTCGGTCGCTTCCTGGTAATGGCCGAGTTTGTAGTTGGCCCAGCCGAGGCTGTCGACGATATAGCCGTCGTTCGGCCTGAGATCGACCGCGCGGCGCAGCATCTTGAACGCCTCGTCGAGATTGACGCCCTGGTCGACCCACGAATAGCCGAGGTAGTTCAGCACCTGCGGCTGGTCAGGATAGAGCTCGAGCGCCTTCTTGAAGTCGGCTTCGGCTTTCGGCCATTGCTTCGACCGCTCGAAGCAGATGCCGCGGAAATAGAACAGCGTCCAGTTGCTGCGGTCGGGCGTTCCCACCAGGGCGATCGCCTTGTCGTAGGAAGCGGCCGCGTCCTCGAATTTCTTCGCCGAGCGCTGCAGGCTGGCGAGCCCGGTCCAAGCGTCGATGTCGCTGGGGTGGGCGGCGACGATGTCGCGCATCTTCGCCGTCGCTTCGTCGTTGCGGCCGAGCGCGTCCAGCTCGAGCGCCGACTGGATCTCGGAGAACTCGCGCAGCGGCGCGCCCTGCGGGACGAGCGCGTAGGCGCGGATCGCCTCGTCGTTGCGCTTGAGGTCCTCGAACAGATTGGCGATCGCGATCGCCGCCAGATCGTGGTCGGGCTTGAGGAACAGCGCCAGACGCAGATAGATCATCGCCGTCAGGTCGTCGCCCTCGCTCGTGCCGACGACGCCGAGGCCGTAGAGCGCTTCCGCCGCGCCGTCGCGCGCGTTGCGGGTCACCGCCGGCAGCGTCCTGCCGGCCGCGATTTCGGCGAGCTCGGCCACGATCAGCGGATGGTTGGGAATCTGCTTGCTGAAATCGGCGTAGACCTTCTTGGCCGCGTCGATCTGTCCGTGGCGGTCGAGGAAGCGGGCATAAGCGTCGGCCAGGCGCAGGTTGTTCTTTTGCGCGTCGTAGGCCGACTTGAGCCGACGATCGGCTTCGAAGCCGTTGCCGAGCAGGTCGGCGATCAGCCCGGCGTGATAGTCGCGCAGCGGCGCCAGGCTCGGCTCGCGAATGCGGTCGAGCGTGGCGAGCGCGCGCCGCTGGTCGCCGACCCCGACGTAGTTCCACGCGTTCAGCAGGGTCGTCGTCACGTCGTGCGCCCTGCCGGCGTCGCCGGAGGCGAACTGGGCGCGGGCGGCGGCGTATTGTCCCTCGGAAATCGCGCGCGCGCCGAGCGCCAGCCGCGCCAGGCTGTTGGAAGGGTCCTGGGCGATCAACCGCTCGGCGAGCGAGAACCCGTCGGCCGCGTCGCCGTCGGCGAGCGCGGCGGCGAAGGCGCGCTCGGTGAGGTCGCCGTTGCGCGGATCGCCGCGCAGCGCCTCGCGCGAATAGATCGCGGCGGCGCTGGTGTCGCGATCGGCCCCGGCGACCAGCGCGGCGAGATAATTGCCGGACTCGCTGCGGCCGATCTCGACCGGCGGCAGGTCGGAGGCGGCGCCGGCGGCGCTCGCATGCGCCCCCGTGACGCTCGCGACGGCGGCGACGGTCGCCAGCAAAGCGCTAAGCAGCGCCGTACGGGCGCTTACCGGCGAGAGACGATCTGGCACGGTGAGAGTTCCCCTGTTTGGAGCGCAGCCGGACGCTGGCCGCATTCCGACGCCGATGCGACGTTCTACAGGAGAAAGCCTCGCCGGCAAACGTGGCGGTTTCAGGCCGCGCTTCGGCGCTGTTCACATGTCCTGGTAGTTCGGTCCGCCGCCGCCCTCCGGCGCCGTCCAGTCGATGTTCTGCGCCGGGTCCTTGATGTCGCAGGTTTTGCAATGGACGCAGTTCTGCGCGTTGATGACGAAGCGCGGATCCGTGCGGCGCGCCTCGTCGCCGTAGACGACCTCATAGACGCCGGCCGGGCAGTAGAGCCGCGCCGGCTCGCCGTAGCGGGGCAGGTTGTCGCGAATCGGAACCGCCGGGTCGCGCAGCCGCAAATGGACCGGCTGGTCCTCCTCGTGATTGGTGTTGGAGAGGAAGACCGACGACGGCTTGTCGAAAGAGATTTTGCCGTCGGGCCTGGGATAAACGATCGGCTTGACCGCGGCGAGCGGCTTCAGCGTGTCGCAATCGCGCTTGCCGTGCTTGACGGTGCCGAATGGCGACCAGCCGAACCATTCGTTGGCGATCATGTCGAGCCCGCCGCAGGGAACGCCGACGGCGAGGCCAAGTTTCGACCACAGCGGCTTGACGTTGCGCACCCGATAGAGGTCGCGGCCGATGTCGGAATCGCGCCACGAATCCTCGTACTCGATCACTTCGTCGCCGCCGCGCCCGGCGGCCAGCGCGGCGTGGACCTTTTCCGCCGCCAGCATGCCCGACAGCATCGCGTTGTGCGAACCCTTGATGCGCGGCACGTTCATGAAGCCGGCGGCGCAGCCGATCAGCGCGCCGCCGGGAAAGACCAGCTTCGGCGCCGATTGCCAGCCGCCCTCGGTGAGGGCGCGCGCGCCGTAGGAGAGACGCTTGCCGCCCTCGAAGGTGGGGCGGATCAGCGGGTGGGTCTTGAAACGCTGGAACTCGTCGAACGGCGACAGCGTCGGATTGGTGTAGTCGAGATGGACGACGAAGCCGACCGACACCAGTCCGTCGCCGTAATGGTACTCGAAGGATCCCCCCGAGGCGCCGCGGCCGAGCGGCCAGCCGAGGCTGTGCTGCACCAGCCCGGGCTGGAACTGCGACGGCTCGACCCGCCAGATCTCCTTGAGGCCGATCGCGTATTTCTGCGGCTCGCGCCCGTCGGCAAGCTTGAAGCGGGCGATCGCCTGCTTGGAGAGCGAGCCGCGCGCGCCTTCGGCGAGCAGCACGTACTTGCCGCGCAGCTCCATGCCGCGGGTGAAGCCCGACTTCGGCTTGCCGTCGCGGCCGATTCCCATGTCGCCGGTCGCGATTCCGACGACTTCGCCGTTGGCGCCGTAAAGGAGTTCAGCCGCGGCGAAGCCGGGATAGATTTCGACGCCGAGCGCCTCGGCGCGGCCGCCCATCCAGCGCGTCACCGCGCCGAGCGAGCCGATGAACTTGCCGTGGTTGCCCATCAGCTTCGGCATCATGATGTTCGGCAGGCGCACGCCGCCGGAAGGGCCGAGGAACAGGAAGCGATCGACGGCGACCTCGGTCTTCAGCGGCCGGTCGGGGTCGTCGCGCCAGTCGGGCAGCATCCGGTCGAGGCCGATCGGATCGAAGACCATGCCGGAAAGAATATGCGCGCCGACCTCCGAGCCCTTCTCGACCACGACCACCGACAAGCCGGCGTCGAGCTCCTTGAGCCGGATGGCCGCCGCCAGGCCGGCCGGGCCAGCGCCGACGACGACGACGTCGAATTCCATCGCCTCGCGCGCCGGCAGTCCGTCTTCTCCCGCCATCTTCTCTTGTCTTTCCGCATTGGCGCGAGGCGGCCCGCGCCGCCTCGAAACGCGGACTTTACTTGCGCATATCGCCGATGGTTGTCGATCCCCCCTTCGTCGACCGCAACCGGCGTGCTAGAAGCCGCGATCCCTCACGCGCCCGTTTGGCCATGGCCTCCTCC
>PLRT01000253.1 GCA_003164915.1 Hyphomicrobiales bacterium | reverse complement strand
TCGAGTGCAGCGCGAGATCCTTCTTCTGCACCGTCTTGCCGGCCGCGGCGAACTTGGAGACTGCGCCCAATGGTGTCGACTTGGACATCTGACCGCCTGTGTTGGAATAGACCTCGGTGTCGAGCACAAGAATATTGACGTTGCGCCCGGACGCCAGGACGTGGTCGAGCCCGCCGTAGCCGATATCGTAGGCCCAACCGTCGCCGCCAATGATCCACACCACCTTGCCGACGAAATAGTCGGCAAGCTCCATCAGCCGCGACGACGCCGCGTCCGATCGCCCGTCCAACGCCCGTTTCAAATCTGCGACCTGCATGCGGCGCGCGCGAATGGCCGCGTCGCCTTTCGCCGCCGGTTGGAGCAGCGCCGCCGCCAGCGCTTCGGGTAATTCGCCCGCCAGGCGCTGAAGCAGCGCGCGCGCCTCGTCCGCGTGGCGGTCGACGGCCAGCCGCATGCCAAGGCCGAACTCGGCGTTGTCCTCGAACAGCGAATTCGACCAAGCCGGGCCACGGCCATCGGCGTCGACCGTGTACGGCGTCGTCGGCAAATTGCCGCTGTAAATCGACGAGCAGCCGGTCGCATTGGCCACCAGCATGCGGTCGCCGAACAACTGGGTCAGCGTCCTGACATAGGGCGTCTGGCCGCAGCCGGCGCAAGCGCCCGAGAACTCGAACAGCGGCTTCACCAGCTGCGAGCCTTTCATCGTCAGGCGGATGTCGGCCCGGTCGATGTCCGGCAGGGCGAGAAACGCCTCGAACTTGGCGCGTTCGGCTTCGAGCAGCGGCGCCTTCGCCGACATGGCGAGCGCGCCCTCGCACGGGCAGGCCTTCACGCACAGCGTGCAGCCGGTGCAGTCTTCCGGCGCGGCCTGCAAAAGATAACGACGCTCGCCTTTCGCCTCGGCGCCAATGAACGGCACGGTCTTGAGCGAGGCCGGCGCGCCCTCCATCTGTTTTGCCAGAACGGCCTTGGCGCGCAATGCGGCATGGGGACAAACCATGACGCATTTGTTGCACTGGATGCACGTCGCCGGATCCCACACCGGTATCTCGTCGGCGATATTGCGCTTTTCGAATCGGGCCGTGCCGACCGGCCAGGACCCATCGGGCGGAAATGCGCTCACGGGGAGGACGTCGCCGCGCCCCGCCAGCATCGGCACGGTGACGTCTCGGACGAAAGCGGGCGCGCTTTCCGGAACCCAACTTCGCGGCGCCGAGCCGTGGGCCTCGCCAGACGTCGCAATCTTCGTGAGGTGAGACAGCGCCATGTCGACGGCGGTGAAGTTCTTCTCGACCACTTTGCGACTCTTGCGGCCATAGGTCTTCTCAATCGAACGGCGAATCGCCGCAATCGCCAAGTCCTTGGGCAACATTTCCGACAAGGCGAAAAAGCAGGTCTGCATGATGGTGTTGATGCGCCCACCCATTCCGGCCTGTTGGGCGACCTTCGAGGCGTCTATGACAAAGAGCTTGACCTCCTTGTCGACGATCGCCCGCTGCGTGGCGAGCGGAAGCCTTTCCCACACTTCCTCGGGCGCATATGGCGCGTTGAGCAGGAGAGTCGCGCCGCGCGCGGCGTATTGCAGAACGTCGTAGCGCTCGAGGAACACGAAGTGATGGCACGCGACGAAGTCGGCTTCCTGCAGGAGGAACGGAGACTTGATCGGCCGCGGGCTGAAGCGCAGGTGCGAAACCGTGATGGCGCCGGACTTCTTGGAATCGTAGACGAAGTAGCCCTGCGCATAGAGTGGGGTATGGTCGGCGATGATCTTGACCGAATTCTTGTTGGCGCCAACCGTCCCGTCCGCGCCGAGACCGACGAAGACGGCGCGGAACTCGTCCGAGGCGTCCAAAGCGAAACCTTCGTCGAGAGCGAGCGACAATCCGCCGACGTCGTCTGTGACGCCGACCGTGAAGCGTCGCTTCGGCTTCTCCACCCGCAGTTCGTCGTAGATCGCCTTGACCATGGCCGGCGTGAATTCTTTCGAGGCCAAGCCATAGCGTCCGCCGATCGTCAACGGCTCGACTTCGCGACAAACGCCGCCGCGCGCGCGTTCTTCGGCGAGGGCGGCGACCACGTCCTGATAGAGCGGTTCGCCGACCGCTCCCGCTTCGCGGCAGCGGTCCAGCGCCGCAATCCTGCGCGCTGACCGCGGCAACGCCTCGAGGAAGGCGTCGACGGCGAACGGGCGGAACAGCCGCACTTCGAGCACCCCCGTCTTGCGGCCCTCGCGATTGAGCCGCTCGGAGGTGATCTCCGCCGTTTCGGCCCCAGAACCGATGACGACGATCACCTCTTCGGCGTCGGGGTCGCCGACGTAGTCGAACAGCCTGTACTGTCGACCGGAGATCGCGGCGAAGCGGTCCATCTCGCCCTGAACGATCGCCGGCAGGGCGTCATAAAAGGGATTGCGGGCCTCGACCCCCTGGAAATAGGCGTCCGGATTCTGCGCGGTGCCGCGCAAGACAGGATGATCGGGGCTGAGCGCGCGACGACGCGTCGCGGAGATTTCGCCTTCATCGATCATGCCGCGCAGGTCGTCGTCGGAGAGCGGCGCGATCTTGGCCACTTCGTGCGAGGTGCGGAAACCGTCGAAGAAATGCACGAACGGCACGCGCGCGCGTAAGGACGCCGCCTGGGCGATCGCCGCCATGTCCTGCGCTTGTTGAACCGAGTTCGACGCCAGCATGGCGAAGCCGGTCTGACGCACCGCCATGACGTCGGAATGATCGCCGAAAATCGACAGCCCATGCGTGGCGATGGTCCGCGCGGTGACGTGCATCACGAACGGCGTCAACTCGCCGGCGATCTTGTACATGTTCGGGATCATCAGCAACAGCCCTTGCGACGCCGTGAAGGTCGTCGCCAGAGCGCCGGCCTGCAAAGCGCCGTGCACGGCCCCCGCCGCGCCGCCTTCCGATTGCATCTCGACGACATCGAGACCGCGGCCCCAAAGGTTGAGCCGGCCTTCCGACATCCACTGGTCCGCCAGTTCCCCCATCGTCGACGACGGCGTGATGGGATAGATGACCGCCATTTCGTTCATCCGGTAGGCGACGGAGGCGCAGGCCTCGTTGCCGTCGACGGTGATCATCTGCGTGTTGGGGTTCATCGCGCCGCACCTTCGCTGGTCTTGCTCTCAGGCGCCGCAGTCTTCGAGCGACGCACATTCGACAAAGCGACGAATCCTCCGCCCATCCGCCCGAGTCCCGGAAACGCGGGCGCGGTTGGCGCGGCGCCTGCGGCGAATTCGGAATAGGCGTCGGCCAGCTGCCGACGATAGAGGTCGCGTTTCGACGGGTCGTCGAGCGATTGCAGGCCGTCGACGCGTGACAGGCTGTCGTGGAAACGCTTCAGGATGTGCAGTCGGCTCACCGCCAGAACTTTGGGATCGAACGTCAGATCGAAATAGGCGAAGAAGTCTTCGGCGCTCGAAAGCTCGGCGAGATCCCGCAGGAGCTGGCTCATCAATGGGCGACCTCGCTCAACACGCGCGGCGCATCTGCGGTCTCTCGATAGAAGCGGAAGAGATCGGCGTCGCTCGGGGCGCGCTTGGTGAAGTCGACGAAGCGGCGCACGCGCCTCAGGATCGCCTCGGCCTGCTCCTTCGCCACCGGCAGTCCGAATCCGTCGTAGATATGAAGGACGGCCGCCGTGCCTGAGTGTTTGCCGAGCACCAGTTGATGCTCGCGCCCCAGCTCCGCCGGATCAAGGCTCTGATAATTGTGGCGGTCGCGCAGCAGCCCGTGCACGTGAATGCCCGACTCATGGGTGAACACGCCGTCGCCGACGATGCTCTTGCCCTCGGACACCGGACGTCCAGACGCGCGCGCGACCAGGCGCGAGACTTCCGCCAATCGCCGCGGTTCTATGCCGGTCGGACGACGATGGAGGTGATGAAGCGCCATCACGACTTCTTCCAGCGGCGCATTGCCGGCGCGTTCGCCGAGGCCGTTGACCGTCGTGTTCACATGCGTCGCGCCGCCCATGACCGCTGCGAGCGAATTGGCTGTCGCCAGTCCGAGATCGTCGTGGGCGTGGATTTCCAGCTCGCACGACACTTGCGCGCGAAGGTTGCGGAAGACGTCGAGCGTCACAAAGGGATCCATGACGCCGAGCGTGTCGGCGAAGCGAAAGCGTCGTGCGCCTGCCTCCTCGGCGGTCTTGGCGGCGGCAATGAGAAACTCGGAATCGGCGCGGGATGAGTCTTCGCCGCCAACCGCGACTTCCAGCCCTTGCCGGCGGGCCAGGCGAACCATCCGATCGATCTCCGCCAGCGCCCAGGCGCGATCGCGATGAAGTTTTCGCGCCAGTTGCTGATCGGACAGCGGGATCGACATGTTGACCATCTGGACGCCGCAGGCGAGCGCGGCGCTCAGATCGTCTTCGCGCATCCGGCACCAGGTGATCACCCGCGCCTTGAGGCCGAGCCTCGCCACAGCGCGGATGTCGTTCTGTTCCTCTGCGCCCATAGCGGGAATGCCGACCTCCATTTCCGTGACGCCGGCGGCGTCGAGCGCCTGGGCGATGGCCAGCTTCTCGCTGCTGCGGAAGGCGACGCCCGCCGCCTGCTCGCCGTCGCGCAGGGTCGTGTCGTTGATGACGATGGGCGCGCTCATTGCCGCGTCTCGAGGCGGATGGGAACGGCCGACAGCGGCACGACGCGAAGCGGCCTGCCGACAAGGTCGATCAGGCGCTTGCGGACGCCCGCCAGGGTGAGCGACGAAAGCGCGCAACCGGCGCACGAGCCCTTGAGGTCGACAATCACCATGTCGCCGTCGATTGCGATCAATTGGATGTCGCCGCCGTCGCGCTGCAGATGCGGACGCAACTCGGCGATCGCCGATTCGATTTGCGCGCGCCTGTCCGCCGGCGGCTCGGACGTGCCGACCGCGGACGAATCGATCGACTGGACGCTCTCGTTCAGCATCGCGCCCCTGCCCCTGGACTTCCGTCGCAACCGGTCTTGCCGCAAGCGTTCGGGTTGTTGAAGACGAACCCGGCGATCGGACTGTCGCTGAAATCGACTTCGGCGCCGGCGAGCAAGAGTTGCGACCCCGCGTCCACGAACACCCTGACATCGTCGAACTGGATAATTGCGTCGCCTTCGGCCGCCGTCGTCTCGAGGCCCATGTCATAGCCGACGCCCGCGCAGCCGCCGCCGCGGACCGAAATCCTGACGCCCGCGATTTCCTGATCGCGCGCTTCGACGATTAGGCGCCGGATCGCCGCCGCCGCATTCTCGGTCAAGTTCAGGATGGTCGCCTCCTGTGCTGTCGAAGGACCCTGTAGCAAGCGGCGCGCCAGTTGCGAGGCTGCGGAAATGCGGATGTTTTGACAGCGACGCGACAGCGGCGGCGACGGGATTGTCGGGTTTGCGACGCGCTCACGCGACTTTCAGCGCCTGCGCGGCGCCGTGTTCCTGACAATCCTTGGCGCAGACGCGCGAGCAGGCGCCGCAACCGATGCAATCGCCGGCGTTGGCGACGGTCATCACGTAGCGTTCGATATCCTCCTCGTCCTCGGCCACTTCGCCTTCCTCATCGAGCGGCGTCAGCGCGAGCACGTTGCGTCCGCAGACCTTGAAGCAGCGGCCGCAACCAAGGCATTCGGCCGCGTCGATCGACAGCAGATAGACGGGTTCCCATGGCGTCCCGGCCCGGGTCACTGCGTGCGTTGCGCTCATTTCGACTTCCCCCTCAATCCGCCCAAGCCGCATCCGGATAGCGTTCGATGGCGGCAAGCGCCGCTTCGACCAGCGCCTCGCCGTCCGCCTCGAGCCGTTCGAACGACGCGAAGCCGAAGCGATGGGCGTCCCGCATCGTTTTCGAGACCACGACCAGACGTCCGCCAATCACCACGATCCGGCCGAACCCTTCTGACGACAGCTGCTGCACCGGCGACGCCCTGACGCCGCAGCGACGCTCGATGCTGAGCGCCACGGCGTTGTAGAACTGCGAAATCCGCGCCAGCGTTTGTGGGTCGGGATCGCCGACGAGCGGAATCGCTCGGGCGCGCTCGCGATCGACAATGAAGGGGGCCAGCAGATCGCGGTCTGGCCTTCCTTCCCAGAAACCGTACGCGTCCTGCGCGCGAACCTGCCCAATCAGCTCGCGCGAGAACGGCCCGACGTCGGCGTCGGCGATCGGCGCCGCCTCACTCATCGGCAAACGCGAGGCTTGTCTCGCGGTGCAGCAATTTGCGCATCCACGGCGGCGGGGCGCCTCGCATCATGACCTGCAGCCGGCCGATCACGTCGGTTATGGGCTCGGGCGTCGGCAGCTTAAGCGGGTAGACCCGGTTGTTGACCACGCGCGCCGCCGCCATGCCGCCGATCGCCAGCGAGAACAGAATGGCGCAGCCGACGATCGCCTCGACTTTCGCTCCGACGCGGTCGTCGCTGTCGTCGAGATGGCGACCGTTCTCGCCGCTGACCTGATCGAACTCGATCGCCTCGACGAAACGATAGCCGGTTGGCCCTACTTCGTAGATCACGATCGTCGGCGCGCTGCCGAAATGGGCGTCGACCCGGCGCCGATCCTGCGTCGCGAATGCGACCTTCAGGGCGCCGGGGATTTCTTTGTCTTCGGTTGACGGAATGGAATCAATGAGCCGCAACCGCCGCATGATGACCTCCTTGCCGGTCGCGACCACCGCGACCGCTTTGGTTGGCGATGAACAGATTGCCGATTTCAAAGATCAGATCGCGCGCGCCGCGATAGCCGACGCTAAGACGGTGCGCCGCGCCCAGCGTATCGAACAACGGGAAGCCGGCGGGAAAGAATGGGATGTCGAGCCGTTCGGCGATGCGGCGGCCATGCGCGTGCGAGACGACGAGATCGCAATCTGCCGCCCGTTGCTCCAGATCGTCCAGGTCGCCGATCGTCACGCTCTCGGCCGGCGCCTGCGTCAAAGCAGGGCCGTGCGTGGTTGCGACGGCGCAACCGATCGTGGCGCCCATGTCGGCGAGGAACTGGGAGAGCCCGAGCAGCAAGTCGGGCTCGGCTGCGATCGCAATCCTCTTGGCGCCGAAGTAGAAGTGCCCGTCCAGCATGGCGTCGACGAGTTGGCTGCGACGACGCCGGACGCTGTTCGGAACGGGCTCGCCCGAGTGTCTGGCCAAAGCAGAGACGAAATCGTCCCAGGCGCGCAATCCGATGAGTCGGGGAAACGTCTCCACCGGCACGCCGCAACGGCTTTCGAGCAGGCGCGCGGCCGGCTCGACCTGCAGGCCGAGCGCCAGCGTGACGGCGGAGGCGCCCATGGCGCGAACGTCGTCGAGATTCGTCCCGCCGAGGGTCGTCGGAACGTAGCGATCGGCGACGTGACCGTCCAACGATCCGGCCAGGTCGGGCAGGATGATCGCCTTCAGGCCGAACGCCTCGATCGTGTCGCGGATTTCTTCGAGATCGGCAGGCGTCAAATGGCTGCCCGCCAGCACGTTGATCTGGCGCCGGTCGCGCGCCGGCGTCGGCTCGACCAACGCCTCGACGATCGCCGTGACCGCGGCGCCCCAGCCGTCCTCGAGCCCGCCTTTGTAGTCCGAGGTCGCGGCGTGGATCACCGTGACGTCGGCGAGTTCGGGATGGCGGCGCCGGATCGACTTCACGTCGCCGNNGGACGTCCTCGCCGCGCGTTTCCGTCAGTCCGGTTGAACAGATGCCGATGACCTTGGGATGGGCGCGTTCCGTGACGTTGAGGATCGCCTGCTCCAAATTGTCCGAACCGCCAAGGATCGTCGAAACCTCGTTCATCGCCGTAGTCTGCAAGGGAATCGCTTCGCGAAAATGGCGGACCAACAGCACCAGCGCGAAAGCGGTGCAGCCCTGGGCGGCGTGCAGCATCGGCATACAACCGTCGAGGCCCATAAAGGCCATCGCGGCGCCGAGCGGCGGGCTCACCTTCAGCGGGTTGACGACGCATGGCTTGCCGGAAGCTTCGATCCTCGCCACGTCACGCCTCCCACGGGGCTGGCGCGCGCACCTGCCGCCAAATGGGGTTGGAGAGCGCGCGGTCGACTTCGCGCGCCAGCGTGACGGCGCCGGCATATCCCGCGTAGGCGTAATGACGTTCCTGGTTGATGTCGAGCCACGGGGCCTTGGCCTTCAACGCGACGAATTGCGTGCGCCCGCCGGAGAGCATGATGTCGGCTTCGCCCGCCTTCAGCATGCGATACATCTCGCGCTGCGTGAGCGATTCGAACAGCTCGCCATCTTCCCCCATCAGCGCTTGCGCGCGCGCCTTGTCGTCCGGCGTCGACTTGCGCACCGAAGTGCCAATGACGACCATGCCGGCGTCCTGCAACGCCGAAACCACCGACCACGACTTGACCCCGCCGGTGTAGAGCAGCGCCCGCTTGCCCGCGAGCCGCGGCAGAAGGGGCTCGAGCTCGGAAGCGACGCGCGCTTCCTCGGTCGCGATCAGATCTTCGGTCCGGGCGACGAGATCGGCCCCGGCGCCTTGCGCGACCAGCATGCGGGCGATCGTCCGCAGGGACTGACTGGTTGCGGAGACGCCGTAGAACGACCCTTCGAAAAAGGGAATGCCCCACCGCTCCTTCATCTTGCGCGCCAGATTGATCAGCGCCTGGCTGCACACCATCATGTTCAGGCGCGCGCGATGGGCGCTTGCGACCTCGCGAAAGCGGGCGTCGCCGGTAATCGCCGCCAGAACGCGGACGCCGAGACGCTCGAACAGCGGCCTGACGTTCCAAAGATCGCCGGCGACGTTGTATTCGCCGAGGAGATTGATGTCGGTCGGCGTCATCGCCTCGGGCTCGACGCGGCCGATGACATGGTCGAGCAGCGCCTCACCGGCCAACTTGGTGCCGAAGTTCTTCTTGCCGACGAAGCCGGGCGCGTTGACCGGGATGACCGGCCTTCCCAACCTCTCGCTCGCCACCTTGCAGACCGTGGCGATGTCGTCGCCGATCATCGCCGTCACGCACGTCTGGTAGACGAAGATCGCCGGTGGATCGAAGCGGGTCGCGATGTCCTTGATCGCGCGATAGAGCCGCTTCTCGCCGCCGTAAATGACGTCCATCTCGCTCAGGTCGGTGGTGAAGCCGGTGCGATAGAGTTCGGAGCCGGACGACAAGGCGTGACGGCTGTCCCAGCTGTTGCCCTCGCAGGCGCTCGGCCCGTGAACCAGATGCGCGGCGTCGGTGATCGGCTGGAGCACGATCTTGGCGCCGTCGAAGGCGCAGCCGCCCGCCGCATTGCCAGGCGTCAGCGGCTTGGCGCCGCACCCCTTCTTGCGCGCGGCGTCGCCCTTCGCCCGGTTGGTGGCGCAAGCCGGCTCGTCGAACAGGTCCTTGAGCTTGTGCTGCAACATGCCCGGCTCAACTCAGCGCACGAGGTCGAACGAGATTCCCGTCTTCGCCGTTTCGACGTCCAGAACGTCGAGGATCTTGTCGAGGATCGTCACCAGCACGCGTAAGCCTCCCGCATAGCCCCAGACCGGAAACCTGTGGTGGTGATGGCGGTCGAAGATCGGGAAGGTGAGGCGGATCAGGGGAATGCCGAGATCGCGCTCGAGATACTTGCCGTAAGAACTGCCGATCAGCAGATCGCAGGGTTCGGTGGCGAGCAGCGACCGCATCGCCCACAAATCCTTGCCGGGCCAGACCTGCGCCTTGGCGCCGGCCGGGCTCGTCGCGAGAAGCGCCTTCATCTGGGCTTCCCACGCCTTGCCGCCGTTGGTCGCCAGCAAGTGAATCGGCTCGGCGCCCATCTCGAGCGCGAACCGCGTCATGCCGTAGACGAAGTCCGGGTCGCCGAAGATCGAATAGGTCTTGCCGTGCAGCCAGGCGGAAGAATCCGCCATCGCGTCCACCAGGCGGCCGCGCTCCTTCTCCAGCGATTCGGGGATCGGCTTGCCGGTGAGCTCGGACAGCTTCATCAGGAATTCGTCGGTCGCGCCGACGCCCAGCGGATAATGGAACGCCGCGGTCTCCTGGCCGACGCTGGAGGCCAATTCGAGCGATTTCTCCGAGCAATATTGCTGCATCGCGATGGTCGCCTTGGCGTTGAGCGCTTCGGTCGCCTCAGCGAGAGTCGTGCCGCCGTCGAACATGCGATAGACCCCGTCGGTCGGTGTGTCGAACACTTCGGAGACGTCGGAGATCAGGGTGCAGTCGACGCCGAACTCGGCGAGAATCCGCTTGAGCTCCCGGTTGTTGCCGACCGCGTAACCGTCGAAGCCGGGAATGATGTTGAGGCGGTCGCTTGGCTCGCGCGCCCTGCCGCTCCAGAAGTTGCTCAGCACGCCCTTGACCATTGCGTCGTAGCCGGTGATGTGACTGCCGACGAACGACGGGGTGTGCGCTTGCGGAAGGGGGTAGTCCTCTGGAATGCTGCCGTCCTTGCGCGCCTTCTGGATGAACGCCGTCAGGTCGTCGCCGATCACTTCGGCGATACAGGTCGTCGAAATGGCGATCATGTTCGGCTTGTAGACGGTGTAGGCGTTGGCGAGCCCTTCGACCAGGTTCTGCAACCCTCCGAACACGGCGGCGTCCTCGGTCATCGAGGTGGAGACCGCCGCGCATGGTTCTTTGAAGTGGCGCGCAAGGTGCGAGCGGAAATAGGCCGTGCAGCCTTGCGAGCCGTGGTTGAACGCCAGCGTCCGCTCGAACCCGACCGCTGCAAACACGGCCCCGAGCGGCTGGCAGGCCTTGGCGGGGTTCACGGTCAGCGCTTCGCGCGCCAGGTTCTTCTCGCGATATTCCCATGAATTGACGTATTCGGTCTGCTCCGCGACCGCTTCCGCCGTCGCGCCGCACTCGAGCGCCTTCTTGCGTTCGAACAGGGCCTGGTATTCAGGCTCGTTGAACAGGGTGGCGTGATCCTTGATCCGCTCTGCCGATTGGGGCATGGGGCGCGCTCCTTAAGCCGTCTTCCAGGGCGCTTTGTGCATGCCCCACACCGGATTGTTGATGGCGAGGTCCATATCGCGGGCGAACACGGCGAAGCCGTCGTAGCCGTGATAGGGCCCCGAATAGTCCCATGAGTGCATCTGGCGGAACGGCACCCCGAGCTTCTGAGTGCCGTACTTCTCCTTGATGCCAGAGCCGACGAGGTCGGGACGGATGTGCTGGATGAACTTCTCCAGCTCGAATTCCGAGGCGTCGTCGTAGACCAGCGTGCCGTCCTTGATGTATTTCGTCGTACGTTGGTAATCGTCGGCGTGGGCGAATTCGTACCCCGTGGCGGTCACTTCCATGCCGAGATCGCCGTAGGCGTCGGAGAGGTGGCGCGGGCGCAACCCGCCGACATACAGCATGATCTTTTTGCCCTCGAGGCGCGGCTTGTATTTCGCCAGCACCGCCTCGGCGAGCGGCCGGTACTTGGCGATCACCCGCTCGGCGCCCTCCTTGATCGTGTCGTCGAACTGCGCGGCGATCGCCCGCAGGCTCTTCTCGATCTGACTGGGGCCGAAGAAGTTGTACTCGATCCACGGAATCCCGTATTTCTCCTCCATGTGCCGACAGATGTAGTTCATCGAGCGGTAGCAGTGGATCAGGTTGAGCTTGGCCTTCGCGCCGCGCTCGACCTCCGCCACCGAGGCGTCGCCGGACCATTGACCGATGACGCGCAAGCCCATCTCTTCGATGAGAATGCGGCTCGCCCAGGCGTCGCCGCCGATGTTGTAGTCGCCGACGATCAGCACGTCGTACGGCGTGCCGTCGAACGGTTTGTCGGCGGACTTGTCGACGATGTGATCGCGCATCACGTCGTTGGCGATGTGATGACCGAGCGATTGCGAAACGCCGCGGAAGCCCTCACAGCGCACCGGGGCGATCACCTTGCCGATTTCCGCGCTCTTGCGCTTGGCGACGGCCTCGATGTCGTCGCCGATCAGGCCGACCGGGCACTCGCTCATGACCGAGATGCCGCGGTTCAACGGGAAGATCGACTCGATCTCGTCGATCAGCTTGGCGAGCTTCTTGTCGCCGCCGAAGACGATGTCCTT
>PLRT01000086.1:3186-3510 GCA_003164915.1 Hyphomicrobiales bacterium | reverse complement strand
CCCGGCGGGCGGCGCAGCAGGAGCGACATCTGGCGATAGGCGACCGCCTGCTTGGACAGGTCGTCGTAGATGATGACCGCGTGCATGCCGTTGTCGCGGAAGAACTCGCCCATCGCGCAGCCGGAGAACGGCGCGAGATACTGCATCGGCGCCGGGTCGGAGGCGGTGGCGGCGACGACGATCGAATATTCGAGCGCGCCGTGCTCTTCCAGCACCTTGACGAACTGCGCGACGGTCGAGCGCTTCTGGCCGATCGCGACATAGACGCAATAGAGCTTCTTCGTCTCGTCGCCGCTCTGGTTGAGCGGCTTCTGGTTGAGGATG
>PLRT01000086.1:0-3107 GCA_003164915.1 Hyphomicrobiales bacterium | reverse complement strand
ACGCGGCCGAGCAGTTCCTTGCCGATCGGCACGTCGACGATCGCGCCGGTGCGCTTGACCGTCTGGCCTTCCTTGATCGCGCGGTCCTCGCCGAACACGACGATGCCGACGTTGTCGCTCTCGAGGTTCAGCGCCATGCCGCGGGTGCCGTCCTCGAACTCGACCAGTTCGCCCGCCTGGACCTTGTCGAGGCCGTAGGCGCGGGCGATGCCGTCGCCGACCGAGAGAACCTGGCCCACCTCGGTGACTTCCGCCTCGGCGCCGAAATTGGCGATCTGGGCCTTGAGAATGGAGGAGATTTCAGCGGCGCGGATGTCCATCAGCCGACCTCTTTCATGGCGATTCGAATGGCGTTGAGCTTGGTCCTGAGCGAGCCGTCGACCATGCGCGACCCGATCTTGACGACCAGGCCGCCGATGATCGTCGGATCGACCTTGGCGGTGAGGCGCACGTCCTTGCCGCCCGAAGCGGCGCGCAGCGTCTCTTTCAGCGCTGCGACATTGGCGTCGCTGAGCGTGGCGGCGCTGGTCACTTCGGCGTGCGCGACGCCGCGCGCGACGTCATAGAGCAGGCCGTAGTCGCGGATCATGTCGCGGATCGCGAACAGACGCCGCTTCGAGGCGACGAGCTCGATGAAATTGGCGGCGATCCCGCCGACCCCCGCCCGTTCGAGGATCGCGGTCAGCGCCTTGACCTGCTCGCGAGCGGAATAGATCGGGCTGCGCACCAGCCGCTGCAGGTCTTCGCTCTCGGCGATCAGCGCGTCGAAGGTCGAAAGGGCAGCGGCGACCTCGTCGGTCTTGCGCTCATCATGAGCGAGGGAAAACAGCGCCGAGGCGTAGCGCCCGGCCACTCCGCTTACAGTGTCCTGCTGCTCAGACAATTCGTCGCTCTTTTCACAAGCAAACCGACGGAACCTGCGCCCCGGGGCGCAAACCGATTCCGCGTCAGTTGCTCACTGATCGATCGTTCCCCGCGGCGCGCCGGACGAAGCCGCCCCGACCCCAAGGCGCGGGTTGCCTAACATAGGCTCTATGGCGGCGCAACGCCCTGTCCGCCTGATCTTTCGGCGAATGGGTCGGGGGGTCGCAGGTCGAGCGCTCGGTCAGCTCGCCATCCGCAGCCGCCGGGCGAACGCGCGCTTCACGACGCCCGGCAGCTCGCGCAGGCCCGGCGTCCGCTTGGTGACCCGCCCGGCGAGAAACGCGAGAATAGTCAGGAAGACCGCGTCGTCGATCTTGCCGTACCACAGGTCGTCGGGGATCAGGTCCTCCGGCCAGATCCAATAGAGGACGCCGATCGCGATCAGCGTGACCTGGTAGCCGTAGCGGGTCACGGCTTTGCGCAGCCTGGAAGGCTTGCGCGCGGCGGCCGCCGCGGGGGCCGCCGGCGCCGATTCGGGCTGGCGGATCGCCACCGGGCCGAGCGCCGGGACCGCGGCGCCTTCGAGCGCCGCCTCGACCTGGGCGCGAACCCCTCGGACATAGGGATCGGACGCCGCCTGGGGGTAGAAGTCGAACAGCGCGAGGATGCTGCGGAGGCTCGCCGGCTGCAGCGCTGCGCCGCGCCCGGCGACGCCGACATTGAAACGGCTTTTGCGCCTTACGCCGACCGAGGCTATCGCTTTGGCGATCTCCTTTTCGTCGATCTCGGCCCCGGCGAATGCCAACACTCGACGCAGCGCGCCGGCGGGATCGGCGATCAATTCCTCGTAACTGATCATTAGCGCGTCGGGCGCAGTGCGCCAGCTCATATAGAAATTGACGAACCAAGGCGCGACGAGACGGACGATCATGTCCTCCAGCGTCGCGTCGTCGAGTTCGGCGTGATGATCCTCGGCGTAGAAGATCGGCCAGATCGGGCTCTCGCGCCTGAGGTGGTCGCGCAGGCTGACGACCGCGTCGGGCAGACTGCGGACGAGAACAATCGGCTTCAAGTCATACTTGCTGCACGTCGCCTCGGTCCAGGCGCTCCACCGGACGTGGTGCTGCGCGACATAGGGGCCGCGCCCGGCGCGCAGAATGGAAGATTCGTCAAGTTCCTGCTCTCGCCGGCCGAAAGAGGGGACGAGACTGACGCGCGAAATGTCGGGCATGGCGCTGATCAGGTCGGAAAGAAAAGTCGACCCCGATTTCGGCATGCAGGCGACCAGAATACGCGACGATCCGCCAACGCCGGAGCGAGCGGTCGTCGTCCGTCGCCCGTCAATCCTAGCCGTGTCGTCAGCGAAGCCCATGCGTTCACCGTCAAAGACGCAACCGCCAGATGAGCCCTTCCGTGCGTCAAAGGCAATCTCTATTGCAGCCGTAAGACGGGAAGAAATCAAGCGACTGCAGGCTGTCGGAGGCCTTCGCCCGCGCCGGCGAGGTCAGCGGTTGCGACTGAGCGACCGTCTAACGGCGCGCCTGATCGCGCCTGGCAGGTCGAGCAGCAACGGCGAGCGCTTGACGACCTGCCTGGCGAGGAAAGCCACGAGGGCGAGCAGGATGAGGTCGTCGCTCCCGGCGTCCCATTTGCTTTGAGGGCCGTAGTTGCGCGGCCAGAACAGGAAAACAATGACGACGACGGCCAGCGCGACGGGGTAGCCGTAGAGATTCGCCGCCGCCAGAAGCCGCGACATCGGCCCGGCCCGTGGGGCGGCTGGCGGCGCGGGCTGGGTATCGGCGAGCGCGAGCGGTTCGATCGGCGGCGCATCGCCGCTCTTGGCCGTCGCCGCAATGGTCAGTCGCTCAGGATTTTCCGACGCTTCGCTCGTCAATTCCGTTCCTTCCTGTCGAGAGGTCGGCCTTCCGCCGTGCGGTTCCCAGCTTGGGGAGCGGGGACGTCGCGACGACGCAGGACTATAGAGGAATTGAGGTCGGCGCGCCCACGCTGGGATCGGAGCGATAAAGTCCATGCCTCAACTGTTGAAGAAGGCCGCCATCCGGCCTTCGACGCGCCCGTTTCCTTCCCCGCCGCGCCCTGCTATCCCGCCGCCATGACCACCCACCCGATCGAGAACATCCGCAACTTCTCCATCGTCGCCCATATCGACCACGGCAAATCGACGCTCGCCGACCGGCTGATCCAGCAGACTGGCGCGGTGGCGGAGCGCGACATGGTCGAGC
>PLRT01000053.1 GCA_003164915.1 Hyphomicrobiales bacterium | reverse complement strand
GACCAGCGCCGGATCCAGGAAGACGAGCGAGAGGGTTTAGCGGATCGAGCGTTGCGTGCGCTGCGATTGTTGCGATCGAGTTCGCGGAATCGGCGACGCGTCGACCGGCTCGCCAAGCGAAAAATAGGCCCGGCGCGACGCGGCGATCGCTCAAGCGGCTTCGATGAGATTGCGGGCGATGGCGCGCCACCAGGCCGCCTCGCGGCGCAGAAACGCCGTATCGCGCCAGCGCGGCGACGATCGGATCGAAGGCGGATTCTGCTCCACCCGCAGGGCGTGGTCTTCCAGTTCCCGCGCGCGCGCAAGATAGGTTTCGATCAGGCGTTGATTGGACACGACGAACCTCTGTGCGTCACCAAAACAATTGGCTCATTGCCGAGAATTTTCTCATGCAGGCGCTGTTGATTGGCTTCGCCCGATCTTTCAGATTTTATCGATCCGCCAACCCGCGGCGGCGTCTTTGCCGGATGGTCGACAAAACGTAACCGCGAGGCTTTGACGAGGGCGGGCTTCAGAAGTCGATGACCAGGCGGCGCCAGTTCACCGCCAGAATCACGCCGTCCCGGATATCGCAAAGCTCGCCGTCGGCCAGCGCCCGCTTGGCTCCCGGATAGCGGAAGTGGATCCGCTCCGGCGGCGGTCCCGAGAGTTTGAGGTCGACCAACGCCTGAGATCGTTTGCGCCGCGCCCGAAGACTGAGCGCGCCGAAGGCGGTCGGCAGGCTGCGCAGCGTAACGCCGCCATTCTCCCACCAGGCGTCCGGCGCGGCCCTGAACAATTCGAGCGTGCGGCCGTTTTCCCGCACGAGCATGCGGCGAATGGCGGTGGCGAATTCGGCTGCGATCCAGGTGTGCGGCATGTCGCCGATATAGTCGGGCGCGCGCGCGTCGCCCCAAACGACCTCTGCCCACACCCGCCAGCCGCGCGGCCGGCGCGAGTCGAGCATTTTCGCCAGCAGGCCAAAGGCGACGTCCAATCGTCCCAGGGCGACGAAGGCGTTGAGGTTGCGCAATTCGTAGGGCGAGTAGTTCCCCAAATAGCCTGGCGCGCTGATCGAGGCGAGGCGCTCAGCCGCGCGATCGAACGTCGGAGCGATCAGTTCCGTCGGCAGCGCGTCGGCGATTTGGCACGGTTCGAACGCGATCGCGGTCGAGGGCGGGTCGACGTCCTGGCGATCCGCCGATCCGGGGATCGCAGTCGTTCCCATATCCGCCGCGGCCATGCGGATCGAGCGGGCGAGACTGGCGGCGAACGCCTCTCCCTGCGCCTTCGCATGTTCGGCGGTCGTCCGATCGCCGATTTCGCGCGCCAGATATTCGCAATTGCGCCAGGCGCTCAAGGCAAAATAGTCGTCCCAATAGCTGAAGGAGGGTTTGCTGTAGCCCTCGTGGCTGATCGACGGGGCGACGAGGCCAAAGAATCGCGTTTCGCTTCCGTGCGCGGCGTTGGTGCGCGCGCAGAGTTCGGCGATGAACAGCGTCGCGCGAAGGACCGACGGGAAGACGGCCTCGAGAAACGCGCGATCGCGGCTGACGCGGTAGACGTCGGCGGCGATTCCGACGAATTCGCCCTGCGCGTCGTATTCGATGTTGCTGCCGTAACCCCGGTTGACCGTTCCGTCGACGTTGAGGATCGGCGGAACGAGGCCGTCTTCGGCCACCCGTTCGGCGTACCAGAGGACGTAGCGCTTGGCGTTCTCGATCAATCCGGCCCACAGCAAAGCGAGCGCCTGCGAGGAGCCGTCGCGGATCCAGGTACGGTCGTAATTGCGCGGGCCCGGCTTGAAAGCGAAGCGGGTGGCGTTGACGAGAATATAGGCGATCTGCGCTTCCCAGGTGTCGCTGACCTCCCGGTCGCCGACGACGATCCGGCGCGGGCCGATCTTTCTCCGCCAGGCGCGACGGGCGCGCTCGCGCATGGCGTCGAACGCAATATCCGCGCGCGGGACGATGTCGTCGCGCATCGGCAGCGCGGCCGTGATCGACATGCTTTCGCCGGGCGCGAGGACGAACGCGAATTCGCAAGCGGCGCTCGCCAGGCCTGACGGCGAGCGGAGGCGGCGGGGGGTCGTGCGCGGGCCCGAGTCGATCAGCCTGACGACGTCGCCGTCGTCGAAATCGGCGACGGCGACGGCGTCCGGCTCGCGCGAAAACACGGCGTAGAGCCGGTCGTTGACCCGAAGTTCGCGCCCTGCGACGGCGACGGCGTCGATCCTCGCGTGACCGCCGTGTTGCCAATAGGGATTGATCTGAACGGGACGCACGGCGAGCGCCAGCGCGCCCTCGCAGGCCTCGCCACTCTGGTTGACGATGCGATGCTCGGCGAGAACCGCCCCGGCATGGGCGAATGCCGTCGTCCTGACCTCCGCATGCCCGGTCGACCAAACGACGCTGGCGATCGGCAGCGAGCCCTCGGCGAGTTCCTGGCGGATGTCGGCCGCGCCGGGGGCGCCGTGGAGCGCTCCGCCCAGCCGAAGAAGCGGGGTCATCTGGGGAAAGCCGCGTTGCGGCTCGACATCGCCATATTCGTCGATCAGCGCCTGTTCGCCCTGGTCGAACGCCGCCAAAGCCGTCCAATAGACTTGGCGGCCAAGCAACGACTGCGGATAGAGCTCGCCGCGCCCCGATTGCGCCGCCCGCTCCAATCGCCCGATCGGCATGCGGTCCTTGTTGAGAATGCGCAGCTTGAGTTCGTTGACGACGGCGCCCTCGGACGCGCTCGCTTCATGCACCGTCAGGCGAAAGAAACGGGCCGTCGTCGAGCGCCACCAGAAACTGTCGGTATCGCCGTCGCCGGTCGCGATGCGGCCCATCTCGCGGAAGGTCTCGCCGTCGTCGGAAAGATGCGCCGAGAACACGGTCCCGTGCGGCTCTCCCCATTCGATCAAGGCGCCGAGCGGCGAGCGGACGTAACCCAAGTCCACCGTCACGCTCTCGCCGACGGGAACTCTGACGGGGGCGTGGCCGAGCGCGGCGAGCCGGCCCGCTTCGTGGACCGAGGCGGCGTCCTGGGGAGCGTAGAGGTTGATTTCGACGATTTCCGGCCCGCGCTCGGCCGGCGTGTCCTCGCTCACCCAACGAACGAACCGCGCCGCGACCGGGGGGAAGGCGAACACGTCCTGTCCGCCCTCGCCATGGCGCGTGCGGCAGAACTCGGACCATGCCTCTCTGTCGAGCGACGACGCGAAGCGATAGTTTGCCGGCGCGCGCTCGCCCCAATAGACCTCGAGCCCGCCGAGCGTGGCGACCGCGCCGAGGTCGATCTCGAACCAAGGCGGGTCGGCCGTCTCCGCTGTCCACGCTGTCGCGTAGCTGTCGTCGACGGCGCGCTCAGGCTCGCCGCTGCTTGCGGCTGCTCGCCATTGACGCTTGGGCGGGACGTTCATCTTAAGCTTCCGACGCCGAGCGTAGGTCCGAGCCGCCGCACGAACAAGGGCGCCCTTTCCCAGGCGCGCCAAATTGGCGGTCGCGCCGGCGCGACCTGCGCCCGCCACGCCCAAGCGTTCGCCGGGATCGTCGCCGCGACAACGGCGTCTTTTCGTCGCAGCGCTCGCCTCGGCGGCCCAGGCCGGTCAGTTGTCTTGGTCGCCAATTCGGATATTGACATCAGCCTCGACCCCGCAGCGGCGCCCGCTCCGCCCGGATCCCGTCGAGCGGCCGGCCAACGGGCGCCCTCCGAGCGCAAAGCGAACGGATGCGAGGCAATGACGAGAGCAGGGGTAGAGACGCCTAAAGCCGGAAACGGCCACGACCGCGCCGAAGACAGCCTCGTGTCTCAATTGATCGGCTTGACGGCGGCGCTGTGGGCGTCGCGGCAGCGCGTCAAGCTCGTCTTGTTGCTCGCCGCCCTGGTCGCAGTGGTCGGCGCGAGCGCCTATGCGCAGGTCCTGCTGAACGCCTGGAACCAGCCGTTCTACAACGCACTGTCGCGCAAGGACGTTTCCGCCTTCATCGCCCAGCTCGGCGTCTTCGCCGAAATCGCCGCCGTGCTGCTTGTCCTCAACATCGCGCAGGCGTGGCTCAACTCGAAATCGAAGCTCGTCCTGCGCCGGGGGCTGGTTGAGGACCTCGCCGTCGAGTGGCTCGCGCCGCTGCGCGCGGTGCGCCTTTTGCAGGCCGGCGAGATCGGCGAAAACCCCGACCAGCGCATCCATGAGGACGCCAGGCACCTGACCGAGTTGTCGACGGATCTGGGCATAGGCCTGCTGCAATCGACCTTGCTGCTGCTGAGCTTCATCGGCGTGTTGTGGATCCTGTCCGACAACATGGTCGTCACGATCGCCGGACACGTCTTTGTCGCGCCGGGCTACATGGTGTGGTGCGCGCTGCTCTATTCCGGGATCGCGTCGCTGGCGAGTTGGCTCGTCGGCCGTCGGCTGATCCGTCTGAACATCGAGCGCTATGCGCGCGAGGCGCAGTTTCGCTTCGACCTGGTGAGGGTGAACGAGGAGATCGAGGGCGTCACGCTCGACGGCGGCGAGGCCGACGAGAAAGAGCGTCTGGATTGGGTCTTCGGCGGCGTCGTGAAAGTCTTCGAGCAGATCGTCCTCGCGACGACCTGGTTGACGGGCGTGACGGCGGGCTTTGGTTGGCTGGCGATCGTCGCGCCAATCCTCGTGGCGGCGCCTTCGTATTTCTACGGCGACATGACCTTCGGCAAGCTGATGATGATCATCGGCGCCTTCAACCAGGTGCAGCAGGCGTTGGGATGGTTCGCCAATAATTTCTCCGGCATCGCCGACTGGCGGGCGACGCTCCTTCGCGTCGTGAGTTTTCGCTCGACGCTGTTGACGATCGACAATATCGGCGAAGGTCAAAGTCAGATCGAACTGGACGGGCGGCACGAGGAATCGATCGTCATAGACCAGCTGTGGATCGCGACGCCGAACGGGCGCCTCGCTCTGTCCGAACCGCACCTGGAGGTCAAGCCAGGCGATCATGTTCTCATCACCGGCGAACGGGACGCCGAACGCGCGCTGTTCCAGGCGATCGCGGGACTTTGGCCCTGGGGCGGCGGCCGCATCGCGCGGCCGCATCGCCAGTCGATGGCCTTCATGCCGACGCCAGGCTACGCGCCGCCCGGGACGCTGCGGGAGGCGCTCGCCTACCCTCATCCGCCGCAGACCTATGACGACGCGCGCATCCAGGAAGCGATCGCCATCGTCGGTCTCGAACACTTCGCGCCCATGCTCGACGAGAACGAGCGATGGGATCGGCGGCTGAACGACAATGACAAGCAATGTCTGGCGGTGGCCCGAGTCCTCGTGCAACGACCGCGTTGGGTCGTGCTCAACCGAGCGCTCGCCGCGCTCGATCCCACAGTGGCGCGGCGCGTGGCGGCGGCGTTCGAGCAACATATGGCGGACGTCGGCGTCATCTACATCGGACCGCTGCCGGACGGGCACGGGCATTTTTCGCGAGTCGTCAACCTCGTGTTGGATCCGCAAGGGCCGCACTTCAAACCGTCGGTCACGACGGAACGCCCCGACCCGCGCGAAGCCGCAGCGGCTCCGGCGCAATAGAGGGACCCTCGTCAGCGTCTGGGCGGGATGCCGGCAAGCTGCAAGCGCCTCTGCGAGGCCGGCAGGGCGCGCTTGGCGCGCCGCCGCTTGCCGAAGCGCCGCTTCACGCCCAGCGCGTGCTGGACGACCAACGCCACGTAAATTCCCGGGCCGCTGGAATAGATGCGCCAGCCGCCGTCGACCGTGACTTCGCCTTTCTTCACCAGCTCCCATTTGGCGCTGGCCTCGTAGCGATCGCGGAACGCCGCGTCGCTGCTGGAGAAATAGGCGTTGCGCTGCCGAAGCGAGGCATGGCGCAGGCGCTCGGCGACAGCGACCGGATTTGCGACGAGAAGCGCTTCCCACAGCGCTTTCTTGTCGCCAAGGACGCTCATCGCTTCCGCGTAGCGCAGATGCGCGTGCACGTACATGAGCCCGATTTCGCGACCGAAAAAGGCGGCCGATTCGCCGCGGCGGAAGATCGTCTCCAGGCCGCCCCGATAGGGAAGCGGCTTGTCCATCAGGTGCGCGCCGTCGGGAAAGACGAGATGGTCGGCGATGACCTTCGCGTTGCGGCGCGCCTCGTTGGCCGTCAGCAGGCCGCTGACAATTGGCTGGGTCAAGGCGATCAGCGAGTAGGCGACGCCTGTCGCCTGGTCGCTGGGATGAAGGAGCAGAGTGGGCGGCTGGCCCTCGGGGTTGAACTCGGCGTAGCCGGCGACGACTCCGTCGCGGATGAGATGGCGGCGGAAGTCCTTCCTCACCGCTGCGGCGAGCGCCTCATGCTCCCTGGCCGCGCCCTTGCGGCCGACAACGCGCAGGATCGCGGCGTAGCGGCGCAACTGCTGGTACAGGAGCGCAACGGTCCAGCTGCTCGTCATCCAGTCGCGCTTGGCGGGGTCGACGGGCTGGAGGGAATCGTTCCAGTCGCCGGCGCCATAGCGGATGAGATGGCCGCCGGGAATGAACCGCTCGCGAACCCTGGCGACCAGCGTCGCGACATGGGCGGCCACCGGGCTCGCCTCCGCGGTCGTCTCGAAATTGTCGTCGCGCCGCCAGACGATCGGCTCGGCGAGGAAGGCGAAGTCGCCGGTCGCTTCGATATAATCGCAGAGCGCCTTCAGCGGCCAGACGATGATGTCGCCATGGGCTTCCTTGTCCTGGATGGCGGAATAGGGCTCGAGCATGAACCATTGCGGCCAGTCGCCGCGCTTCTCGTACTGCTGGGCGAAGAGTCTGCGCAGGATCGCCTTGGCCGGCGCGTCGTGCTCGAGGGCGAGCAGCAGCTCGAGCGGGCCTTGACAGACGTCGCGCGTGCCCCAGGCCGCGACCGAATATTGCTCGAGGCCGTGGGGCGCAGCAAGATGGATCATCGCGTCATGAACGAGCCAGGGGAGGATCGCGTCGACGGCCTTGGCTTCGGGGCCGGCGTTCTTCAGCCGGACGCCGCGGGTGATGCGCCGCCACGCGCGCGCGGATTCGGCCGCCAGCGCTTTGCCATCGACTCCTTTGGCGTATTTGGCCGCAAGGGCTTCCGCGCGCGTTTCGTCGGTCAGCGATCCGACGACGGCGAAGGCGAAAGAACGCGTGGGGCGGGTGCGGATCGCGACATAGCCGCCGCTTCGCCGCTCGCCGTCGCGATAGAGCAATTCGTCGCCCCCGACGGCCTCGATTTCCTTGGGCGAACTCGTCACCAAGCGATAGGAGGCGCGCGGGTAACGCTGGCCCCACAGGCTCTCGGGATCGGGGCGAAAGATGAAGCGCTTGCTCGAAACGTCAATTTCGACGCGGCCGTGGTTCGCATATTCGAGTTCGCCGAGGACAAGATGACCGAAGACGAGAAAGCGGCATTTCGGTCCTTCGACCGCGACGCGCCAGGCGATGGCGGGCTCCCGGCTCGAAACCTGCGCTGAGACTTCGATCGTCCGCTCTCCCAGGCGATAGAGCCAGCGGCAGTCGCAAAGGCCCATTTCGAAGGCCGACGGAACCGACAACAGCCGCCATCCTTCGCCCAAATCGACGAGGATCCTGAGGCCGTTTCCGCGCATGACGTTATAGGGGTCGCGCGAGACGGAGAAGAGCTTATGGAAGGCCGTGTTGCCGATCGTGAGTTGCGCGCCAAAGACGCCGTGCATCCAGGCCGTGGCGCAGAGGGTTTCTTCCGTCGGCGCCATCGTCTCGCCGCTGAGCAGCATCGCGCCGTGGCGGCGGGGCGCGAGCCGCTCCTTCTCGCGCAAAACGATGTGGCGGTTGAAGAGGCCGGTCGGCGCAAAGAACGACAAGTCTTCGCCGTCGCGGCGCTCGATCTGGGCGCGGCGGCGGTAGCGCGCGCGGATCGAGGCGTTCTCCAAGCGGTCGGCGACGGCGATCGGCGCTTCATGGAGAAGGGTGCGCGCCGGCTCGGCGAGGGCGACCTCGCGCTCGCGCCACCTGGCGGCGATCCGTTCGACCCTGCCGACGACGGCGAGGTCGGCGTCGGACGAGGCCGCAGGGTGATCGGGCTGATAGACGCCAAAGAACGTCCATGAGGCCGCCGAACCGGGCGCGAGAAGGACGGGTCGCGACTGAAGGGCTGCGCAGCTGGTTTCGTATTGCAGGCGCTGCGAGGAGAGGGTCGCGCCGTAGGGCTGCGCCGGTTCGTCAGCGTCGCGATAGGCCGGCCCCATCAGTTCGCGCAGGTCGGTCGCATATCCCGCAGCGCCTTCGAGGCAGCCATGGGCGGTCCAGGGATGGGCGCCCGATTGCGGGAGGTTCTGGCGGCTCATCACGACAAAATTCGCACGCGCGTGGCGCGCGACGAACTGGTCGAGATATTGGCAGGCGTAGGCCTCATTGTTCATCACGAAGCTTGCTTCGCCGAGGCCAAGGTCCTGAACGAACAAAGCGTCGCAGGGCACGATCGAATCGCCGCGATTGACGGCGCTGAGGCGCCAAAGCCAGAGATGGGAATGGGGATCGAGCCAGAGGACGACGCGGTGGGAGAGGCCCGCTCGCGCGCCCTCCCAGACGAAACGGTCGTCGGCCGCGCCGACGCGGCAGTCCGCTTCCGCGCCGACGCAAGGCACGAGCGCGGGCTCTCTGCCGCCGATGCGAAGGAGGAGCCGCCCGAGCCCGCCGGCGATCGGCGAAGCCAAGACCTGGTTGACGAGAATCCGGCGGTTCTGTTCGCGATGTTCGAGCGAGAAGATCGCGCCGTTCGGCAGCAGACCGATCGACAACCCCTCACGGTTTGCGATCTGCTCGAGGCCGAGTTCGTCGACGCCCGGCGTTGCGAATGTGATTGACGCAGGGCCCCGCATGGCGCGCTTCATCCTGTCCTTGGCTTGCCGTTCGGCGATCCGTGCGCGACGCGGGGAACGGAAGATCGGCGTTTGAGAATCAGGCCCCAACGCGAGACGGCGCTCGAGCCATCGGACTCTCACCGGCAAGCGGGGTCAAGGCCAACGCTCGTCGCGACCGCGCGCCATCGCGGCCACGCTGAAGACGGAAGCGCGTTGCCCGCTGCTTGGGGCGCGCCGGCTCAATCGGCGATCGGGGACTGGCGCGTGGCCGTCGCGTTTTGCGATCCGGCCGGCGCCGATCGACTCGAGGCTGGCGTCGGCTGGAGGAAAAGCGCGGCGGCGGCGGATGGTCGCCCTGAAGCCGGCCTTCCCGGGCGGCGGCGAAAAGGGCCTCAGGCCTGTCACCGGTTCCTGATCGGCGGACGCGCAAGAGCGAGGCGACGCGGGCGAACGGCCTCCCGTAAGGGGAGCGTTTCTTGTGCGATTTGCGACACGTTGTCTTAGGCGGCAGAGGCGCCGCCCGCAGGATGGTCGCCGCACTGGCATGGGGCCCTCCATCGCGCACAGCCTGCGGCGATCGGGCGGGGCCCGTGGCTGGTCGGGTTCGCCGGCGCGCTCGCGATGATCGTCGACGCGGTCTACGACATTCCGATCGTCCAGAAGATCCGCCTCGAGCCCGACGCTCGGCCGCGAACGCCGCTGGCGATCGTCTGGCCGCTGACGGCGCTGACGGTCCTCATCTGCCTGCAGCCGGCGCCGTTCCTGCTGTTCGCCGTGCGTCTGGTCGGGTTCGCCGGGGCCGAAGGCGCGCCGCAATTCGAGACGCCGTGGGCGNNGCTCGATCTCGTCTCTCGCGGAGTGCCTGGCGCGACTCCCGCCGCCGCCCGCGCAAGCCCATCTCGCCGGCGCGCAAACCCCCGCGTGAGCAGCGAAATGAGGCGCGCGGACCGGACGTGGACTGCGCCATAATATCGCAGAGTCGCGTCAGAGCGCCGCAAATGAGTTACGCACCTCAAAATTCAGTTGCGCACCTCAGTATTTTGGCGCATTCGTGCGCCCCGCACGGGGGCCCTGGGCGAGCGGCAAGTGCGATGCGCCGCGCGTCCGGCAGGCCGGAGGAGGGACGGTCGCGCCGGCGAAGCCGGAGCGACAGAATTTCCGTCAAACGCCGCCTGAGCTGTGGGCAGGCGGCAGAGCTCTCCATCATGGGGAGCGAATGAGGAGGAACTACATTGAAACTTAGCAATATTCTGCTCGGATCCCTCACAGCCGTGATGGTTTGCGTGCCGCTGGCGGCGCAAGCGAGCCCGGCCAAGCCCGTGATCGGCTTCTCGATCGACGATCTGCGCGTCGAGCGTTGGGCCCGCGATCGCGATTACTTTACGGCTGCCGCCAAGGATCTCGGCGCTGACGTCATCGTCACCTCGGCCGACG
>PLRT01000009.1 GCA_003164915.1 Hyphomicrobiales bacterium | reverse complement strand
TTCGCGCGGTGAGAAATCCCTCGACCGGCCGCCTGCGCGCGCGCGTCAACGCGATGTCGAACCGGGCCGCACTGCATGAAAATGATCGGATGGTGGCCATCCTTGCGCGCCACGGTCGCGGACAGCCCGAGGACAAATCGCGCCTTTGCCCGACGGGCCACAAGCTCGAAGCTCGCCGCTGACAGATGGTGGCATTCGTCAACGACAAGATGACCATAGTCCGCCAACAGGTCGGATACTTCGCCGTGCCCCACGAGGCTCTGGATCAGCGCGACATCAATGATACCCGTCGGCTTGCGGCGCCCGCCGCCGATGATGCCTATATCCTTCGAATCGATATCGAGAAATGCCTTGAGGCGTTCCACCCATTGGCTGAGCAACTCTCGACGATGGACGAGGACAAGCGCGTTCCGGCCCCGTTGAGCGATGAGCGCAGCAGCCACAACCGTCTTGCCGAACGCGGTGGTCGCCGCGAGCACGCCATAGTCATGCAGCGCCAAGGCGTCGAATGCCTTGACCTGCGGGCTGTGCAGCGCTCCCTGGAACTGGACCCGGCTCGGAAGCGGGTTGCCGATCGCTCTTTGATCGTCCAGCTCAACCTCGGCGCCCTCACCGCGGATCAGATCGACAGCTTCGTCAAGACACCCTCGTGGCAATCCCACATGACGCGGATGGAGTTCGGCGCAAGAGATGATCCGTGGCTTGCCAAAGGTCGGGAACCGCATGGATTGCGCACGATAGAACTCGGGGTTCTGAAAGGCCGCCAAGCGTATAAGCCGCGCCGTCATCGCCGGCGGCAAATCGGTCCGGTCGATATACAGCTGGTCGGCGACGACGATCGTGATCTTGCTCGGAAGTGGTATGCCGAGCGGGCCGGCCTTCGGACGTCGAGACGGCGTCATGCGCCACGGTTCGTCCGCATCCTCGTCCTCGACAGGCATGCGAACGCCGAGGACACGGCCCCGCATCTCGGCATCGCCAACGATTTCCGCCGCGGCATTGGCAGATAGCCTTGGTATCGCTGCCAGGAACGCCCATTGATCCTCGTACGGGCGAAGGTCCTCGTCGATGAAGACGCTGTTGCCAAGCTCGCGCGCCCTACGCTGCAAAGGCAACGCGATCAGGTTGCCGAAGCCACCGACCGGCATGTTATCCTGGCTTGGAAAGAACCGATCGTACGAGCCAAACCCTATCTCCGGGCGGCGTTCCATTGTCTCCGTCAGCATTGCGGCGCCAAGTTGCCTGGCTGTGCGCGCAGGAATCGGCTCGGAGAAGAAAATCCAGACATGACCGCCATTGCCGGATCGAGAACGCTCAAGCGCGGCAGGCACCCCTTTGCCGCGGCACGTCTTCAGCATGGCTAACGCATCAGCCGCCCAATTCTCCTCATCGAAATCGGCGGCCAGAAACCAACACGTCTCGTCTGGGAGCAACGGATAAACGCCGGCGACCAAGTCACCATCAGAAGTGCGTCTGCCGTTGCCGCCGCGCAGATGTTTTTCGATGATGTCGTCGGTGACCGGGATGAAGGCTTGATGGGGGCACTCGCCGCATTTCACCTGTGGCTTACTGCAAATCCCCCTGACCCACTCGTTGGCACATGCCGGCGAATAGCCGGACTTAGCGGTCTTGCGGTTTTCCCATCGGACGGGAAATACGTCATGGCGACCGGCGAATAAATGCCGAAATAAAGCGATCTTGTCAGCGCTGGATGACGCCGTGGTGAGCATTGTCGCGTCCGCGACAATGAGCGCATGCGGAGTTTCCAGTGACTTCGTGGCCTGCCGGCTCAGCAGATCTTTCAGTACGGCCTCAAGCGCTCTCCGCTCGACCTCGTTGACGGCTAAATGGGCTCGCGTCTGCTCGATCTCAATCTCGATTTCGCGCCCATTTATGGCACTACCGCCCGGCACAGAGGTTCTCCTTCCGACTCCTCGGACGATCATAGCGACTTTGGCCAGCCACTGGCAGCCATCACGGCGCTTCTGACGCCCGCAGCCCGAACCAACTCCGCCGAATTGCACGCCAGACTACGCTCTAGCCGCTCAGCTATTTGAACGCTTTACGATCGGCACCGACCGCGCTTTAATTCACTGACGGCTCTTACGGAGCGGAAGAACCGGAAGATAACATTGAGCGGCAGGTAGGCGGGCGGCGTGTAACACCGCCCAACCTACGCTATCGCCGCCGATGGTATCCGGTCACTCCCACTCAATCGTCCCCGGCGGCTTGCTGGTCACATCGTACACCACCCGGTTCACCCCCTTCACCTCGTTGATGATCCGCGTCGCCGCCCGCCCCAAAAAGCCCATGTCGAAGGGGAAGAAATCCGCCGTCATGCCGTCGCTCGACGTCACGGCGCGTAACGCGCAAACGGAATCGTAGGTGCGGCCGTCGCCCATTACGCCCACCGTGCGCACCGGCAAGAGCACGGCGAAGGCCTGCCAGATCTGGTCGTAGAGGCCGGCGGCGCGGATTTCTTCGAGATAGATCGCGTCGGCCTGGCGCAGGATGTCGAGCTTCTCCTGGCTGACGGCGCCGGGGATGCGGATGGCGAGGCCCGGGCCGGGGAACGGATGGCGGCCGACGAAGGCTTCCGGCAGGCCGAGCTCGCGACCCAAGGCCCGCACTTCGTCCTTGAACAGCTCGCGCAGCGGCTCGACCAGCTTCATGGCCATCCGCTCGGGCAGGCCGCCGACGTTGTGGTGCGACTTGATCGTCACCGACGGGCCGCCGGAGAACGACACCGATTCGATCACGTCCGGGTAGAGCGTCCCTTGCGCGAGGAACTCGACCGGGCCGCGGCCGTCGCTGGCGATCTTCTTCGCTTCCGCCTCGAAGGTCTCGATGAACAGCCGGCCGATCGTCTTGCGCTTGAGCTCGGGCTCACTCACGCCGTCGAGCGCGCGCAGGAAATCGCGCTCGGCGGCGACATGGATGAGCGGAATGTTGAACTGGCCGCGGAACAGCTTGACCACCTGCTCGCCCTCGCCGGCGCGCATCAGGCCGTGGTCGACGAAGACGCAGGTCAGCTGGTCGCCGATCGCCT
>PLRT01000262.1 GCA_003164915.1 Hyphomicrobiales bacterium | reverse complement strand
CCTTTCGCGGCAGCTACGGCGGTTACGCCTTCCCTCTGTGCGACAATCGCGCCGGCCATGGACCGTTCAACGTTTCGCCAAACCTGCTCGCTGGGCTCGCCGCCAACTACGGCGCGCCGGTAAGTGCGCAAGACACATTCGACGCGATCCTCGCTTTGCTGTCGGCGACGTCCTACACTCTGCGTTTCGCCGAGGATTTGGAAGACGTGTTTCCGCACGTGCCGTTCCCCAGCGATCACGCTCTGTTTCTCGAAGCGGCGGCCTTGGGCGGTGAAATCCGCGCAGTCGAAACCTTCACGCGTCCGCCCGACGCCGCGTTTCTGAACCCGACCGTCGCTCGCATCGAAAACGAGGCGACCGAGGCGTTGCGCGCCAGCGATTGGAGCGAGGGCGCGCTGTTCCTCTGCGCCAATCGGACCGCCCGAGTATCCGGCGTCAGCGCCGCGGTTTGGGCCTTCTCGGTCAGCGGCTACCGACTCCTGTATCGTTGGCTCGACGCGAGGGAGGGTCTGCCAGTCGATCACGCGCTGGTGACGGCCTTCCGCGATGTTGTGGGTCGAATCGCCGAGCTTATTGACCTTTTCGCCCGCGCCGACCACCTTCTCGGGCATGCCCTGAATGCGACGTTGAGTCGCGAGGTTCTCGGCCTCGCCGAAGCGGAACAGATCCTCCCCGATGAGTAGCCAGACGCCTGACCTATTCGGCTTCAAGCCGGCGCAAGGCGACCTCTTCGCCGACGAACCCGCGCGCAACGACGGCGTCGGCGTCGCGAACCCTGAGGCGGTCCGCGCGCGCCTGCTCAAACTGCTCGCCGAAGCGCGCGCCGCGGAGTTCCGTCCTCCGTGGAACGAACGCACGACCCGCACGATCCAGATCGTCTTCCCGCAAATGGCGAACTGGCTTCCGCACGACGAAGCCGAGCAATTGCGCTTCGCGTTCGCGCAGGAAATGCGACGCCTGACCGACGCGGCCTGACCTCCGCGCCAGTCGCGTATTCGCTTCCCTTACCTTAGCGGTCGCGCCATCGCGTCAGCGAGATGTCTCGCGCTCCAGCCTTCACGGTGCACCCGCTGCTACGGCAGCAACTGCACTTGCTGGGTGATGCCGACGTCGCGGATCGAGGTGTTGAGCGCCAGCAACTGGACCAGCAGTCCGAGAATGCGTTTGGTGTTCAGCGCGCTCGCGGGCACGCAATAGTTCGACCCGCCGTAGTCGACCGTGAGGAAGCAATCGCCGCCGAAGGGAGCGGCGTTGGCAGTGACCGCGAACAGCGTGTCGTCCTCGAGCGGCGCGTGCCCTTTCGCCTGCTCGGTGATCAAATTGATCTGGCCCGCGTCGCCGGCGGCGACGAGCCGGCCGAGATACTGGAAGATCGAGAAGGTCGAACGCGGATAGACGTGCGCGGTCACGATCTCTCCTCGCGGGTCGCGGAACGTCACCGTTCGGGGGTCTTTCATCTTCTCGTTCGAACCGCACAGCGGGTGGTTGTCGGCGTAAGGCGTGTCCGGCGCCCAGGCCTTGCGNNTTGGCCGATTTGCCCGGCTTGGCGCCGGGCGTCGGTTCGGCGGACAGTCCGTACCGCATCGCCAGCTCGACGTAGTGGTGAAAACCCTCGAAGCTCGGATCGAGCCGGTCGTTGACGAATTGAATCTGGCGGGTCACGCCTTGCCGTTCCTCGATGACCTGCTGGGTGAAGAGATAAAACAAAATCTCGTCGGCGATGCCCTGCTCCTTGAACAGCGCCAGCGTCTGCGGCTCGACCGGCTCGAGCAGGCCCTGGTAGAAATCCTGCGTCTCCGACGGCGTCACGTTGAAGCTCGTCGAACCGCTGGTCGTCATGCCGTTGGCGAGGGCGCCCGAAGCTCCAGGATTGGCGCCGAACACCCATTGATTGTCGAGATGAGACGCGGCCGCCGTGGCTCCGGTCGCGGGCAGATTCGGCCCCAGGATCAGCGACGGCAGGCCCATCTGCAGCGAACTGGTGTTGGAGCCGGTGATCTGCCCGAGCGACTGAAACGCCAACGGCTCGGCCCGGCTGGCGCGCACGATGTTGGTGAGGATCATCTGATCGCGCGCCTGCTCCGACGCGATGTCGAAGCGGTCGACGCGATTGTCGAAATGATCGTTGTAAGCGCAGCCCGCAACGAAGGCTGCAGTCGCCGCGACGGCGGCGATCCTCAAGACGCGACGCCCCATCTCACGCCCCCCGAACCCGAACTTCGCCGAACCGCCTTCCCCGCGGCCGTTGCGCCGGCCGCTGTCGTCAATCCCTTGTTAACCTATGCTGCGACGGGCCTTGATCAAAAGCAAGCGGCGCCGCCTGCGCCGCGCGGCCGTCTGCGCCGCCGCCGCTCCGCACTACCCTCTCGCCCGCGAACGTGCTTAAACCGGGCGGCGAAGCGCTCCAAGGGACAGCCGGCGATGGCCGAACACAGCATTCCGCACTTCCACAACGACCCCGGCGCGGCGACGATCCGGGTCGGCGTCAAGGAATTCATGTGCACCGGGGCGCGGCCGCCGTTCGACCACCCGCACGTCTTCATCGACATGGGCGGCGACGGCGAGGCGATCTGCCCCTATTGCGCGACCCGTTTCGTCTACGAGGCAAGCCTCGGCCCGCATTCGATTCCGCCCGAGTGCGAGCTCCACGACGCGGCCTGAGGCGATGTCGCGCGAGGCGCTCGTCGTCGGCGCCGGGATCGGCGGCCT
>PLRT01000252.1:13815-30712 GCA_003164915.1 Hyphomicrobiales bacterium | reverse complement strand
CTTAACCGCGATTTTCGACTATCGCGAATGGCAGCTCGTCCAAACCAACCTAAGCGAGATGACCTTCAAGATTGTTGCGCCGACTCCACCGACAGAGCGCGAACTGCGGGCTCTGCGAGACTATCTGGCCATGGCCCTGCCTGCCCACCGGACGACGATCGCCTTGGTCGACGCGATCGCCAATCCGATGGCGAACGGCAAGCCCTACGAGGCCTTCCTGTCGTTGATTGATCCGCCGGCCTGAGCGGCTGCGCTCAGAATCCGTAGCTCAGGGAGACGAGGCCGAGGTTCTCCGAGAATCCGGCTTTGTAATTCACGGTCGATGGGCCGAATGCCGAATAATCCGCCTTGCCGAAGTTTGCGTAACGCCATTCGGCGCCCAAACGCCAGTGCTCGTCAAACGCGTATTCCGCGCCCAGCCCGATTGCGCCGCCAACCAGAGTGTTCGTCTGTGAACCGGTCCAAAGATCTTCGTAATAGTCGGTCATGACGACACTCTCTCGGTCGTCGGCGATGGCAAGGCCGCCAGTCGCGTAAACCAGCAGTCGGTCAAACGCGACGCCGGCGCGCGCGAGCAGGAACGCCTGCCACGTGTTGCGGAAGGAGAGCGACAACGTGCACCCCTCATAGCAAGGAGCGTTGTCGGTGTAGCTGGTCGCGTGCGTCGACCCGTGGAGGCCGCTGAAGTCGAATTCGCCGCGGACGCCGAGGACGAACGATCCGAATTGTTGGTCGTACCCGATATGGGCGCCGCCGATCGCGCCGCTGCCATTGAAATGGTCAGCCGTGAACTCGAACTGGCTGAGGCTGAGGTCGTCGTTCTCGGCACCCCAGCCATAACCGCCCTGCACGCCGACATCGAAGCCGGTCCACGAGAACGGCGCCGCGACGGGCGCCGGCGGCGGCCCTTTCTTGGTCGGCAGATCCGCCGCGAGGGCGGCTGTGGCGCCGGCGCAGACAGCGGCAGACGCCAGCAAGACACAACGAACCTTCGACATCCCCGGCCCCCGAACGTTAAAACGAGTCTAATAGCAATCAATCGGGCGATGCGAGTCAAGCTTTTGCCCGTCAATACGGGGCCTACTCTAGGGAAGTCCAAGAATTCGTCGCGCTCTGTGGCTGACAGGCAACACCGCTTTTGCCCCGCCGACGCCCCCTTGCGGGGCCCGCGGCGCGCTTCGCCCGGATTGGCAAGAGGTGGTCAACCTTAAGAAATTTCAGGGTTTCCGCTTACCGCGGATGCCTCGAATTTTACTGAATTGCTTTTCGTCGCGCCAAGCTGAATGGCCGACCCTGTCCCGTGTCGAAAACGACAAGGCGGGACGACGATGTTTGGTTGGGTTGCGCGAGCGACAGTTGGGGCGGTTCTGTTCGGCGCGGCGTTCGGCGGCCTGGTTCAGGCCTCCGAGCCGAAGCTGCCGAGCGCGTCATTCGCCGAAGTCGGCGCGCCGACGTCGATCCCCTATGGCTGGGTCGACTTCTGCGGCCGCCGGCCGGAGGAATGCAACCTTGGCAAGCTGACGCCGCGCGACATTCACCTGACCCCATCGGTTTGGGCGACGCTCGCCAAGATCAACGCGTTCGCCAATGCGGAGATCGAGCCGATCAGCAATCTCGATCACTGGGGCACGATGCTCGACCACTGGGACTACCCCACCGACGGCAAGGGCGACTGCAAGGTCTACGCGCTGTTCAAGCGCAAGCAGCTCGTCGACCAGGGCTTCCCGCGTCAGGCGCTGCTGATGACGATCGTCCGCGACCAGGACGGCGAAGGCCATGCCGTCCTCACCGTCAGGACCGACCGCGGCGATTTCGTGCTCGACAATCTGACCGACGAAATCCTGCCGTGGGATCAGACCGGTTATCGCTTCATCAAGCGCCAGGCGCAGGACGATCCCAACGTCTGGCTGGCGATGACCGGCGGGGCGACCGCGGTCGCGAGCGGTGACTGAGTCTCGGGCTCACCCGGCCGCAACGCTCTCCCAGGTCGCGTGCTCGACCCCGGGCGTCGCCTCGAGCTTGGCCGCGACCGCGTCGAGTTCGTCCGCCACCGCCGAGGTCGCCACCAGCGTCGCGACGACGTCGACCAGTTCGTCGCCGCGCTCGGTCGTCGTGACTTCGGCCACCGGATAGTTCGCGCCCTCCAGCGCCTCGACCAGCGCCTCGCGCGCTTCCGCCGCTTGCTCAGGCGTTGCGGTGAGCCGCACCTGATAATTCGCCTCCGACGCCGCCGCGTCGATCGGAATGCGGTTGATCGCGTTGACCAGCGGCCGCAGCAGGGTGTTGCCGGCGATGACCAGGCCGGTCAGCAGCGCCGCTTCGACCAGCAGCGCCTCGCCCGCCGCCGCCCCGACCGCGGCCGAGCACCACAAGGTCGCAGCGGTGTTGAGGCCGCGGATGTTGACGCCCTCCTTCATGATCGCGCCCGCGCCGAGGAAGCCGATGCCGGAGACGACATAAGCCAGCACCTGGGTCGACCCGGATCCGCCGACCCGCTCGCCGAGGTCGACGAAGGCCGCTGCGCCAAGCGCGACCAGCGCGTTAGTACGCAGGCCCGCCGATCGCTGGCGATATTGCCGTTCGGCGCCGATCAGCGTGCCGAGGATGAAGGCGGCGAGCAGGCAGACGGCGGTGTTGACGAAGGCGGCGGGATCGAAGGTCTGGATGAAACGCATGGGCGGCCTCGGCGAGCGCAAGCGATGGCGCGCCCCGCATTAGGCGCGGGGCGTGTCGTGGTCGTGTCGGGAGCGCCCCGCCGACGCATCGCCGGGGCAGGGGGTCAGGAGGCGCCGATCGCCAGCACGACGATGCGCGCCAGCACCAGCCCAGCGGCGAGCACAAGATAGGCGCGCAGCGCCGCCATCCATACCCGGCTCAAGGTCGACAAGCTCGCCGGCTCGAGCTTGGCGAGCGTCGGCATGCGCCACGTTTCGCGCAGCAGCGCGTCGATGGTCGAGACGCGCCTGGCGGCGGGCCGGCGGCCATCGACGAGCCAGACGCCGAGCGTGAGCAGCGCCGCCGCCGCGCCGCAGCCGCCGACGATCCAGAGGATCGCCTTTTCGTCGATCGCGTCGGGGAACAGAACCGAGGCGGTCAGCACGATCGACATCGCCACCAGCGCGGCGATCACCGCGCCGGTGAACAGGTTCAGCGCCTTCCCGTTGACCCAGGGCCCGAGCACCGCGCGGTCGTTGCACAAGAGCAGCAGGAACACCGTCGCGCTCGGCAGCAATACCCCGGCAAGCGCCTGCACCGCGTTGGTGAGCAGGCCGAGCGGCGTTCCGGGGGTCAGCACCAGCGCCGCGGCGACGGCGATCAGGCCGCAATAGACCGCGTAGAAGCCCTTGGCCTCGGTCGGCTTGCGATGCAGCGAATGGTTGAGCGCCATCACGTCGCCGATTGCATAGGCGGTCGACAGCGACACCGCCATGGCGCCGATCACGCTCGCGTCGATCAGCGCTATGGCGAAGAGGACGGCGGGGAGCTTGCCCGCGTAGGCCTCCAGTCCCGCCGCGATCCCACCGGCGTCGGTGAAAGCGCCGAAACCCGGCCGGCCGGCGAAGACTTGCGCGGCGAACGCCATCATCGCGATCGCGCCGACCATGACGAAGCCGATGCCGATACACAGGTCGGCGCGCTCGTAGCTGATGAAGCGCGGCGTGATGCGTTTGTCGATGACGTAGCTCTGCTGGAAGAACAGCTGCCACGGCGCGACCGTGGTGCCGACGATGCCGATCGCCAGCAGCATGACGTCGCTGAGCCTGCCGTTCGCGGGCAGGGAAGGGACGAGGGAATCGCGGACGACGACCGCGAGCGGCGGATGGACCATCAGATAGATCGGCACGAGCAGCAGGCTGCCCAGGCACAGCGCCACTGCGAAGCGCTCGAAGCGGCGGAAGTCGCCGGTTCCCGCCGCCGCGACGATCGCCGCCGCCGCCGCCGCTACGCCCCACGCCTTCGGCAGGCCGAGGTAATCGAGCGCCAGGCTGACGCCGATGAACTCGGTGACGATCGTCAGCGCGTTGAGCAGGAAAAGGTCGACGACGCTGAATGCGCCCCAGAACTTGCCGAAGCGCTCGAGGATCAACCGCGCGTGGCCGACGCCGGTCACGGCGCCGAGCCGGAGCACCATCTCCTGATTGACGTAGAGCACCGGGATGAGCAGCGGCAGCGTCCACAAGAGCGTCGTGCCGTAGTTCTGACCGGCCTGGGTATAGGTGCCGAAAGCGCCTGCGTCATTGTCGCCGACCATGACGATCAGGCCGGGGCCGACAATCGCCAGCAGGGTCTGCAACTTGCGCCGCCAGTCGCGGCGCGGCGCGACGTCGTCCACGCGAATGGCGCCAAAGGCGCCGCGAATGTCGCCGATATGGGCCTCGTCGAGCGCGGCGGTCTCGACCGGCGGCGCGATATTGACGTTCAGCGTCATGGTTCGTCTCCTCGGCCGCTGCGGCGCGGGGAGCGAACCTTCCGACGATCAGGCGGGGAAGCTTCGCGCGGGCGCGGCGACGACTTGCTTGTGAGAAAGGGTGGGAAGAGAACCCGGCCGGGACGCAGGAGCGACGCCAGCGGGCCGACTATGGCAGTCGTTCAACTGAGTCTCCCGTCGTGGGCCGCCGGACGAGACGTTGAAGGGTGAAATGCCCCGCCTCGCGCGTCGACGCAGATAAGATCGCTGAATTTGTTTCTGGGCCGAAACCCGTCAACAATTCGCAAATGCGCGCGCGCGTCGGCCTTGTCAACCCGAAAAAACTGCCAAAGACAGGGCTTTGCGGGCGCCACGGCGGTCGGCCGCGATTGCCTCCCGGTCGGCGATTGCGCGGCGGGGCAAACCGCCCTAAGGCGAGCGCGCGGCCGCGGCGCTGCGCGGTTGGATGAGGCGAGGGCGGGGACGACGCGATGGCGAACCGCCGCGAAGGCGCAACGCAGGCGGGGAGCGGCGATCAGGCGTGGTCGTCCCGATTCTCCTGGCGCACTTTCCTCGCCGTCGCCGGGCCCGGCCTCGTGGCGATGCTCGCCGACACAGACGCCGGCAGCGTCATCACCGTCGCGCAGAGCGGCGCGCAGTGGGGCTATCGCCTGCTGCTCTCCAACCTCATGTTCATTCCCTTCATGTTCTTCGCCCAGGAGTTGGCGTTGCGCATCGGGCTGGGAACTCGCCAGGGCGCGATCGAACTGGCGCGCCGGCGTTTCGGCCGCGGGCCGGCGTTGGCGCTGCTCGCCGTGCTGGCGGCAAGCTGCTTCGGCGCCCTGGTCAGCGAGCTTTCCGGCCTGGCCGGCGCCGGGCAGGCGATCGGCGCGCCGGTCCAGGCGACCATGGCGCTCGCCTTCTTCGGGCTGATGGCGATGGTGGTGACCGGCTCCTACCGTTCGGTCGAGCGCGTCGCGCTGTTCTTCGGGCTGTTCGAGATCGCTTTCGTGGCGATGGCGTGGCGCGCGGCGCCGGGATGGCGCCCGATCGTCGCCGAGGCCTTGCGCGCCCCCCCGCGCGACCCCGAGTTCTTCACCCTGCTCGCCGCCAATCTCGGCACCAGCGTCATTCCTTGGGCGCTGCTCTATCAGCAGTCGGCGACGATCCACAAAGGCCTCGGCCCTGCGCATCTGCCGGCCGCGCGCATCGAAACCTTGATCGGCGTCGTCGTCTGCCAGACGATCACCTCGGCGTTGCTGATCGCCGCTGGCGCGACGCTGTCGGCCCATGGCGCGCTCGATTCCGTCGTCGACATCGAGACCGCCTTCACGGCGACGCTGGGCAGCGCGTTCGGCCATGTCGTGTTCGTGCTCGGCCTCGCCGGCAGCGCGCTGACGGCGACGATCGTCGTGTGCCTGACGCTCGCCTGGTCGGTCGGCGAGGCGTTCGGCGTCAGCCGCTCGCTCGGCGACAGTCCGGCGCAGGCGCCGTGGTTCTACGGGGCGATGGCGTTGCTGGTCGCCGCGGGCGGCGCGCTGGTGGCTTCCGGCGCGAATCTCGTCACCCTGTCGATCGCCGCCGGGGTCGCCAACGCCGTGCTGCTGCCGGTGGTGCTGGGGTTTCTCTACTTTCTCGCCCGCTCGGCGCTGCCTGAACCGCTGCGCCTGCGCGGCCCCTACGCGGCGGCGACCGCCGTCGCCTTTCTGACCGTCGCCGGGGTCGGCGTCGGCTCGGCGATCGCCGGCTGGTTGTGAGGCCGGTGCGCCTCATGGACGCCTTGCGCGCGCCGCCGCGCTCGTGCAGGGAAAGGGCGGGCGCGTCGGGCGCCGCAGCGCCGAGCGCGGAAAGAGCATGAAACGGATGTTGGACGTCCTGTGGCCGATCATCGGCCTCGGGGCGGTGGCATTCACGTCCTGGCTGCTGTTCAAGGAGCTGCGCGGTCTTTCGCTCGCCCAGGTCGAGGATGCGATCGGCGCGATCTCGCCGCTGCGCTGGTCGCTCGCCGGCGTATCGACCGTCCTCGCCTATTGCGCGCTCGCCTGGTACGACCAGATCGCGCTGCGCCATCTCGGCCGCAAGCTGAACTGGCGCTTCGTCAGCCTCGTCTCCTTCACCGCCTACGCGCTCGGCCACAACATCGGCGCTTCGGTGCTGTCCGGCGGCGTCGTCCGCTATCGCGCCTATTCGACCCGGGGACTCGGCGTCGCCGAGGTCGGACTGCTGGTGGCCTTCTGCTCGTTCACCTTCACCCTCGGCAACGTGCTGCTCGGCGGCCTGACGCTGCTGAGCGCCCCCGATCTGATCGAACGCTACGTTCCCGGCTCGCCGCTGTGGGCGGGGCGCGCGCTGGGGCTGCTGCTGCTCGCGGGGCCCTGGCTCTACACGGTTGGCGCGCTGCTGCATTTCGCGCCGCTGAAGGTCCGCGGCTTCGCACTCGTCTATCCGCGTCCGCCGATCGCCGTGCGGCAATTGCTCGCCGGTCCGCTCGAACTGATCGGCGCCGCCGGTATCGTCTATTTTGCGCTGCCTGCGGCGAGCAATCCCGGCTTCCTCGTCGTGCTCGGCGTCTTCCTCGCGTCGTTCACGCTGGCGCTGCTCAGCCATGCGCCGGGCGGCCTCGGCGTGCTCGAATATTCCTTTCTCAAGGCGATGCCAGACACGCCGCCGGCGAGCGTGCTCGCGGCGCTGCTTGTCTTTCGGCTGCTCTACCTTATCCTGCCGCTGCTGTTCTCGCTGTTCGTCGTCGTCGCCTTCGAGCGCAAGCGAATCAGCGAGGCGCTGATAACCCGCATCAAGGGACGCGACGATGGCTGACAAGCTCGCCGCCCGCGACGACGACGCGCTGATCGTCGTCGACGTGCAGAACGATTTCGTGCGCGGCGGCGCGCTGGCGGTGCCGGGCGGCGAAGCGATCGTGCCTCTGGTCAACCGGCTGAGCGGGGTCTTTGCGCAAGTCGCGTTGACGCAGGACTGGCATCCGCGCGGCCACGCTTCGTTTGCCTCGTCGCATCCCGGCGCCAAGCTGTTCGACGTGATCGACATGCCCTACGGTCCGCAGGTGCTGTGGCCCGACCATTGCGTGCAGGGAACGCGGGGCGCCGCGCTGGTCGAAGGCCTCGCCGTCGATTCCGCCTTCCTCGTGCTGCGCAAGGGAACCCATTCCGGCGTCGATTCTTATTCGGCGTTTGTCGAGGCCGACCGCAGGACCACGACCGGGCTCGGCGGGCTGCTCGCGGCGCGCGGCGTCGGCCGTGTGTTCGTCTGCGGCCTCGCCACCGATTTCTGTGTCGCCTTCACCGCGCTCGACGCGCGCGCGGCCGGCTTCGAGACCTTCGTCATCGAGGACGCCTGCCGCGCGATCGACGCCGACGGTTCCCTCGAGGCCGCGCTCGCGCGTCTCGACGCGGCGGACGTGCGGCGCGTCGCCTCGTCTGCGGTTCTTCCCTGAAAGCGGGCCCCAGCGGAGACTTAACGGCGGCTTAACTGGCGGCGCGCCATGAAAGCGCGCGTTCATTCAAGCTGTTGTCGGCGCGTATCGCCATGATCACCCTCCATCACCATCCATTCTGTCCCCACTCGCGCTTCATCCGCCTGGTTCTGGCGGAATTCGGGGTGGAGCCGACGCTGGTCGAGGAGCGGCCGTGGGAGCGGCGGCGCGAATTCCTGCTGCTCAACCCCGACGGGACGACGCCGGTGCTGAGCGAGGAGAGCGCGCCGAGCGTGCCCGGCGCCGACGTCATCGCCGAATATCTCGACGAGACCCGCGGCCTTGCGCTCGGCGAGCGTCGCCTGATGCCGGAGGACCCGCTCGGTCGGATCGAAGTGCGGCGGCTGATGCGCTGGTTCAACGTCAAGTTCTACGCCGAGGCCAGCTATCTGCTGGTGACGGAGAAGATCTACAAGCGCTACATGAATTCGCGCGACGGCGGCGGCGCGCCCGACATGGACGCAATCCGCGTCGCGCGGGCCAATCTGCGCTATCATCTTCGCTATGTCGGCTATCTGGCCGGGACCCGCAATTGGCTCGCCGGCGACAGGCTGACCTACGCCGACCTGGCGGCGGCGGCCCATCTGTCCTGCGTCGACTATCTCGGCGACGCGCCGTGGAACGAGAGCGAGACGGCCAAGGCATGGTACGCGCGGATCAAGTCCCGGCCGTCGTTCCGGTCGCTGCTGCACGAGAGCCTGCCGGGGGTCAGCGCGAGCGCGACCTACGCCGATCTCGACTTCTGAGCGGATTGAAGGCCCGCGCCAGGGCGCTCGGCTTCGACGCCTGCCGCATCGCCGCCGCCGCATCGCCGCCCGGCGCGCGCGAGGGCCTCGCCGCCTTCCTCGCCGCCGGCGCTGGGGGCGACATGACGTGGTTGGCGGAGACCTTCGACCGCCGCGCCGATCCGAGGACCTTGTGGCCCGAAGCCAAGAGCGTCGTCATGCTCGCGCTGAACTACGGCCCCTCGGTCGATCCGCGCGAGGCGCTCGCGCGCAAGGACGCGGGCGCGATCTCGGTCTATGCGCGCAATCGCGACTACCACGACATCGTCAAAGGCAAGCTGAAGACGCTCGCCGCTTGGCTGGTCGCCGCCGCGCGCCCCGAGCCCACGGAGGTCAAGGTGTTCGTCGACACGGCGCCGGTGATGGAAAAGCCTTTGGCCGCCGCCGCGGGGCTCGGCTGGCAGGGCAAGCACACCAATCTCGTCAGCCGCGAATTTGGGTCGTGGCTGTTCCTCGGGGCGATCTTCACCGACCTCGATCTGCCGCCCGACGAAGCCGAACGCGACCACTGCGGACAGTGCCGCGCCTGCCTCGACGCGTGCCCGACCGCAGCTTTTCCCGCCCCTTACGCGATCGACGCGCGGCGCTGCATTTCCTACCTGACCATCGAGCACAAGGGCGCGATTCCGCGCGAGCTGAGGCCGCTGATCGGCAACCGCATCTACGGCTGCGACGACTGCCTGGCCGTCTGCCCATGGAACAAGTTCGCCCGCGAAGGCGCCGAGGCGAGGCTCGCCGCGCGCGACGACCTCGCCGCGCCGCCGCTCGCCGAACTCGCCGCGCTGGACGACCGGGGCTTTCGCACGCGCTTCGCCGGCGGACCGATCAAGCGCGTCGGGCATGCCCGCTTCCTGCGCAACGTGATGATTGCGATCGGCAATTCGGGCGACGCTTCGCTCGTCGCGGCGGCGGGGCGTGGGCTCGCGTCCGAATCGCCGCTCGTCCGCGCGGCCGCGGTGTGGGCGGTCGGTCGGCTCGCCGGCTCTGCGGAAATAACCTCCCTCGGTCGGCGCTTCGCGTCTCAGGAGCGCGACGCGGCCGTGTCGGAAGAGTGGATAATCGCGCTCGCCGCCCCCGCGGGGCGCTGAACCCCACGGAACGAACCGACGCTATACGCGAAAGGGAAAAAACGCGGAGGGACGCTTCAATGCGTCGTCGTTTGTTCCGCCTCTTGTCGGAGCTTCTCGATCTCGTCTTTAAGTTGCAACTTCTTTCGCTTCAATTCATGGAGCTTCAATTCGTCCGCTGACGGGTGCTGCTCCTCCAGCGCGATCGCAGCGTCGATCGCCTGGTGGCGGCGCACAAGTTCCGTCAAATGCGATTCTAGGGACATTGGCAGGCTCCCTTGGCTCATTGACGAATAAATTGTGACACAACGCCAAATCCTTGCAAGTCCCCGAGAGCCATTCCAGACAATCAAATCGCGCGTCGCCTCGTCAGAAACGCGATCGGTCCGCGTCGACCGCAGTCGCGGTCGCCGCCGTCGCTCTGCCGACGGCTTGCGCGGCCCGGCGGGCGCTTGCATAGTCGTGGCGGGGGGCGCTCGCCGAGGCGGGCGCGATTCGGGCCAAAGGCGGCATGGCGCACGGCGAATTGGGCGACGAGGAGCGCGCCGTCTTGGCGATCCGGCTCGAGCGCGTGCGCGAGGAGCACCGCGACCTCGACGCCGCGATCGCGGCGCTGCTGCAGAGCGGCCAAGCGGACCAGTTGCAATTGCAGCGGCTCAAGAAGCGAAAGCTGGCGCTGCGCGACCGATTGACGCAGCTCGAAGATGCGTTGACGCCCGATATTATCGCCTGAGACCCGGCGAACGCGAACGCCTGCGCTCGCTGTGCAAAGCGGCTGCGCATGGCGATTTTCATATTTTTTCTCGAAACGCTCGTATTCGCTTCCGTCAGTTGGCGATACGCGATCGTCAATCCGCGCCGACAGGGCCCTTATCGCTTCGTGGTGTTCGAAGCGATCCTCGCGCTGGCGCTGATGAATGCGGAGGTCTGGTTCGCCGCGCCGGCGGCGCCGCTGCAGATCGCATCGTGGATCGCGCTCGCGCTGTCGATCGACCCGGCGCTCGCGGGCTTCCTCCTGCTCAAAAGCCGCGGTCGGCCGCGCGACCATTTCGAATATACGACGGCGCTGGTGACGGACAATGTGTACCGCTACATCCGCCATCCCATGTATGCGTCGCTGCTTCTGCCGGCGATCGGCGTCTATCTCAAACGGCCAACCGATGGGCTGGCGATCGTCGCCTTCGCGATCGCCGCCGTTGCGGTCTACGTGACGGCGAAGGCCGAGGAGCAGGACACGCTCGAAACGTTCGGCCCGGCCTACGCCGCCTGCATGAAGACGTCGAAGATGTTCGTTCCCTTCGTCTTCTGATCGAAGTCGGCTGAAGGCCCTGCGGCGCGGAATCGGTCCGCGCCGCCGTGTTCCCCACCGTCAGACGTTGTCGCCTTCGGTCGAGCCCGCGCGGGCCGCGCCCTTGGCCGCCCCCCACGCCCAGCGCTTGATCTCCGGCATGTCGTCGCCGTGGACACGAATGTACTCGCGATGGTCGACCAGCACGTCGCGTATCTCCTGCTTGATGTAGGCGCAGCGCGCGGCGAGACCGGGCGTCCGATCGATCACGTCGTTGGCGAGATGGAAACGGTCGATGTCGTTGATCACACACATGTCGAACGGCGTCGTCGTCGTCCCTTCCTCTTTGTAGCCGCGCACGTGGATGTTGGCGTGGCCGTTGCGCCGATAGGTGAGGCGGTGGATCAGCCACGGGTAGCCGTGGAAGGCGAAGATGATCGGCTTGTCGGTGGTGAACAGCGAGTCGAAAACGGTGTCGGGCAGGCCGTGCGGATGCTCGCTCGGCGGCTGCAGCTTCATCAGATCGAGCACGTTGATGACGCGGATCTTCACCTCCGGCAGACGTTGGCGCAGGAAGTCGACCGCCGCCAGCGTCTCGAGCGTCGGGACGTCGCCGCAGCAGGCCATGACGACGTCCGGCTCNNCAGGCAGTGGTCGGTGACCGACAGCAGGCAATTGGCGTCCGGCGGCAGATAGACGCGCACCACCTCGGCTTTCTTGTTGACGACATGGTCGATGAAGCCGGGGTCCTGGTGGCTGAAGCCGTTGTGGTCCTGGCGCCAGACGTGGCTCGACAGCAGATAGTTGAGCGAGCTGATCGGTCGCCGCCAACCGATGTCGTTACAGACCTTCAGCCACTTTGCGTGCTGATTGAACATGGAATCGATGATGTGGATGAAGGCCTCGTAGCACGAGAAGAAGCCGTGCCGGCCGGTCAGGAGATAGCCCTCGAGCCAGCCCTGACACTGGTGCTCGCTGAGCATCTCCATCACCCGCCCGTCGGGCGCGAGATGGTCGTCGTAGGGCACGGTCTCGGCGTCCCAGGCGCGGTTCGTCACGCTGAGCACGTCCTGCCAGCGGTTGGAATTGTTCTCGTCGGGGCTGAACAGGCGGAAATTGCTGTGGTCGAGATTGAGCCGCATCACCTCGGCGAGATAGCGCCCCATCTCGCGCGTCGCCTCGGCGGTCGCCGCGCCGGGCGACTTGGTGGGAACGGCAAAATCGCGGAAGTCGGGCAGGCGCAGGTCGCGCAGCAGCGCGCCGCCGTTGGCGTGCGGGCTCGCGCTCATGCGACGCGCGCCCTTTGGCGCCAGCGCGGCGAGTTCGGGCTTGAGCGCGCCGGCTGCGTCGAACAGCTCCTGCGGCCGGTAGCTCTTCATCCATTGCTCGAGGATGCGCACGTGCTCCGGGTTCTCGTGCATCTCGCCCATCGGCACCTGATGCGAACGCCACGATCCTTCGGTGCGCTTGCCGTCGATCTCCTTCGGGCATGTCCAGCCCTTGGGCGAGCGCAGCACGATCATCGGCCACATCGGCCGGGCGTTCGATCCGCCGCTGCGCGCCGCCTGCTGGATCGCGTCGATGTCGGCGATCGCCGCTTCGAGCGTGGCCGCCATCAGGGCATGCATCGTCGCCGGATCGTCGCCCTCGACGTAGCGCGGCGCGTAGCCGTAGCCGCGGAAGAGGTGGTCGAGTTCTTCGTGCGAAACGCGCGCGAGAACGGTCGGGTTGGCGATCTTGTAGCCGTTGAGGTGCAGGACCGGCAGCACCGCGCCGTCGCTCTTGGGGTTGAGGAACTTATTCGAGTGCCAGCCGGTCGCCGCCGGGCCGGTCTCCGCTTCGCCGTCGCCGACGACGCAGGCNNGACGATCAGGTTGGGATTGTCGAACACGGCGCCGTAGGCGTGCGACAGGGCGTAGCCGAGCTCGCCGCCCTCGTGGATCGAACCGGGCGTCTCCGGCGCCACGTGGCTCGGGATGCCGCCGGGAAACGAGAACTGTTTGAACAAACGCTTCAACCCGACTTCGTCGAGCGAGATGTTGGGATAGACCTCGGAATAGGTCCCCTCGAGATAGGCGTTGGCGACCAGGGCGGGGCCGCCATGGCCGGGGCCGGTGACGAACAGCATCTCGAGGTCGAGCTTGTTGATCAGGCGGTTGAGGTGGGCATAGATGAAATTGAGGCCGGGCGTCGTGCCCCAGTGGCCGAGCAGCCGCGGCTTGATGTGATCCTTGGTCAGCGGATTGCGCAGCAGGGGGTTGTCGAAGAGGTAGATCTGGCCGATCGACAGGTAGTTGGCGGCGCGCCAATAGGCGTCGATGAGCTCGAGTTCCCGTTGCGCAAGCGGCGTTCCCATCGCTGTTCCTTTCCCGTTTCGCGGTCCGCGTTCGCGCAGCGTCGTCCGCTGGCGCACCGTCTTCTGCGCGCGCCGTGCGGCGTTGCGATGACGCCTGCGAGGGCTGTGCGGTCCGCGCGACGGCGGCATTCAGCCCGATTCCAGCGGGGCGAACAACCGACCGCGACAAAATTTCTCATCCGACTCGAGGGCGCCGTCGGGTTTGATTGCGCCCGAGCGATGGGCGAGGCGCACGGGAGGTCCGCGTCTGTCTTGCGCCGCGCCCGCGTATCGGATAAGCGCAGCCGCAGGCCGGCTTGGCCGCATTTTCCAGGCAGGGGCGCGTGAGCGGCACATCCAGGCCCGTCGCGATCATCATGGGCAGCCAGACCGACTGGGCGACCATGCGGCGCGCCGCCGAGACGCTCGACGAGCTTGGAATCGGCTACGAGGCGCGCATCGTCTCGGCCCACCGCACCCCGGACCGGATGGTCGCGTTCGCCAAGGGCGCCAAGGCGGCGGGCTTCAAGGTCGTCGTCGCCGGGGCGGGCGGGGCGGCGCATCTGCCCGGCATGACCGCCGCCTTCACCCCGCTGCCGGTGTTTGGCGTGCCGATCGAAGGCAGGGCGCTTTCGGGCCGGGACAGCCTGCTGTCGATCGTCCAGATGCCGGCCGGCGCGCCGGTCGGGACGCTGGCGATCGGGCCGGCGGGCGCGGTCAATGCGGCGCTTCTGGCCGCCGCCGTGCTGGCGCTGTCCGATCCGGCGCTCGCGGAACGGCTCGACGCCTGGCGCGCAGCGCGGACCGCAGCGGTCGCCGAATTCCCCAGCGACGGCGAAACGGGATGATCCTCGCTCCCGGCGCGACGATCGGCATTCTCGGCTCCGGCCAGCTCGGCCGCATGCTGGCGATGGCGGCGCTGAAGCTCGGCCTGCGCTGCCACGTCTACGCGCCCGAGCGCGACGCGCCCGCCTATGACGCGGCGAGCGAGCGCACCGTCGCCGCCTACGACGACGAGGCGGCGCTCGCCCGCTTCGCCGCGGCGGTCGANNGCCGAGCGCAAGCTGGTGCGGCCCGGCCCCCGCGCGCTGGCGGTAAGCCAGGACCGGCTCGCCGAAAAGACCTTCCTCAGCGGCCTCGGGCTCGCCACAGCGCCGTTCCGCACCGTTCCCAATCTCGAGGCGCTCGGGCCGGCGCTGGCCGAGATCGGCCGGCCGGCGGTGCTCAAAACCCTGCGCTTCGGCTACGACGGCAAGGGGCAGGCGATGATCCGCGAAGGGTCCGACGTGCCCGAGCTTCACCGCGGTCTCGGCGGCGGGCCGATGATTCTCGAGGGCTTCGTCGCCTTCGACTGCGAGGCCTCAGTTGTCGCGGCGCGCAGTGTGGAAGGGGCGATCGTCGCCTACGATCTGTGCGAGAACGAGCACGACCGCCATATCCTCGCCCGCACCCATGTGCCGGCGCGAGTCGCCCCGGGGGTCGAGGCGGCGGCCAAGGCGATCGCCGCCGAGGCGATCGAGGCGCTCGACTATGTGGGGGTGCTTGCGCTTGAACTGTTCGTCGCGCGCGACGCAGCGGGCGAGCCGCGGCTGCTGGTCAACGAGCTGGCGCCGCGCGTCCACAACTCCGGCCATTGGACGATCGAAGGGGCGCAGACCTCGCAGTTCGAGCAGCACATCCGCGCCATCGCCGGATGGCCGCTCGGCAGCCCGGCGCGGCGGGGTCGAATCGAGATGGCGAACCTGATCGGCGACGAGGCCGAGGAGTGGCGCGACATCCTCGCCCAGCCCGACCATTCCCTGCATCTCTATGGCAAGCTGGAGACCCGCCCGGGGCGCAAGATGGGCCATGTGACGCGGGTGTTCGCCGAGCCGCCGCGCGGCGTCTGAAACGGCCTCCGCAGAGGCCGCTTTGGCTGGACAGAGCGGGCGGAATCTGCTACGGGACCAGCAAATAGGCGCGCCGCTCGCCGAGGCGGCGCGCCTCTGTCGTCTTTCGTGAAATCGCCATCGTCATCGAGGCGCAGCCCTCGCCAACACAGGATCGCCCGTGCAAGTTCTCGTCCGCGACAACAATGTCGATCAGGCCCTCAAAGCGCTTAAGAAGAAAATGCAGCGCGAGGGCATTTTCCGCGAAATGAAGCTTCGCGGCCATTACGAGAAACCCTCCGAAAAGCGCGCCCGCGAAAAGGCCGAAGCGGTGCGGCGCGCGCGCAAGCTGGCGCGCAAGAAGCTGCAGCGCGAAGGCCTGCTGCCGATGAAGCCGAAGACGTTGGTCGGCGCGCCGCGTACGGCGGGTTGATCGTCGGCGCGCGTCCCGCCGGCGCAGGACGCCGAGACGGGCGACAGCCCGCATCAATGCGACGCGGAGGTTGGCGGTTTATGCGGATTCAGGCGCAGTCACCTGGCAAGGCGGCCGGAACGGCGGCGGCGATCTGCCTGGCGCTGCTGGCGCTCTCGGCTTGCAGCGAGACCCTGGGGCCGCTGCAGGGGGCGCCGAGCAAGGTCGCCGAGGTCGACGCCGAAAGTCCTGGCGCCAACGCCGGCAACATCGCCTCGCTGACCGACGTTATCCAGCGCAATCCCAACGATTCGATCGCCTACAACACCCGCGGCATCGCCTACGCCAAGGCCGGCAACTACAAGAGCGCGATCGACGACTTCGCCAAGGCGGTGCAGATCGATCCGAAGTTCTCGGCGGCCTACACCAATCGCGCGCTCGCGTTTCGCCAGATGGGCAAGGACGGCCCGGCGCTCGCCGACTTCAATTCCGCCATCGCCGCCAACCCGAGCGACGCCGCCGCCTATCTCGGTCGCGGCAATCTGCTTCGCTCGCAGAACCATCTGCCCGAGGCGATGGCCGACCTCGACGCGGCGATCCGCCTCGACCCCGAGGGCGCGCAGGCCTACCACGCACGCGGGCTGATCTATCAGAAGCTCGGCAATCAGGACCAGGCGATCACCGACTTCAACAATGCGATCGATCGCGATCCCTTCGCCGCCGCGCCCTACGAGGCGCGCGGTCAGAGCCTGATCGCGACCGGAAAGTTCGACAAGGCGGTCGACGACTTCAACGCCACCCTCAACGTCGATTCGAACAACGCCGAAGCCTGGGCGGGCTTGGGACTGGCCTACGAAAAGCTCGGCAACAAGGCCAAGGCGGTCGAATCCTATGATCGCGCGACGATGGTCGCGCCCAACAATCCCGTCGCCAAGGCGGGGCTGGCAAGGCTCGGGGCAGCCTGAAGCGCGCGGCGGCGAGATCGGGCCGCGGGCGTCCAAACTTGCGTGTTTCCGAAATGAGCCATGCGCCGCGGTCGCCCGCGGCGCGACGCCTCAGTGCTGCATCGCCTTGACGATCGAGTCGGTCATCTTCTTCGCGTCGCCGAACAGCATCAGCGTGTTGTCGCGGAAGAAGAGCTCGTTTTCGACGCCGGCGTAGCCGGAAGCCATGCTGCGTTTGACGAACAGCACGGTCTTCGCCTTCTCGACGTCGAGAACCGGCATGCCGAAGATCGGCGACTT
>PLRT01000252.1:0-13790 GCA_003164915.1 Hyphomicrobiales bacterium | reverse complement strand
GGCATGCGGCCGGCGACCGGATGGATCGCGTACTTCACCTCGACGCCGTTCTTCTTGAGAGTGTCGGCCATTTCGCGCAACGCATGCTGCGCCTGGGCGACCGCCATGCCGTAACCCGGCACGATGATCACCTTCGAAGCGTTCATCATCATGTAGGCCGCGTCCTCAGCCGAGCCTTGCTTGACCGGCCGCGCCTCTTTCCCGCCGGCCGCGGCCGCGACTTCGCCGCCGAAGCCGCCGAGGATCACCGAGATGAACGAGCGGTTCATGCCCTTGCACATGATGTAGGACAGGATTGCGCCCGAAGAACCGACCAGCGCGCCGGTGATGATCAGCGCGAGATTGCCGAGCGTGAAGCCGATGCCCGCCGCCGCCCAGCCGGAGTAGGAATTGAGCATCGAGATGACGACCGGCATGTCCGCGCCGCCAATCGGCACGATCAGCAACAGGCCGAGCGCCAGCGACACGGCCGCGATGAGCCAGAAAAACACCGGCGCCTGCGTGACGAAGAACAGGACGATCATGACGACCAGCGCGACGGCGAGGCCGATGTTGATCGCATGGCGTTGCGGCANNCCGAGCGACATCTCGATGATGCTGGCCGGGTGGATGTGATCGCCCTCGGCGATGCCGAAGGCCTGCGGCGCGTAGAGCGCCCCGGCGGCCACCAGCACCGCGGCGAGACCGACCAGCGAGTGGAACATCGCGACCAGTTGCGGCATGGCCGTCATCTGGATCGTGCGGGCGCGCCAGGCGCCGATGCCGCCGCCGATGGCGACGCCGAGCACCACCAGCAGCCATGCCACGCCGCTCGACGGCGGGCTGAGCGCCAGCGTCGTCAGCACGGCGATCGCCATGCCGATCATGCCGTAACGATTGCCCTGGCGCGACGTCGCGGGCGAAGACAGGCCGCGCAGAGCGAGGACGAACAGGATGCCCGAGACGAGATACAGGAGGGCTGCGAGATTGGCGTTCACGGGAGGTCAGCCCTTCTTCTTGTACATTGCGAGCATGCGCTCAGTGACGAGGAACCCGCCGAAAATATTGACCGAGGCGAGGATGAGCGCGACGAAGCCGACGACGCGCGCGACCATCGAGCCGCTGTCGACCGCGGCGACGCCGACGGAAAGCAGCGCGCCGACGACGATGACCGACGAGATGGCGTTGGTCTCCGACATCAGCGGCGTATGCAGCGCCGGGGTCACCGACCAGACGACGTAGTAGCCGACGAACACCGCCAGGGCGAAGATCGCCAAGCGGAATACGAACGGGTCGATCGCGCCGCCGGTGGCGGCGTGGCCGGCGGCGGCGAGTTGATCGGCGTAGGTCTGGGCGGCGTGCGCGGCGCTCTGCGCCGCGTCGGCCGCAGCCTTCAACTTGGCGACGGTGGCGTCTAAATTGTCCATCGGGTCCTCTCAGCAGCGAGGGTTTCGGCCGTCCGTCTCGGCGATAGGCGCGAGACGGGCCGGAGCGGGTCGCGCGCCCCGGCGACGTGCGATCGCGCCGAGGGGCGGGCGGTGGTCGTCATTGCGCCTTCGGGGCGAAATTGGGGTGGACGATCGCGCCGTCGCGGGTCAGCAACGTCGCCTTGACCAGTTCGTCGTCCCAGTTGACCGCGATCGCCTTCGCCGGCTTGTCGATCAGCGTTTCGACAAAGGCGTAGAGGTTGCGCGCGTAGAGCGAAGACGCGGTCGCGGCGAGGCGCGTCACATTGGAATTGCCGACGATGCGCACCCCGTTGTTGCTGATTGCGACTTCGCCGGCGCGCGCCAGCTCGCAATTGCCGCCACGCTCGACCGCGAGGTCGACGATCACCGAGCCGGGACGCATCGAGCGCACCATGTCGGCGGTGACGAGGCGCGGGGCCGGACGGCCAGGGATCAACGCGGTGGTGACGACGATGTCCTGCTTGGCGATGTGCGAGGCGATCAGCGCCGCCTGCTTGGCCTTGTAGGCGTCCGACATCTCCTTGGCGTAGCCGCCCGCCGTCTCGGCCTGCTTGAATTCGTCGTCCTCGACGGCGACGAACTTGGCGCCGAGCGACTCGACCTGCTCCTTGGTCGCCGGCCGGACGTCGGTCGCGGTGACGATCGCGCCGAGTCGGCGGGCGGTGGCGATCGCCTGCAGGCCGGCGACGCCGACGCCCATGATGAAGGCCTTGGCGGCGGGCACGGTGCCGGCCGGGGTCATCATCATCGGCAGCGCGCGACCGTATTCGGCGGCGGCGTCGATTACCGCGCGATAGCCGGCGAGATTGGCCTGGCTCGACAGCACGTCCATCACCTGGGCGCGGGTGATGCGCGGCATCAATTCCATCGCGAAGGCGGAAACGCCGGCGCCGGCCAGCGCCGCCAGCGCCTGGTCGGCCCCGTAGGGGTCCATGATCGAGACGACCAGCGCGCCGCGCTTGAGGCCGCCGATCTCGGCCGCGTTCGGCCGCCTGACTTTGAGCAGGATGTCGGCGGCGAGCGCCTCGCCGGCGGAGCCGATCCGCGCCCCGGCGGCGGCGAAGTCGGCGTCAGGGACGCCGGCGGCGATTCCGGCGCCGCTCTCGATCACCGCCTCGGCGCCGAGGGCGATGAATTTCCTGATCGTCTCCGGACTCGCTGCGACGCGCGTCTCCTGCGGTTCCTTTTCGGTAACTACCCCAATCAGCATGACGCGATCCCAAAGTGTCAGCGCCGTCCGGCTGTCGCCGGACTCGGACTAATTCAAAACGATGGCGGCGAGCCCGAGCAGCACGAAGACCGGCGCCACGGCGCGCCAGCCGTAGTCGGCGGCCGCGCCCAGCGAGGCGGCGACGAACGCGACGATCACTCCGACCAGCGCGACGAAACCGTGGCCTTCCAGCGTCCAGATCACCAGACAGAGAACGATGCACAGCAGCAATGCGACGGTGACTTCGGTGAGCGCAACGAACGCGGCGTACGTCGATTCGTGTTCAGCCAAGTCCCCGCCGTCATTGGCCGTGGCCGCGTGGTCATTGCTCGCCATATTTGTCCCGCCCCCGTCGATGGTCAGACACCGGACCCGGTGTAATGCATCGGCGGGCGGGTCGCAACGATCTCGCGGCGGCCTTTTAGGCGCGCGCGGCGGCTTCGTGCGCGCGCTCCATCGCCTTCTCGCGACCCTCGAGCGACTCGTATTTGGCCAGTTCTGCGAGGGCCTCGTCGAGCCCGGCCTTGGCTTCCTCGATCTGTCCGCTGAGCTCGAGGATCGACCGCTTCAGATTGTCGCGGCGCGCGCTGGCGGCGCGAGCGTAGGTCGGATAGGCGAAATGGCTGGGGTCGGAGATCCCCGCGCGCTTCTCCTCATTGGCGATTTCCCGGTCGAGATCGCCGGCCATGCGGGCGAACTCCGCCACCATGGCCTCGATCTGCCTGACCCGCCGCCGCTTCTCGTCGGCCTGGAACCGCTTGAGGCGAATGAGCGTGTCTCGCGATTTCATTCTTACGCACTCCATACCACAAGCCAGACGGCGAGCGGCCGCCCGAACATTCAACGCCACGAGACAGCGCGAAGATGGCGCAGGAAGGTTTCTCGTTGGTTAGCGGCTTCGATGAAGTCGTAACGCAGGCCCGGGGCGCGGCAGGGATGGCGCCCGCGAAAATCGCCCGACGAACGCCGCCGCGTTAGCGGTTCGTTTACCTGCGTCATTAACAATCCTTAGCGAGAGTGCGCCGCGCGTCGCGTCGCGCGGAGACGGCGGCGCCGCGGCGTTGGGGCGCGCCCTGGCGGCGAAGGTTGAATCAAGAGTGCCGTCTAGGCCAATGAGTTTAAGTAATGCTTTAAGCAAACCGAGGGCGAATCGAGCAAGAGTTTCAAGACGTTCCCTTTTGGACGGATTTATTCCGGGTAGGGGGTTGCGCAAGTGAATCACAGTTTGTTAACCGTTGCTGGTCACTTTGCGTGTCGAGTCGGCCGGGTTCGCGCCCCGGCTTTGCGCCGGACGTCTTGCGGCGCGGTTGCGGTCACCGTTCCGCGGCGGCGTGCCTAGGGGGCAAGTCTGGGGATTTAACATGCGGATTCTACTAATCGAGGACGACGCGGCCACGGCGCAAAGCATCGAATTGATGCTCAAGTCCGAGAATTTCAACGTTTACGTCACGGATCTTGGCGAGGAAGGGATCGATCTCGGCAAACTGTACGACTACGATATCATTCTTCTCGATCTGAACTTGCCTGACATGTCCGGCTACGAAGTCCTCCGGGCTTTGCGGCTGACCAAGATCAAGACGCCGATTCTCATCCTATCCGGCATGGCGGGCATCGAGGACAAGGTGCGAGGCCTCGGCCTCGGCGCCGACGACTATCTCACCAAGCCGTTCCACAAGGACGAGCTGGTGGCGCGCATCCACGCCATCGTCCGCCGCTCGAAGGGCCACGCGCAATCGGTGATCGTAACCGGGGACCTGGTCGTCAATCTCGACCAGAAGACCGTCGAAGTCGACGGCCAGCGCGTGCATCTGACCGGCAAGGAATATCAGATGCTCGAGCTCCTTTCGCTGCGCAAGGGCACGACGCTGACCAAGGAAATGTTCCTCAATCACCTCTATGGCGGCATGGACGAGCCGGAGCTGAAGATCATCGACGTCTTCATCTGCAAGCTGCGCAAGAAGCTGGCGACGGCGTCGAGCGGGCGCAATTACATCGAGACGGTGTGGGGCCGCGGCTACGTGCTGCGCGAACCTTCGCCGGCCGACGAACGCATCACCGCCTGAACGCTTCGCTGGACGACCGATTTCCACAATCCCGCGGGCGCTGCCCGCGGGATTTGCTTTTCCGCGCCTTGCCGCCTCTCTCGGCGGCCGGAATCGAAAGCGGCGTCCGCACCAGGGGTACGGACGCCGCTTGCTTCGCGGGTGCGGCTTGCCGGCCTCAGGCGAGGCTGTGTTTGACGCGGTTCTGCTGTTCCTGCTCCTTGAACTGATTGAAGCGAGGCAGGAACTTGTCCCAGTCGATGATGTGGGCGTCGAGTTCCGGCCCGTCGATGCAGGCGTGCTTGCGCACCAGCTTGCCGTCGATCTGGACCGGCACCATGCAGGCGCCGCACATGCCGGTGGCGTCGACCATGATCGAGTTGAGGCTGACCACCGTCGCCAATGGGGCGAATTTCTTGGTCAGCTCCGACACCGCCTTCATCANNAAGCCCTTGAGGCCGAACGTGCCGTCGTTGGTGCAGTAGATCACGTCGAGTCGGTCGCCGAACTCGGCCTTGAGCTTGTCGACGCGCTCGCCTTCGCCCACCCAGAACAGCGCCGATTGGGTGCGATAGCCGGCGATCAGGGTGACGTGATTGCCCATCCGCAGGTGCGCGCGCGCGATCGGGTAGACCGGCGGCAGGCCGACGCCGCCGGCGCAGAACACGACCGTCTGCGTCTCGGGATCGTATTTGTGCAGGTGCGACGGCTGGCCGAGCGGGCCGGCGACGCCGGTGAGCGCTTCGCCCGGCTTCATCTGGTTGATCTGGATCGAGCTTGCGCCGACTCCCTGGATGACCAGGTCGATCGTACCCGCCTTCGCGTCCCAATCAGATAGCGTCAGGGGGATCAACTCGCCCTTGGGCGTCGCCAGAACGCGGACGAACTGGCCGGCCTTGGCGGATTTCGCCACCATCGGCGCCTTGACCGTAATCTCGACGATGCCCTGGGCGATGTCGCGCCGCTTGACGATCCGGTACGGGGTCTGCGCCGTGGCGGTGTAGGCCGCGGCGCGCTCGACCCGGTCCTTGATTTCAGCCGGCGTGAGAGTCATCTCCTGGGCGATCTGCTCCGCCGCGGCCTTGCCGTCGCCGGCGGCGTTGATCGCGGTCGAACCGCCGCGCGTCGCGTCGCCGCCGGAGTAGACGTTCTCCAGCGTCGTCTCGGCGCCGTGCTCGACGACCAGGGTGCCCCACTTCGACGTCTTGATGCGCGGCTCCGAGTCCTTGATGATCGGGTTGGAGGTGTTGCCGAGCGCCATGATCGCAAGATCGATGGGGATCGTCTCGGTCTTGCCCGTCGCGACCGGCGAACGGCGGCCCGACGCGTCGGGGGCGCCAAGCTCCATCACCTCGAGTTCGGCATGGCAGACGTGGTGATCGCCGCCGCTTACGAACTCCTTGGGCGAACGCAGCACCGATAGATTGATGCCTTCCTCGAGCGCGTGCGCGAGCTCCTCGACGCGCGCCGGCATCTCCTTGCGTGTGCGGCGATAGACGATCGTGACGTTGGCGCCGAGACGCTTGCTGGTGCGCGCCGCGTCCATCGCGGTGTTGCCGCCGCCGATGACGATGACGTTCTTGTCCTTCACGATCGGCAGCGGCGTCTCGTAGTCGTCAAGCCGCGCCTGCATCAGGTTGACGCGGGTGAGGAACTCGTTGGCGCTCATGACGCCGTTGAGGTGCTCGCCGGGGATGTTCATGAAGCGCGGCAGGCCGGCGCCGGTGCCGACGAAGATCTTGTAGAAGCCGGCGTCGCGCAGATCCTGCAGGGTCGCCGTTTTGCCGACGACGAAGTTCCGGACGAACTTGCCGCCGAGCGCGTCGATCTTCTCGACCACGTCGTCGATCAGCGCGTTGGGCAGACGGAATTCCGGAATGCCGTAACGCAGCACGCCGCCGAGGTCGTGGAACGCCTCGAATACCGTAACCGGATAGCCTTCGACCGACAGCAGATAGGCGTTGATCAGGCCGGCCGGGCCGGAGCCGACCACCGCGATCGGCGGCTTGTCGGCGCGCTCCCATGGCGTAACGTAATCTGTTCCGGCGCTGAACGGAATGCCGGCCTCGAGGCGCGCGAGGCGGTCGCGCTCGGGCAGGTACCATTCGAGCTGGCCGATCTCGATCGGCCGGCCGGAGATGGTGCAGACGCCCTGGCATTGCATCTCCTGCGGGCAGACGCGGCCGGTGACGTCGGGCAGCGGGTTGCTGCCCTGGATGAGCGAGAGGGCCTCCTTGAGCTTGCCCTGGCCCATCAGCTTCAGCATGTCGGGAATATGGATGACGACCGGGCAGCCGCCCTTCTTGCGCTTGGCGTCGAACACGCCCTGTTCGCAGGGTCGGTCCTCGCACTGCTTGTCGCGCAACACTTCCAGCCAGACGAACATGTCGACTTCGCGCAGGGTGAAGCCGAGCGCGCGATAGCCGAGATAGCCGGTCGTCACCAGCTCGAAGTCGTTCTTGCGCTCCTCGGCCGGCCGCACATACGGGTGAATGTAATTGCCGCTCGGCCAATTCACCGACAGACCCTTGAACATCGGGTAGCGGTCGGAGAGGTGGGCGTCGAGCGCGACGATGAACTTGCGCTTGAACTTCAGCGGCATCGCCCAGATGAAGCGCTGCAAGATCGTCGCCATGTCGTCGTCGCGCAGCAGCAGGCTCCACAGCATCTTGGTGAAGCTTGCGCCGAGCTCCGGCTGCTGGAACTCCCAGACGATCGCCTGGACGCCGTCCTCGATGAACGTCTGCCTGAGCGATTGCGGGCTGTTCAGCAGGCGGCGGCGCAGCAGGCCCAGCTGCTTCTGGAAGACTTCGAACGCCTCGGTGTGCTCGAGCTTTTCGACCTCGGTCTGCGTCGACTCGAGCGCGTGGCTGACCTGCCGGTAGTGCTCGAGGTCGAGGCGGACATGGGCGACCGCAGGAGCGGCCAGGGGGCTTGCGACTTCAGTGCTCATGGATGATTTCCGCGTCACAGTTGGCGGCGACACGAGCGATCTTGCTCTTGATTTCCGGCGTGATCTTCACCCGCGCGAGCGCGCCGGGGATGAGGTGGCCTGCTTCCTTGGTCGCGCCGTCGACGACGACTCGGGTCTTCTCGAACAGCTCGGGAAGCTCCTGGTAGCAGGTCTTGCAGTTGGTGCAGCTGGCGACGTCGTCCTCGGACAGCGCCACCGCCGCGCCGTTGGGCTTGGCCGCCGCGGCAGGCGCAGCCGCGGGAGCAACTGCCGCGCCGCCGCCGAGACCCAGCGACAGGCCGCCGGCAGGCGGCGCCTTGGACGCCGCCGCGAGTTCGGACATCGCCTGGGCGATCGAGTCGATCGAGCCTTCGCGCGCTTCGACCGCCTCTTCGTACTGATGACGCAGCGCGTCGAGTTCGAGCTGGTGATCGGCGTCGAGCCTCGCCACGTCCTGGCCGGCGAGGTACTGCAAGGTGCGCCAGTAGCGGCGACGCTCCTCGACCAGGGCGACGATGGTCGGCGAGGCCTCGATCTTGACCAGCTTCTTGTCGTCGTCGACCGACAGGACGAACGGCGTCTTGCCGATCCGGTCGGCCTGGCCGAGGTCGATGTACTCGGCCAGCGGGACGCCGGCCGCGTCGGCCTTGAACGGGCGGAACTGCTTCTTGAACCGGCCCTCGGTCAGCGCGAAGTCGGCGGGCGTCAGCGGAACTTCGATCAGTTTGGTCTGACCGCCCTCGACATATTCGAGCACGGTTGTGGTCCAGTCCTTGTCGGCGGCGGGATTGCCGTCGAGCGAGAACCGGCTGCGAAGATCGCTGCCGCGGCGCGGATCGTGGACGAACACCGGGCTCATGCGGCTCTGGACCGCCAGATGGCCATGGCGGTTGGCCTGCGGATCGCTGATTCCCTGCTCGCCCTGGCAGGGCGTGTAGACGTCGAGCACCGCTGGCGAGTCGTTGTGGTTGAGGAACTCGACCACATACTTGAGGAAGTGGCCGTGCAGCGAAGCGCAGCTCTGCACGACGTAGACGTTGGGATGGAACGCGGCGATCAGCGAAAGCTCCTTGCGCCGCTCCTGCTTGCCCGAATGGGCCGAGCCGAAGCGCGCGAGGTCGGAGTCCTGACCGGTGAGGCTCGCCGTGGAGGCCTGGCCGCCGGTGTTGGAATAGGCGCCGGTGTTGAGGACGACGACCTTGATCGGGGTCGAGGTCGACAGCACGCGCGACAGCGCGCCGAAGCCGATGTCGTAGGTCGCGCCGTCGCCGCCGATGCTCAGCACCGTCGGCAGCAGGTTCAGCTCCTCGGGGGTGAACTCGGCCCAGCTCAGCGTGCGCAGGAGCTTGTCGTGAACCTGCGGATCGTATGCGTCCGCGAGTTCGAGCTGGGCGACGCGCAGCGCGCGCACCTGCTCGACCGCTTCGGCGCCGAGGCCTTCGAACACGCCCTTGGCGACCGCAGGGGAGTCCTGGAACAGGCTGTTCACCCAAGGATCGGTGTAGGGATTGAACGGGAAGGTCGAGGCGTAGACGCTGCTGCAGCCCGTCGCGTTGGCGATCACCGCGCTGGCCGGCCCGTCGCCGCGCGGCCCGCTTTCGAGCAGGTAGAGGCCCTTCTCGAGCGAGGCGATCGTCTCGGTGACGCGCTGCTTGCGATGCGAATCCTCGGCGGTGTCGGCAACGGTCGCCGCCTTGGCGTTGAGCTTGTCGATCAGGCTCTCGAGCTGGCGGATCTGCTCGCGGCGACGCTTGTCGTGGATCGCGTGGTTGGTGCTGGTGACGAGACGGATCGCCGTCACTTCGCCGCAGCCGCGGCAGGCCCCGTGGCCGCCGGTGGTGGCGTAGTAGTTGTGGCGATCGAGCATCAGCCGTTTGGCGTCGCCGTCGGGACCGATGGCGGCGTCGTAGAAGCGAGCCGGCGTGTTGGGCGTGCGGCTGAGGAACTCGAACCGCGCCTGCATCATGTCGAGCAGCTCGGCGTCCTGTTCGCGCTCGACCAGCGCGTGCGGGCCGCAGACCTCGACGCATTCGAGGCAGCCGGTGCACTTCCACGGATCGATCACCGCCGAGAACAGGCCGCCCGAGCCGGGCTTGTCCTTCTCGGCCGCGTCGAAGAACGGCCGCGTCTTGGCGACCGGGAAGACGACGAGCGCGTTGGCGAGCTTGCGCAAGTTGCTGCGGGTGACCGCGCTCTCGACCTCGAGGTCGTCGATCGCGCCGCCGACGATCTCGTAGAACGGCTTCGGCGACTTCTCGCGCCGATAGACCTCGCGCGCCGCGTCGACGAGCGCAGGAATGTGGGCGCGCACCGACTCGCGCTGGCTTTCGGCGATATCGAGCTGGCGGATTCCCGCCGACAGGAGGTCGCGAATGTCGTGCACGGTGTTGGGGATCGCCGCGTCGGGGCAGGCGAGCGCGCATTCCATGCAGCCGGTGCACAGGTCAGGCAGGAACTCCGGCGCCTTGAGCCGGAAGAGGCCCTTGTCCTTGCCGGCGGCGCTGCCGGCCGGCAGGAACATGCCCGTGCCCGGAAGCACCGGCGATTCGGCGATCGTGCCGTCGCGGAACGCCGAGGCGTAGATGTCGTCGAAATACTCGGCGTCAAGGAACCCGGAGGGCGCCTCGGTCGAATTGGTGCGGCAGAAGGCGGCCGACAGGCCGACCGAACGGCCGGCGCCGCGCGAGGCGACGACGGTCTCGGCGAGCGCGAATTCCGGCTCGTCGTAGGCGACGCGCTTGGTCGCGGCGACGGCGTCCTGAATGACCGCCATGTTGCCTTCGACGATCGCCGCGCCCTTGGCCCCGAACTTCTTCGAGAGATCGTGGCGGATCTTCTTCAGCACCGTTTCCGGCGACGCGCCCGCGGTCACCTGTTCGCAATTGCCGCAGATCGCGCCGATGAAGGCGATGCCCATCATGCGGGTTTCGAGCTCGGGGCGCGGCGCATGGCGCTTGGCGACGGCGAAACCGTCGAGGACGAAGAAGTTGATCTTCCTGTCGCGGATCGCCTTGCGCGCCTGGAGCGGCAACTCCTTCCACACCTCGATCGCGGGAAGATTCGACTGCAGGATGAACGTGCCGCCCTCGACCAGGCCGCGCAGCGGGTTGCTGTGGCTGAACACCCGGTGGTCGGGCGAGACGACGATCTCGACGTCCTCCAGGTCGGCGTTGGTGAGCAGTACCGGTTCGGGGCTGAGGGTGATGTAGTAGTTGGTCGGCGCGCCGCTCTTTTCCGAGCCGTACTTGGGTGCGGCCTTCGAATGCAGGCCGAGCACGCCGGCGAGAATGTCGGTGAGCAGCTTGCCGGTGGCGATCGTGCCGTAACCGCCGACCGAGTGGAAGCGGGTGCGGAAACCGCCCTTGGGCAGCAGATTCGGGTTCGGCCCGGTCTCGAGCGCCATGAACTCGGTTTCGGGATAGGCCGCCTTCAGTCGCGCCTGCAGCGCCGCGGCGTGCGGGCTCGGATTCTTGGAGAAGAACTGCGAGCCGAGGTAGACGAACGGGGCGTTCTTCTCCTCCATGTTCTTGTAGGCGGCGACGATATGGCGCGGCTGGAGGTCGTGAGCGCCGAGGCCGAAGATCGCAGTGATGACCTTGGGCGCCTCGCGCAGCGCCGGAATTTCGGGATGCCGCGCGCCTTCGGCGTTCTCGCGCGCCTTGAACAGCGCCTGGGTGACGAGGCTGGTGAGCGCGGTCACTTCCGAGCGCTCGAGCACGGTCACCGACTTCTTGCCCTTGAGCGCGGCGACGACTTCGGCCTCCGGGAACGGCTGCAAGAGCTTGATCGAGATGACGCCGACCTTCTTGCCCTGGGTGCGCAGATAGGCCGCGACCGCCTGGGCGTCGTCGGTGACCGAGCCGAGGCCGAGCAGGACGGTCTCGGCGTCGTCGCACATGTAGGTCAGGATCGGAGCGTAAGGACGACCGGTCAGCTTCGAATATTCGGCCATCGTCTCGCGGGCGATGTGGGGAACCTCGCTGACGAAATGGGTGCGGTGATCGACCGAGCCGGACTGGAAGTCGGGCTGGTTCTGCACGCCGCCGGTGAGGCCCGGGTTGTGAACGTCGACCAGCGCGGGAACGAGCTGGCGCGTGCCCTTCTCGAAGGCGTTGACCCACTGGCGGCGCCACTGCGCGCGCAACTCCTCGGGCACGTAGTCGAGCGTCTTTTCGACCAACCTGCCGGCGCCGTCGTGCTCGATCGCCTGCTCGTTGGCGTCGAGGAAGGCGCGCAGCTTGGCAATCGCGCCGTCGGCGAAATCATGGGCTCGGCGGGTCAGATACTGGCGAAGCTGAAAGGTGCGGCCCTTGGCGCCGAACAGCATGTCCTGGGCGACGGTCGGGCTCTTGATGCGGCCGGCGGGGTCGCCGAGGTACTCGCGCAGAAGATCGGGCTCCGGCATTTTGGCTTCGGTCATCATGTGGCTGGTGGCGAAGCCATCCATCGCATTGGCGACCGGGATCAGCGACAGCGCGCTGAGCTTGTAGGAAATCGCCGCGAGGTCGGCGGCTTCCTGCGCGTTGGAGCCGAACAGGATGGTGTAGCCGGAAGCGAGCAGGGCGTAGACGTCGTCGTGGCCCGCCATGACGTTGAGCGAATGCTTGGAGACGACGCGCGCCGCCACCTGCAAAACAAAACCGCCGACTCTCTTGCCGACGGTCACGTAGTGCGATTCCATCCCGTAGAGGATGCCCTGGCTCGAGGAGGCGTTGGATACGAACTTGCCGCCGGTCAGCGCCGCGCCGAGCGCGCCGCTCTGCGCCGAATGCTCGCCCTCGGGCTCGAAGAAGAACGGATGCTTGCCCCACACGTTGACGCCGCCATTGGAACGGAACGCCTCGTAGATTTCCGAGATTTCCGTCGAAGGCGTGATCGGATAGCCGATGACGCCGCCGCACACGCGGCTCATCACTTCGGCGACGGCGCCGTTGCCATGGATGACGGTCGGCAGTCCGGGGTATTTAGCGGTCATTTCATCCCTCGAGGATTGGCGCGGCGGCTGGCGGCGACGAGCGGGAGCCGCGCGGCGCCGAGAGTCGGGATGGCTTGGATGCGGATGTCGACCTTGCGGGTGGCGACGGCGGGCGTGTCGAATGCCCGTGTCGTCTCTCCGCGGCGCCAGCTCTCGCGCATCCCAGTCATCCTGGCTCCTGGCTTCGCCCTTGCGGCGCGGCGCTCTTATGCTCCATTGCGAGAAAAGCGAATTGAGGGCGATCAAAGAAAAACGGCGTCGAAACCCTGGGCGCCGGTTTCGCTTGGTTTTGCTAAGGCCTGGAAGGAGGCCGAGTTTCTTGGCGACTTATTATAAATTCAAACCGACGGCGGGTTACGCGCTGGCGATCAGCCGGGACNNCCGATTCGGCCCCGACGCCGACGCGATCATCAACGGCGTGCGCGAGGAGGGGTTCTGCGTCTGGGCCGACAAGCGGCCGCCGGACGGGTGAAGGCTGCGCCGCCTCGCCCGTCTTGCGTCGCGGCGCGGCGAGCGGGCGACCGAGAATCTGCGGCGGCGGGCTCGGGAGCGTGCGCCGGCCGGGACGCCGCCTGCCGCGAGATCATCGCAGTTCGCGGACTCGACGGAAGAATTGGGGGTTGACGGGCCGCGCGCGCCGCCCCTGTTATGTTCGGCGAAACGAGGGAGGAGTCGGCGGATGTCCGACACGAACAAGATCATCGCCGCGATCCTGACCGCGGCCTACACGTCCAAGGACGCCAGTTACGTCGACCCGACCGACTACGTGCGGGCCTTCCAGGAGATGCTGGCCGAACTGGAAAACGCCGAGAAGATCAAAAAGGACGCCCCAGCCGACCCATTGCGCGGGAAAGTTCGCGAAAGGCGTTCGGGAAAAAGCTGACTGCTTTGTTTGGAGAGGCGAAGCGGGCGTTCGCGCGGGCATAGTCGCGGCCAGAGTTCGTGAGCGGTCGCGGGAGTGGAAGGGCGCAAGCATAAAAGCTCACTCCGTCAAACTGAGATACGACCCCCTCCCATCCCGCCCTTGACTCCGTTCCCCGGACGGTTCAAACCAAGAACAAATAGGGAACTTATCGGGGTGCGCAACGGATGTCGCCGAGCGACGGGGCTGAAGGCGTGGCGCGTCTCAGGCGCGCTGTCGCGGCGATCGAGGGCCGGCGCG
>PLRT01000259.1:5689-5981 GCA_003164915.1 Hyphomicrobiales bacterium | reverse complement strand
CCGAGGCGCGCGTCGTCGTCGAGGCCGAAGGGCGGCTGGTCGCGCCGCCGTTTGTCGACAGCCATTTCCACATGGACGCGACGCTGTCGCTCGGCCTGCCGCGGCTCAACCAGTCGGGCACCCTGCTCGAGGGCATCGCACTTTGGGGCGAGCTGAAGCCGCTCTTGACCCATGAGGCGGTGATCGAGCGCGCGCTGCGCTATTGCGACCTCGCCGTCGCCCAGGGTCTGCTGGCGGTGCGCTCGCACGTCGACGTCTGCGACGACCGGCTGCTGGCGGTCGAGGCGCTTAT
>PLRT01000259.1:0-5667 GCA_003164915.1 Hyphomicrobiales bacterium | reverse complement strand
GTCGGCGGCATCCCGCATTTCGAGCGCACGATGGCCGACGGCGCGGCTTCGGTGAAGGCTCTGTGCGAGATCGCCGCCGAGCGCGGGCTGATGGTCGACCTGCATTGCGACGAGAGCGACGACCCGTTGTCGCGCCACGTCGANNTGACCTCGATGCATTCGATGGACAATTACTATGTGTCGAAGCTGCTGCCGCTGATCGCCGAGTCGGGGATCAACGCCATCGCCAATCCGCTGATCAACATCACCCTGCAGGGTCGGCACGACACATACCCGCGCCGCCGCGGCCTGACCCGCATACCCGAGATGCGCGCGCTCGGCGTCGCGGTCGCCCTCGGCCAGGACTGCGTGATGGACCCGTGGTACGGGCTCGGCGGCGCCGACATGCTCGACGTCGCCCATATGGCGGTTCACGCCGCGCCGATGACCAGCCGCGAGGCGATCCGCTGGAGCTTCGACGCGGTGACGGAAATTCCCGCCCGCATCCTCGGCCTCGAAGGCTACGGCCTCGCGGTCGGCAGGAACGCCGACCTGGTGGTGCTGCAGGCCGCCGATCCGATCGAGGCGGTGCGGCTGCGCGCGCCGCGTCTCGCCGTCATTCGCCGCGGCAGGCTGATCGCGGAAACGCCGCCGCGCGTGGCGAGCCTCGGCCTGCCGGGACGGCCAGCGAAGCTCGATCCGGCGGATTACGCGCCGAAGACCTGAGCCAGCGCGGAAGGCGGAGCGAAGCGCGCCGAACTCAGCTTCCCCAAGGGATTGAGCGCGATAGACGCTACGGCGCGCCACGCAAGCCCATGTTGAACAAAATCTAAATTCAAAATTCCAATACCACGTTAATTGAATTCCGGATTCTCAATATTCGCGCACAAGTTTATGCAGTTTTCTTATAACTTCCGTTAGGGCAGCACACTTATAGTTGTTTACGAAGAAACACCTGGCGGGCTCCGTCATGTCCATTGCGTTGAGGGCCAACCCGGACTCGGGTCGGCTGACCAGGATCGCTCTCGTCGCCCTTGCCGTCGCGGCGGCTTCGCTCGGCGGTTGCGTCGATTTCGGCGCGGGCGCCGGGCCGGCGGCGCCGGTCGCGCAGACGCCGCCAGCCGGCCAGGATCAATGGCGCGCCAACGCCGACCAATGGGGCAAGCGTTACGACCAGAGCCCCGGCGACAAGACCGCCTCGATCAACTACGCGCGCGCCTTGCGCGCCTTGTCGCGCTTCGACGAGGCGGCGGCGGTCATGCGCACGGCGGCGGTCGAATCGCCGCAGGACATGGAAGTGCTCGGCGAATACGGCAAGGCGCTCGCCGACGACAGCCAATTGGCCCAGGCCAAGGACGTCCTGACCCGCGCCTATACCGACGATCGCCCCGATTGGACGATCATGTCGGTGCAGGGCGTGGTCGAGGACCAGCTCGGCGACCACGACGGCGCGCGCCGGTTCTACTCCGACGCGCTCAAGATCGCGCCGGGCGAAGCCTTCGTGCTCAACAACCTCGGCCTCTCCTACGCGCTGACCAAGCAGTTGCCGCAGGCCGAGACGACGCTGCGCGAGGCGAGCGCCGGCGCGAGCGCCGACGCGCGGGTGCGCAACAATCTCGCTTTGGTTCTGTCGCTCGAGGGCAAATACGCCCAGGCCGAAGAGATCAGCCGCCAGGACATGTCGGCCGACGCCGCACACGCCAATGTCCAGGCGATCCGGCAAATGATCGCCCGTCGCGGCCTCGCCAGTCTCAACCGTTCGGCGCCGCCGACCGACGTCGCCACTCAATAGACAGCGTTCCCCCATGCAGATGGTCGCCGCCATGGCCCTTCAAGCTCAGATCAACCCGACGCCGCCCGCGTCCCAGTCGCTCGTCGCCTGGGCCGACTACTGGTACACGGCCTCCTCGCAGTTCCTGCTCGCCGCCGGCGTGGTCACCGCGATCGGCGCCTGCGCGATGGTCGTCTGCTTCGTGCTGCAATGGCGCGCGGCCGGCATCCGCGAGGCCCAGGCCGACTGGCTGACCACCAATCTCGAAGCCCAGGCGGCGCAGGCGCGCAAGGAGACCGCCGACGTTCTGGAGCGCGTCGCGACCCTCAACATCGAAGCGGCGCGGCTGCAGCGCAAGAATTTGTCGCTTGTCGAGCTCGTCCAGCCGCGCGAGCTGACCGGCGCTGAGGCGCACGACGTCGCCAAGGCGCTGGCGCCTTACTCGGGCCGCTCGGTGACCTTGTGGTCCTATGGCTTCGACCTCGAGGGCGGCGCGCTCGCCGAGCAGATCCGTCAGTCGCTGATCGACGCGCACGTGATCGTGGTCAACAACATCGGCCAGTTGAACGCCAACGAACGGCCGCGCGTCGGCGTGCAGATCGCCGGCGCCGACGAAAAGCTGGTCGGCTCGCTCTACGACGGCCTGCACGCCGTCGCCGGGTTGGACGCCGCCGTCGTGCAGCTCGGCGACGCCAAGGAGGCGGCCGACGCCGCGCCGGCGGAGATCTTCGTCGGCATGAAGCCTCTGGCGCGGCGGGACGACGAAAAGGTCGCCGAGCGCTCGGCGTTCGACGAACGCACCGCGCTCGCCGCCGTCGCCACCCCCTGAGCGCGCCGCCGCAAGGATCGTCGTCAACGCTTCTCCCGCGGCAAGGGGGAGGCGGTCCCGACGCCGTCGAGCGCGGCCTCGGACTCGTCCTTCAGCCCGACGCCAGTCAGTTGCAGCCTCCGCGCTTCCCGGCAGAGGTGGACGAGGCGGCGCGCGGCTTCGGCGTAAGGCAGGCCCTCGGGACGGATGTTGGAGAGGCAGTTGCGGTCGGCGTCGCTGCGGCCGAGGTGCGGCGCCCAGGTGAGGTAGGCGCCGAGGCTGTCGGGGGTGGTGAGCCCCGGCCGCTCGCCGATCAGCGTCGCCGTCATCGCCGCCTCCAGCCCTGAGCCGATCTCGTCGCCGATCGCCACCCGGCCGCGCGCGACGATCGCGATCGGTCCGACGCGCCAGCCCTCGCTGACCAGCGCCGGCAGCGCCGCGTCGATCAGCGCCGGCGCGTGCTTCGTCGTCGCCTCGGCCGACAATCCATCGGCGAGGACGAAGACGAGATCGAAGCCCCTCGGCGCCGCGGCGATGCGTGCGCGCGAGGCGTCGTCGAGGCGGCGGCCGAGATCGGGCCGGGCGAGATAGACGGTCAGATCGTCGGCGCGGCTCTTCAGCCGCAGCGGCGTCAGGCCGCGCGCCGCCATCGCCGCCGCGAGGCCGTCGGCGTCGAACCGCGCCGCGACTGCGTCGCGGGCGCGCGCATGCGCCGCCTGGAAGGCGAGCGTCTCGCGCGTCGCGACCGCGGCGCCGGCGCGCGCCAGGCCGACGCGCGCCGGCGTCGCCGCGCGCAGCTTTTCCCACAGTCGAGCGAGCTCGCTCGGGACGACCGGCGCCGCCATCTCACGCTCCCGCCAGCAGCGGCGCCATTTGCGCCGGCAACGCGCCCGGCCGCACGCGGCCTTTCGCGTCCGTCAGGCCCATGCGCCCCAGCCAATCGGCGAATTCGGGCGCCGGCTTCAACCCGAACAGCTCGCGCGCCGCCAGCACATCGTGGAACGAGGTGCTCTGGTAGTTGAGCATCACGTCGTCGGCGCCTGGCACGCCCATCACATAGGTCACGCCGGCTGCAGCGAGCAGCAGCAGCAGCGAATCCATGTCGTTCTGATCGGCGTCGGCATGGTTGGTGTAGCAGACGTCGCAGCCCATCGGCAGGCCGAGAAGCTTGCCGCAGAAGTGGTCCTCCAGCCCGGCGCGCAGGATCTCGCGCCCGTCGTAGAGATATTCGGGGCCGATGAAGCCGACGACCGAATTGACCAGCAGCGGCTTGAACGCGCGCGCCACCGCATAGGCGCGCGCTTCCAGCGTCTGCTGGTCGCAGCCGTGATGCGCGCCCGCCGACAGCGAACTGCCCTGCCCAGTCTCGAAATACATCACGTCGTCGCCGACGGTCCCGCGGTTGAGCGACAAGGCCGCCTCGCGCGCCTCCCTGAGATGCGCGAGCGTGAAGCCGAAGCTCGCGTTGGTCGCCTCAGTGCCGCCGATCGATTGGAAGACGAGATCGACCGGCGCGCCCGCTTCGATCAGGTCGATCGACGTCGTCACGTGGGTCAGCACGCAGGACTGGGTCGGGATGTCGAGCCTCAGCCGCACGTCGTCGATCAGCTTGATGAGTTCGGCGCAGCGTTGCGGACTGTCGCTCGCCGGATTGATCCCGATCACCGCGTCGCCGCAGCCGAGCAGCAGGCCGTCGACGACGCTGGCGAGAACGCCCCTGGGATCGTCGGTCGGATGGTTGGGCTGCAGCCGCGCCGAGAGGCGCCCCTTGAGGCCGATCGTGTCGCGGAAACGCGTGACGACCTCGCGCTTGGCGGCGATGGCGATCAGATCCTGGTTGCGGCAGAGCTTCGACGCCGCCGCGACCATCTCCGGCGTCAGGCCGGGCGACAGCGCCGCCAGCGCCGCGCCGGTCGCCGCGTTGGAGAGCAGCCAGTCGCGCAGTTCGCCGACGGTCAACGAGGCGACCGGCGCGAGCGCGTTCGCGTCGACGCCGTCGACGATCAGCCGCGTCACATCGTCGTCCTCGTAGGGGATGATCGTCTCGCTGAGGAAGACTTTCAGCGGCAGGTCGGCAAGCGCGCATTGCGCGGCGACCCGTTCGGCTGCGCTCTCGGCCGCGACGCCGGCGAGGGCGTCGCCCGAACGCTTGGGCGAGGCTTTCGCCAGCAGGGTCTTGAGGTCGGGAAAGCGATAGAGCGTCCCGCCGATCGTCACCGAATGCACGCCCGCTTTCTCCTGTCGTGGAATGCGCGAGAGCCTAGACCGCGACGCGCCAAGGTCAAAGCGAGGCGCCTCGAGGAGGCCGGCGCGCGCCCGCGAGCGCGAACGGCCAGCGCTCCAGTGGGTCTCCGCGCGGCCTCGATCCCGAGTGTGGCCGCCCGGCGCCGAGCCGAAGGCGCAGGCGCCGCAAAGGCAAGGAAATTTTAGACGCCGCGCCACGCGTCCGCCCCATCGGCGTGGCTCTATTCTCGCCACGGCCAGCGATGCGCGATCTGCGGCGCGGCCGGCAAACTTCGTCCACCAGCCAACAAGGGAGAATGACGATGCGCGTTCTGATCGGCGCCGCCACGGCGGCCTTGATCCTTGGCCTCGCCGGCTCGGCCTATGCGGCCGACACGACCGGGGTGATCAAGAGCGTCGACTCGGCCAAGGACATGGTCACGCTCGACAACGGCTCGAGCTACGACGTCGCCAAGAGCGTCAAGCTCATGGGCTTCAAAGCCGGCGACAAGGTGAAGATCACCTACACCCAGTCGGGCAAGACGATGGACGCGACCGCGATCACCCACGCGAGCTGAGTCCAGGGACTCGGGCCGTCGGCGCTACGCCGGCGGCCTCGGAAAATGCGGCGCGACGTCGAGCGATCCGGCGTCCGCCTTCAGTTATCCAGGAAGCTCCTCAGCTTCCTCGAGCGGCTCGGGTGCTTCAGCTTGCGCAGCGCCTTGGCTTCGATCTGGCGAATGCGTTCGCGGGTGACCGAGAACTGCTGGCCGACCTCTTCGAGCGTGTGGTCGGTGTTCATGCCGATGCCGAAGCGCATGCGCAGCACGCGCTCCTCGCGCGGAGTGAGCGAAGCCAGCACCCGCGTCGTCGTCTCGCGCAGATT
>PLRT01000031.1:31006-42262 GCA_003164915.1 Hyphomicrobiales bacterium | reverse complement strand
CTCGGCTACTGCATCGAGCGCCGCTGAGCCGGCGTCCGGTTCGCCTCATACTCCGCCCAAGCAAACGCCCGCCACGCGACAGCGTGGCGGGCGTGTCTTTTGCAATTCGCCGGGCGCGCCGCCGCCCTCCGCAGGAGCAGGATCGAAGGGCTGACGGGGCGGACGGTCGGTCGAAGTTCGATCCGACCGAAGCTGTTGACGGCGCCTTGCGCTCGGAGATTGGCCGAGCGCGTTGCGGCTCGGCCGGAGCGCGCCTGCGGCGCGCGTTTCTCTTCAGCGGCGCCGGCAATGCGATCGCCGGCGCCGTTGCGCGGTTTCGATTCAGCCGTTGAAGAGCTTCAGAATCAACTGCGAGTTCTGGTTGGCGATCGACAGCGACTGAATGCCGAGCTGTTCCTGGGTCTGCAGCGCCTGCAACCGGGTCGAGGCGGTGTTCATGTCGGCGTCGACCAGGGCGCTGACGCCGGTCGAGTAGTTGGTGGTCAGCGCGCTGTTGAAGGTCGAGGCCGCGGTCATCGCGTCCTGGGTCGTGCCGATCTGCGCCGCATAGGACGTCAGGCTGTTGAGCACCGAGGAGACGCCCGCGAGCAAGTTTTGCGCCTCATTGGCGGCGTTGGTCGAGCTGACCCCGGCGGCGGTGGTGAGCGAGGAGCCGAGCGTCAGCAGGTTGATGGTCGTGCCCGTGGTGCCCGAGGTGACGCCGCCGGTGCCGGTGGTCGTGGCGACGGTGGTGTATGTCGTGGCGCCGTCCAAAATGCCGGTGCCGTCTGTGCCGGCGGTCGAACTCGTGTCGGCCGTGCCGCCGTTGATCAGCCCCTGGGTATTGAGGGTGATCGTGTTGACCTGGCCGCCGGTCGACGTGGCGTTAAAGCCGGAGACGAAGGCGAGGCTGCCGGTGTTCGCCGACGACGAGGTCATCGTCGAACTGTCGAGGACATTCAGGCCGTTGAACGACGCTGCCTTGACGGTGCTCACCAGCTGGCTGCTGAGCCCGACGAGCGTCGTCTCGATGGCGCTGAGATCGGCGCCGGGGTTGGTCGCCTGGGTCAGCGCCGTCTCGATCGAAGCGATTGTCGAGGTCACCGATGAGATCGCCGAGGAGGCGGTCGACAGCACGGCCTGGCTCTGCGACAGCGCCGAGTTGGCGGCGGTGACGACGCCGCTGTCGGCGCTGAGCTGGGTTGCGATCGACCAGTAGGAAGCGTTGTCGGCGGCGGAAGAGACGGCGAGGCCGGTCGAGACCTGGTTTTCGGTCGTCTTCAGGGCCGACTCAGTCTGCGACAGCGACTGCAGCGCGCTGAGGGCCGAGGAATTGGTGAGAATCGAACTCATAGAGGTGCTCCTGTCCGTGAAATCACGAAACCATGTGACATTTCGGATTTGCACCGAGACGACGAAGCGGCCTTATGCCTTTAGCTCCCGAAACGCAGGAACTAATCGCCGTGTGACGCCGATACCGGCTCCGCGAAAAGCGGACCGACCCGGTTCAGTCCCGGCCAACCTGCAGCACGGGTCTTAAGATTGGGTAAAGCGCCGCGGCGGCGCGCCAAATTGTAGGCGCCTGCGACAATGCGTTCGCATTAGCCGCCGTCAGTGTCTCGCTCGCACTCTTGCGTCATGGCCGTACCCCGACTTGATCGCATTGGCGCCAACTTGGCGCGATCCTTCGATGTCACCCCCGCGAAAGCGGGGGTCCAGCGCTCGTCGAGGACGCAGGCGACGGAAGACTGGATTCCCGCTTTCGCGGGGATGACAAGGTCGAGCGGCCGCCAGCCGGGCTAAGTTAGCGCCGATGCGATCAAGTCGGGGGACGCGTTGGCCGCGTGCAATGCCCGCGCAAGCTCCGTCGCCGAATCTGCCGCGAGGCGTCGTCGCCCCGCTGGGTCGCGACGGCGGGGCGTGCAAGCGCGGGCGAGATGAACAACGCATTGGCGGGCGTCGACCGGCCGGCAACCAACCTTCCCGCCTTGGGCCTGAAGCGCATGGCGACGCAGAATCGGCGGGTTATGGCATGAACCGAGCCCAACGCCGCATCGAGGCGGCCAACGGCGGCGCCGTCGCGCGTCTGTTCGCGGATGCGCTGCGAATGCATCGGGCCGGGCGGCTGAACGAGGCGCTCGCGCTCTACCGCCGCGTGCTGGAGCGCGATCCGCATCACGCCGATAGCATGCACCGGCTCGGCGAAATCGCTCATAGCGTCGGCGGTCACGACCTCGCGGTCGAGATGATCGAAAAGGCGATCGCCGTCGTTCCCCAGGCCGCTCGCTTTCATGCGACGCTCGGGGCGGCGCTCGCCGCGCAGGGCAAGCTCGACGAGGCGGTCGCCGCCTATCGCCGAGCCGTCGGGATCGACCCGAGCGTGGCCGCCACGTACGGCAATCTTGGCGCGGCCTTGCGCGACCTTGGCCAATTCGAAGAATCGGCGGCGGCCTGCCGTCGGGCGATCGCCCTCGAGCCCGATCTTGCCGAAGCGCACAACGACCTCGGCATCGCCCTCTATCAACTCGGCCGACTGGACGAGGCGGAGGCCTGCTGCCGGCGCGCCCTCAGCCTCAATCCGAACTTTGCCGTAGCGCACAGCAATCTCGGCAACGTGTTGCAGGGCCTGGGGCGCTTCAAGGAAGCTGTCGCTTGCTACAGGCGCGCTCTGGCCCTCCGCCCCGATCTCGCCGCAGCGCTTAGCAATCTCGGCGCGGCCTTCCAGCAACTCGGCCTGCTGGATGACGCTCTTGCCTGCTACCGTCAGACGCTCGCTCTGACGCCCGCCGACGCGGAGGTTCACACTAACCTCGGCAATGCGCTGCGGGACCTCGGCAAGCTCGACGAAGCGACGGCCACCTATCGTCGCGCCTACGAAATCGACCGTCGCAATTTCAAAGCGCATTCCAACTGCCTATTCTGTCTCAATTACGCGCCGGATCTGCCGGCGGAGGCGATCTTCACCGAATACCAGCGGTGGGACGAGGCGCATGCGCGGCCACTCGCGCCGGCGACGCCGCGATACGACAACGACCGCTCGCCCGAGCGCCGGCTGCGGATCGGTTACGTTTCGCCGGACTTCCGCCGGCATGCGGCCCGGCACTTCATCGAACCGGTTTTGGCGCGTCACGACAAATCGATGGTCGAGCTGTTCGCCTATGCGGAAGTTGCCTGCGAGGATGAGGTCACCGCGCGGTTCAAGTCGTACGTCGATCATTGGCGGCCGACCGTCGGGCTCAGCGGCGAAGATATGGCCGAGCGGATCCGCGCCGACCGCATCGACATCCTGGTCGATCTCGCCGGCCACACTCGGGACCACCGCCTGCTCGTCTTCGCCCGCAAGCCGGCGCCGGTGCAGGTTTCCTGGCTCGGCTACGGCTATACGACGGGTCTCGAAGCGATCGACTATTTCCTGGCCGACCCGCAGTTTGCGCCGGCGGGCTGCGAGCATTTGTTCAGCGAGAAGCTGGCGCGACTGCCGATCTTCGGCGTCTACCGGCCGGCCGAAGGGATGGGCAGCGCCGAGACGGCGCGCCGACCCGGCGCGAGCGTCACCTTCGGCAGCCTGACGCGCTCGGTGCGGATCAACCGCCGCGTCGTGCGGAGCTGGGCTGCAATCCTCAGCGCAACGCCCGGCTCGCGGCTGGTCCTCAACAGCCTCAACTTCCGCACCGTCAGTCTTTGCGACGACCTGGCGAACCAGTTCGCCGCGTATGGAATCGAGCGCGAGCGACTCCTCATGGGCTGCGACAGCCCGCCGTGGGACGTGTTGCGCAGCATCGACATCGGACTTGACTGCTTTCCCCACAATTCCGGGACGACTCTGATCGAAGGCCTCTATCTCGGCGTGCCCTTTGTCACCCTGGCGGCGCGTCCGTCGGTTGGGCGCCTCGGCGCCGCGATCCTGACCGCGGTCGGCCATCCCGAGTGGATTGCTTCGACCGAAGACGAATATGTCGCCAAGGCGGTGGCGCTGGCCCACGATCCCGCCCGCCTCGTCGCCTCGCGGGCGGCGCTGCGCGCCCAGCTCGAGGCGAGCCCGCTGATGGACGAAGTGGGGTTCGCCGGCGTCCTCGAGCGCGCCTACCGCGCCATGTGGCGGCGCTGGTGCGCCGGGGAATCGCCGGAGGCGCTCTCGATTCCCGCGTAAGGCCGCGCGCCGCCGCCCTCGACGACGGCCGAATCGAACTTCCGATTCCGACTATCGCCAGGGCCGACCGAAGCGAGCCCGCCACGCGCGCCGGCCAGAACGCCGCGGCGCAAGCCGACAGGTTCGCGCTTGCTGCACGACTGCCGGCCTGTTTGTGATCCCGATGCCCCCGATCGGGGAGCCCCGCCGGCGCGCCGACGGAGCGCAATGCCCGCGCAAGCTCCGTCGTCGAATCTGCCGCGAGGCGTCGTAGCTCCACTGGGCCGCGACGTCGGGGCGTGCAAGCGCGGACGAGATGAACAACGCATTGGCGCAATTCGAACGGCTGTGGGCGAATCTGCTCGCCTTGGGCGGCAGACGCTTGGCGGCGCTGGCGATGATCGGATTCGCCGTCTTCGCCGCCACCGGCTTCGCCGGCTATTACCTCAGCAGGCCGACGATGGAGACGCTCTATTCCGGCCTTGACCGCGACGACGTCGTCAGCATCGGCTCCGCCCTGCGCGAAGCCGGCATCGCCTTCGACGTCAGCGCCGACGGGAGTTCGGTCACCGTCCCTGTCGGCCAGGCGGCTCCGGCCCGCATGACGCTCGCCGAAAAAGGCCTGCCGCACTCCGGCAGCGTTGGCAACGAACTCTACGACAAGCTCGGCTCGCTCGGCCTGACCTCGTTCATGCAGGAAGTGACCCGGGTTCGCGCAATCGAGGGAGAACTCGCGCGCACCATCCAGATGATGCGCGGCGTCAAGGCGGCGCGCGTCCATATCGTCATGGCCGACGAGGGCTCGTTCCGTCGCGAACGCCAGGCGCCCTCGGCCTCGGTGATCATCCGCACCGACGGCGGCGACGATCGCACGCTCGGCGACGCGATCCGCCACCTCGTCGCCGCGGCGATCCCCAACATGAAGACCGACGAAGTCACCGTCCTCAACGTCGATGGCCGGTTGCTCGCCAGCGGTCCTGACAATCTGGAAAAGTCGCCCGACAATCTGCTCGGCCTGGAGAAGGAAGTCTCGCAGGAGCTGCGCGAGAAGATCACCGCCACCCTCGCGCCCTATCTGAGCCTGCACAATTTCCAGGTCAGCGTCGCGGCGCGCCTCAACGACGACAAGACGCAGACCAACGAGACGATCTACAATCCCGACCAGCGCGTCGAGCGCTCGGTGCGGGTGGTCAAGGAGAAGCAGAACTCGCAGAACGCCGCCGGTCAGACGCCCGCCGGCGTCGACGCCAACCTGCCCAAGACCGGCAAGCCGCAGAACGCCGAGACCAAGCAGTCGACCGACGCGACCGACAAGCGCGAGGAGCTGACCAACTACGAGATCTCCTCCAAGCAGATCACCACCACCAGCTCCGGCTTCGTCATTCGGGGCCTGTCGGTGGCGGTTCTGATCAACAAGGCGGCGCTGACCGCCTCGCTCGGCGACAAGCCGACGCCGGAGGCGGTCGACAAGCAGGTCAAGGAGATCGAGGGTCTGGTGACCACCGCCGCGGGCCTGCAGCAGGATCGCGGCGACACGGTCAAGATCGCGGTGGTCGACTTCGCCGCCGACGCCGAGCGCGATCTCGCGCCGGTCGCGCCGCCGACGCTGATGGAGACCCTCGCGCGCCAGGCCGGTTCGTTCGTCAGCGCCGGCGCGATCGTTCTCGCCGCGCTGCTGCTCGTCTGGTTCGGCCTCAGGCCGGCGACCCGAATGCTGCTCGCTCCGCCTGCGGAATCGGCGCCGGCGCTCGTCGGATTGAGCGAGCTGCCGCCGCCGATGTCGGCGCTCGACGGGCCGGGCGGCCCGACGATGGCGCTCGGCGGACTCAGCGCGCCCGAGACGAACTTCCTCATCGACGCCAACGACGACCGCGACGACTTCCTCAAGGAACTCGTCGCCCGCAAGGACAAGAGTCCCGTGCGCCATCTGCAGAAGCTGGTCGACTTCGACGAAGAGGTCGCTGCGGCGATTCTCAAACAATGGATTCGTGAGGGAGCGAACGCATGAAGCCGGTCCCGATCTTGCAATATCTCGACCATTTCGGTCGGGCGGGCCTGGCGGAAGCCCAGGGTCCGTCGCCGTCGCCGTTCAAGCCGCGCGTGCTCCGCCCCGCCCCGGAAGCCGCGCCGCGCGTCTCGCCCCCGCTGACCCGCGCCCTGCGCGAGATCGGGACGCCGCGCGACGAGGCTGCGGCGCCGCTGCGCCCGCGCCTCCGCGCCGCCCCGAGCGAAGCGGAGATCGACGCGCGGATCGCCGCGGCCTACGAGCGCGGCTGCCGCGACGGCGCCGCCGCCGCGCGCGCCGATGATGGGGAGACTCTCGAACGCGAGATCGCCGGCGAGCGCGAACGGGCGATGGTGGCGCAACTCGACTTCCAGCTCAACGAATACGCCCAGGTCGCCGAGACGATTTCCAACGGGCTGCAACTGATCGAACAGCGGATCGCCGGCGTCGTTGCGCGCATCGTCGAACCGCTGGTCAGACGCGCGACGGCCGATCGCATCGTCGAAGCCCTGTGCGACGATCTCGCCCGGCTCAGGGTCGGCGGCTCGCCGGGGCTGATCAAGATCCGCGGGCCCGAGCGCGTCCTCGCCGCGTTGCGCGAGCGCGTCGCCTTTCTCGCCGTCGAGGTCGAGTTCGTCGCCGACGAGAGCGTCGAGGTGTCGATCGAGGCGGCGGAGACGACGATCCACAGCCAGTTGCAGCCCTGGGCCGATCTCATCGCCTCGCTCTCCCGGTAACCTCCGGCCATGGCCGACGAAGCTCCGCACCCCGAGATCATCATCGTCCGGCGCCGCGCCAGCCACGAGGACGAGCACCATGGCGGCGCCTGGAAGATCGCCTTCGCCGACTTCATGACGGCGATGATGGCGTTCTTCCTGGTGCTGTGGATCATCAACGCCACCGACAAGGACACGCGGACGATCATCGCCCGCTACTTCAATCCGGTGAAGCTCGAGGAATCGTCGCGCACCCCGAAGAGCATTCATGGCGACGGATCGGCGACGCCGTCGGCGGACGTTCCCGACGACACGCAGCAGGGTAAGCCGAAGAAGCCCGGACCGGTCGGCGACGCCAAACAGCCGGACGGCGACAAACCGCCGTCGAAGTCGGCCGGCGGGCTCGACAACTCGCAGGCGAATCCGCCCGGCGCCGCCGCGAATCTCGGCGATCCCGCCAGCCCGAAATCGACGATGACCGAAGGCGTGCTGTTCGCCGATCCCTACAAGAGCCTCGACGAGATCGCCGGACCGACCTCGCCCGACGCGCTGGCGATCATGCGGCGCGACGCCGCCAGCTCCGCTGCGGCGCCGAACGACGGCCTCGCCGATCCGTTCCGCACGGCGCGGCAGGCCGAGCACGAGCCGGGAACGAACGAAACCGCGAGCCCCGCCGCCGCCGAATCCAAGCCGCCGCCGGCGGCGGAGGCGAGGCCGCCGGACAACGGCGATGCGAAGCCTGCGTCCGCCGACGAGGCGAAGCCGGCCGCGGCCAATGCCGGCGCGACCGCCGCGGTCGCCGCCGAGCGCTTGGAGAAAGAGCTCGAACTGCAGATCTCGCCGCCCGGCTCGGCCAAGCTCGGGCCGGCGGTCGACGTCAAGGCGACCGACGAAGGCCTGCTGATCAGCCTCACCGACAAGCTCAACTTCTCGATGTTCGCGATCGGCTCGGCCGAGCCGCAGCCCCAGTTGATTCAGGCGATGGACGCCATCGCCGCCATTCTCAAGCAGCAGCCGGGCCTGATCGTCGTGCGCGGCCACACCGACGCGCATCCCTACCGGTCGGCGACCTACGACAATTGGCGGCTGTCGTCGGCGCGCGCGCAGATGGCCTATTACATGCTGACGCGCGCCGCGCTGCCGGAGAGCCGATTCGAGCGCATCGAGGGTTACGCCGACAAGCGCCTGCGCGATCCGGCCCATCCGTTCTCGGCCGAGAACCGCCGCATCGAAATCCTGCTCAAGGGAGCCAAGCCGTGACCGCGTCTCGTTTCGCCCGCGCGCTCGCGGCGACGGCGATCGTCGCCGGGCTGGCGCTCGGCGCTGCCGCGGCGGCGGAGACGTCGATCGCCGAGCTGACCTTCGATCTCCAGGCGTTGCAGGCGCGCATCGCCGCCGGCGACAAGGCGGCCTATGCCAGCCAGGCGGAGCGGATCGCCGCCATCGGCGCGGCGATCGTCGCCGCCAAGCCCGACGTCTGGCAGTCGAAGCGCGAAACCGACGCGGTCGTCATCTATCTCCTCAGCGGCGGACAGCCGCGCGACGTCGTCCGCTTGCTCGAGAGCGGCGCCGTTCCGTCGAGCGAAATTCCACTGATCCGCGGCTCGCTCGCCTATGCGCTCGGCAACGAGGCCGAGGCCGAAAAGCGGCTCAAGGGAATCGACGCGAGCCGGCTGCCAGCGCGCCTCGCCGGGCCGATGGCGTTCGCCCAGTCGGTGATCGAAACCGGCAGCGACCCGGCCAAGGCGATCGCGTTGCTCGATCTCGCGCGCCTGCTCGCGCCGGGAACCCTGGTCGAAGAGGCGGCGCTGCGGCGTGAAATCATGCTGCATGCCGACCGGCGCGACGTCGACAGCGTTGCGCAGCTGGCGCGACAATATGCCTCACGCTTCGGCGCCTCGATCTACGCCGACAGTTTCCTGCAGACGCTGGCGGGCGCGCTCGCGCAGACCGGCGCGATTGAGAGCGCGGCGAATCTCGACAAATTCCAGCCCTTCTTCGCCGCGCTGAACCCGGATATGCGCCGCGTCTTTCTGCTCGGGCTGGCGCGCGCGGCGACGGTGAGCGGACGGTTCGAGGTCGCCGCCAGCGCCGCCGCGGCGGCGCTCGAGGGCGTCGCCGCCGACAGCGTCGAAGCGGCGCGCGGCAGGCTCTACGAATCAATGGCGCGCATCCTGACCGCCGATTACGACGCCGGGCTCGCCGAACTGCGAAGCGTCCCGCAGACGAAGCTCGATCGCCACGACCAGGAGCTGCTTGTCGCGGCGCGCGGCGTGGCGGCGTTCCTGCGCCAGCCGCCCGAAAGCTCGGCGGCGCAGCCGATCGACGTCGAGGCGGTCGTCAAGGCCGACCCCAACGATGCGGCGGCGCAGACGATCGTTCTCGCCGAAGCGGCGCTCGGTCGCACCGCATCCCTCGCCGCCGCGCCGAAAGGAACCCTATGAGCCTTGCCGCCGTCAGCGGCGCCAGCGCCGCACCGAACTGGACCCAGGAGCCCGCGAACGAGGCGACCAGCCGCGGCGCCGGCGCGAAATTCACCGCTTTGCTCGGCGCGCTGGAGAAGGAGACGGCACAGGTCGACGCCTCGACGCAGGGAACGGCGAGCGCGACGGCCTCGGTCGCCGCCGCGGGGACGGACGCGGGCGCCAAGACCGGCGAGACCGCCGCGCTCGACGCCACGTTCGCCGGTCTGGTGCGCGACGCGCTCGGCGCCGCCGCCGGCGCGTCGTCGAGCAGCGCGTCCGGTTCGGCCAAGACGTCGACGAACGAAGGGCCGACGGCGACAAAGGCGGGCGCAACCGCCAAGTCTGGCGCGAACGCCGCCGCGACGACGACGGCCTCGGTCGCCGACGCGGGGAGCGAACCGGCGGCGATCGTCGCCGTGGGCGCCGCACGCTCGAACGCGCGCGTCGGCGACGAAGATCGGTCGGCAAACGCGGCCGAGAGCGACATCGCCGACGCGAAGACCGACCCCGCCGCCGGCGCCGCGGCGCTGACTGCGCTGGTCGCCTCCGGCTTCGGCGCCCCGCTCACCGCCGCCGTCGCGCTGACGGCGAGCGTGGCAACCTCGCCGTCGCCGCCCTCGACCGTCGTCCCCGCCGCCTCGCGGTCGAGCGCGACAACGGCCGCGGTGTCGGTCGGTCCGATCGCCGGGGGCGCCCCGGACGCGGCCAAGTCGACCCTCAGCGCGATCGCCGGGGGCGATGCGTCGCTGTCCGTCTCCGGCGTGCAGCAGCGCACATATCTCGGCCTCGACCCAACCGCGAACGCATGGGCGGCCGCCGTGACGGCGACGTCGGCTGGTGCAACCGCCGTGACGGCGGCGTCGGCCGGCGCAACCGCCGCGACGCGCGCCGATTCGAGCTCTTCGACGCCGGCAAGCCCGGATTCGGGAATGGGGGTCAGGCGCGCCAAGACCTCGACCGATGCGCCGTCGCAACGCGCCAGCAGCGCCGCGTCGACGACAGCGACGGAGTCGGCCGGCGCCGTCGCGGGCCGATCGGCCTTCGCCAAGTCGGACGATCCGTCGACCCACGGCGACTCGAAGGGCGGCGACTCGGCGTCGTCCGCCGCGACTTTGACTACCGCCTCGGCGTCCACGGTTTCGACCGACGCTTCCGCGGCCGTCTCGGTCTCGGGGAGCCTTGATCAACTGCCCGACCTCATCGCCGACGCAGCCGACGACCTCGCCGGGGCGACGCAGAGCGCCGGCGCAGCCGCTTCCGCCTCGACCGCTCAACCGGTCAAGGAGCTGCAAATCGACCTCTCGCCCGCCGAACTCGGCTCGCTGACCGTGACGATGCGGCTCGTCAGCGGCAAGCTCTCGGTCGTCGTCGCGGTCGCCAATCCGAGCACGCTGAAAGCGATCGAAAGCGACCGCGACGCGATCGCCGCGCGGCTCGGCGCCGCCGCGTCTTCGCTCGACACCCTCGTCATTCAGCCGATGCGCGCCGTTGCGACGGGCGCCGCCGATTCGGCCGGCGACGGGCAATCGTCAACCCGGGAAAATTCCGCCAATGGAGACAATCGCGATCCGTCGTCCGGCGGGCAGTCGTCCGCGCGCCGCGACGCCGCCGCCGAGGCGTGGCGGCGGCAGAGCGCGGCAAGTCGCCGCAGCGCTGGCGATCTTACTGTCTAGCGCCGTCCTCGCGCGCGCCGACACGGGCGAGCTCTGCGAGCGGGAGATGGCGCGCGCGGCGCGCGAAAACGACATCCCACTCAACATTCTCTACTCGGTCGGGCTGACCGAGACGGGCAATCACGGCGCGCTGAGCCCGTGGGACATGAACGTCGACGGGCGCGCCGTCCATTCGGCGAGCCTCGCCGAGGCGTTGCAGCGCTTCGCCGCCGAGCGCGCGCGCGGCGCCAAGCTGATCGACGTCGGTTGCATGCAGATCAACCATCACTGGCATGCGGCGCATTTCGGC
>PLRT01000031.1:30777-30930 GCA_003164915.1 Hyphomicrobiales bacterium | reverse complement strand
GAGTGGACGCCGCGCGCTCGCGAATTCTGCAAGTAACGGCGTGCGGTGAGGGCTGTCCTCGGGGTTAAAGAAATTGGTAAACAATATCCGCCAACTTTACGCTTCGTTAGTCTGAATCGCGCAGGCGAACCGTCAGGGGACGCCTCGTCGCCG
>PLRT01000031.1:0-30737 GCA_003164915.1 Hyphomicrobiales bacterium | reverse complement strand
CTGCTCGGCCTGATCGGCGTCGGCGTGCTGGCGATCGTCGCTGGCGCGGGGCCGAGCGTGCGGGCGAGCGGCGACGCGGCCGCGGCGGAATTCGAGCGGCGCGCCGACGCGGCGCTCGCGGGGGCGCTCTCTCATATCCGCGACCACGCCGGCGAAAACGCGAAGTTTGGCGAATCGCTCGCCAGCGCCAGCCGCAAGCTGGCGCGCGACGGCTCCTACGACACGGTCAACGAGATCGTCCTCACGCTGATCACCGACAATCGCGCGATGCAGCACAAGGTCAACTCGCTCACCGAGAAGCTCGAACAGTCGCGGTTCCAGATCATGCGGCTGCGGTCGAGCCTCAACAAGGCCGAGGAGATCGGCAGCCGCGACCCCCTGACCGGGCTGGGCAACCGCCGCTATTTCGACACTGCGCTGAACGAAGAGATCGCGCGCGCGCACGATGAAAACAACACGCTGTGCGTCAGCATCGCCGACATCGACCACTTCAAGTCGATCAACGACAAGTTCGGCCACATGGCTGGCGACGTGGTGCTCAGGCGATTCGCCGACCTGCTGACCGCCAACGTCAAGAGCGCCGACAAGGTCGCGCGCTTCGGCGGCGAGGAGTTCGCCATCCTGTTCCCCGAGGCGGAGCTCGCCCAGGCGACCTCGATCCTCAACCAGATCCAGAAGCAGCTCGAGAGCAAGCGCTGGGCGGTCGCCGCGAGCGGCGAGCGCCTCGGGGCCATCACCGCTTCGTTCGGCGTCGCGCGCCTGCGCGACGGCGAATCGGCCGACGACCTGCTGCGCCGGGTCGACGCCAAGCTCTATGAAGCAAAGGCGAATGGCCGCAACCGGGTGGTCGTCGACGCGAGCGATCGGTTCGCGAGCGAGACGACGTCGTGACGGCAGGATCGGGCGCGCGCACGCGCGCGCCGCCGAGTTTCGGCAGCGTTCTCGCCGAGGTCGAAGGCGAAGTCGGCGATCCCGAGCGAATCGCCCGGCCGCACGTCTATCCCTTCGCCGCGGTCGATCCGCCGGGCGACGCGGCCGTCGCCCCGCCGGCGAGCGCCTGGGATCAGGCGTTCGCCTGGGTCGAGACGGCGGGCGAACCGCCGGCGGACTCGCTCCGCCCTGAGCGCGTTCCTACCGCGCCGCGCGCCGAGCCCACCCCGCCGATGACCGACGATCCCGAGGCGATCGCCGCCGAACTCAGGCTGAGCGACGCGACGACGCTCGCCGAGCTGCGGCGTGTGCGCCGCCGCTTCATGTGGGCGAACCACCCCGATCGCCGCCCCAACGCGTCGCGCGATCTCGCCAATCGGCGCGTCGCGATCGCCAATATGCTGATCGACCGCGCCGAGGCGGCGCTGGCGTCGCCCCGTCGCCGCTAGTGCGGCGCGAGCCTCACTCGCCGCCGAAGATCATTCGCCGCGAGAACGGGTTGACCGCCGCGCCGGCGGAGGCGGGCGGGTCGGCTGTGAGCAGGACGGCGCCGGAATCGTCGAGCAGCGTCCAGCGTCCGTCGCGCAAAGCGATCGCAGCGACGCGGCCGAGCCCGGGCGCGACGTCGCCCGGCTTGATCACCCGCGTCTCGACGGCGTTGCGCAGCCAGGCCATGCCCGCTTCGACCGCGACGAGACGGTAGGGATCGCCTTCCGGCGGCGCGTCGCTGCGGCCGATCGCGCCAATCGGCGACAGGTCGATCGGCTGGTGCGCGCCGGCGCGCGCCGACGCGCCGCCATTCGGGCCTGGGGTCTTCGCCGCGGCGGGCGCCGGCGGCGGTTCGGCCGCGGCGACGACCGCCATATGGCGATGTGGCTCGCCGAAGACGTCGAGATATTGCATGCCGTTGACCAGCGGAGAATGGTCGCCGCGGGCAAACATCGTCGCGGCAAAGACGACCGACGCGGCGGCGGCGCTCATTCCGACGCCGGCGAGCGCGATGTCCACCGGCGAGCGCGCCGCGAGGAACTTGGCGCCGAGCCGGGATCCGAACCATCCGCTGAACTTCATGCGTGCGCTTTCGATTTGCCGCGGTCAGCCGGCGAACGGCGCGGCGCCTTCGTCCTTGGCGTCGCCGCGCAGGGCGGCGGCGAGTTCGATGAAAGGGTTCTCGCAGGGCGGCGAAGCGAGCGTCTGGCTCATCGCCTCGTAGATGCGCGGCACCGACTTGATCGCCTGGTCGAGCAGCGGATCGGCGCCGGGGGTGAAGCCGCCCATCAGACGCAGATCGCGCGTCTCCTCGAAACGGGCGATCAGCGACCGCAGCCGCGCCACCAGTTTGCGCTGCTCGGGCGACCAGGTCGGGTTGGCGATGCGCGACACCGAGGCGAGGATGTCGACCGCGGGGAAGCGGCCCTGATCGGCGATCGCGCGGTCGAGCACGATGTGGCCATCGAGCGTGCCGCGGATGCTGTCGGCGACCGGGTCGTTGTGATCGTCGCCGTCGACCAGCACCGAGAATATGCCGGTGATCGAGCCCGAGTCCTCGAGGCCGGGGCCGGCGCGCTCGAGCAGCCGCGGCAGATCGGAGAACACGCTCGGCGCGTAGCCGCGGGCCACCGCCGGCTCGCCCGCCGCCAGCGCGACGTCGCGCGCCGCATGGGCGAAGCGGGTGACCGAGTCGACGATCAGCAGCACCTGGTCGCCGCGGTCGCGGAAATACTCGGCCACCGCCATCGCCGTGCGCGGCGCGAGGCGGCGCATCATCGGGCTTTCGTCGCCGGTCGAGACGACGGCGATCGCCGATTGGCGGTTGTCGGCGAGCGAGTCGTCGAGGAATTCGCGCACCTCGCGACCGCGTTCGCCGACCAGCGCGATCACCACGGTGTCGAAATCGGGCGCTCGGGCGAGCATCGCCAGCATCGTCGACTTGCCGACGCCNNTGCGCAGCCGCGTCCGCCTGAGCGCCGGCGGCGGCTCGCTGTCGATCGGCATGATGCGGTCGCCGACCGGCAACGGGCCGGCGCCGTCGATCGGCTGCCCGAGCGCGTCGATCGCCCGGCCCTTCCACGCTTCGCAAGGGGCGAGCGAAAGGGCCTCGGCGCGGTAGGCGCGCGCGCCGATCGCCGCGTCGCAGCGCGCGTCGAACGGCTTGAGCGTGACGGTCGCGTCGTCGATTCGCACGACTTCGCCGAGTTGGGAGCGGTCGCCGACATCGACCCGCACGCATTCGCCGAGCCGCAGGAAGCGCGACAGGCCGGCGACGCGGTAGTGCGACATGGCGATTTCGGTCACCACGCCGCTGACCGCGGTCAGCGTCATCGTCCTGGCGGCGGCGGTCAGTCCCTGCTCCAGCCGATCGAGCGCCGTCGGCCGTGGAGTCGAGGCTTCGCAATCGTCGGTCATCGGCCGCGCCCCTCGTCATCGCTGTTTGCGCGCATCGCCGAGGTCCTAGGCCCCGAGGGTCTTGATGGCGTCCTCCAACGAGGATTCGGTCTGCGTCACCTCCGAATTGACCCCGTCGAAATTGCGGGTGAGCGAGATGAGCTTGGTCATCTCCTGAATCGGATTGATGTTCGCCCCTTCCACGTAGCCCTGGGCGATCCCGTTCTGGGTGAAATCGAGGATCGGCGTCGCCGGCCGATCGGGAACGACGCCGGAATTCTCGGCGCGGACCAGGTTGGCCTGGGGGTCGATCGAGAACAGGCCGATCGCGCCGACCTGCCGGCCGTCCTGCGAGATCATGCCGTCGCCGCCGATGGTCGGCTTTCCGCCGGTCGGGTTGAGGACGATCGGCGCGCCGCCAGCGTCGAGCACCGGGTTGCCGATCAGCGTCTCGAGCGCGCCGCTCTCCGACATGCGCATGCGGCCATCGCGCGTATAGGCGATCCCGCCCTGGGTGCGGATCGCCATCCAGCCGTCGCCCTGGATGGCGACGTCGAACGGATTGTCGGTCTTCACGGACGGCCCGGTCGACCGCGAAATGTAGGAATCGCCGGGCGTGACGTAGGAAATCGGGGAGTCGCCGGCGCGCGCCACCTGTTCGGCGAAATAGACTCCGTCGCCGCGAAAGCCGACCGTGTTCATGTTGGCGACGTTATTGGCGATCGTCTCCAGGCGCCGTTCGAGCGACACCTGGGCCGACAACGAGACGTAAAGACCGTTCTGCATGACCCGACCCGCGGCCGCCGCGCCGCAAGGCGCCGGCCCTGGGAGAACGTTCGGTCCGGCGGCTTGCACGGGGCTGACCTCGGCCAAACAGCCTGGCGTAAGTTTGGCGTCGCACCGTCGACGCCTACGGGCTGAAGGAGCGCGTCTTGAATTTCGTCATCGGCCTGGTCGTCGCCATCGGCAGCGTTCTCGGCGGATACGCCGCGCTCGGCGGTCATCTCGAAGTGCTGTTCCAGCCGTATGAGTTCATCATCATCTGCGGCGCGGCGCTGGGCATTTTCATCGTCGCCAACCCGATGGCCGCGATCAAGGACACCGGCAGGGCGATCGTCGAGTCGATCTTCGACAAGGTGCCGAAGCCGCGCGACTTTCTCGACGTGCTGAGCGCGCTGCACGCGCTGATGCGCGAGTTGCGCGGCAAGTCGCGCGCGGAGGTCGAGCCGCACTTCGACAACCCGGCGTCGTCGCCGGTGTTCATGGGGTTTCCGCGCCTGCTCGACAACAAAGACCTCCTGACCTTCATCTGCGACTACGGCCGGCTGATCATCATCGGCAACGCCAAGACCCACGAGATCGAGGCGCTGATGGACGAGGAACTGGAGACCCTCGCCTACGACCGCTACAAGCCGGTCCACGCGCTGCAGAACATCGCCGACAGCTTGCCGGCGCTCGGCATCGTCGCGGCGGTCCTCGGCGTCGTCCATGCGATGGGATCGCTCGATTCTTCGCCGGAAGTCCTGGGCGGGCTGATCGGCGCGGCGCTGGTCGGCACCTTCGCCGGCATCCTGCTGTCCTACGCTGTGGTTCTGCCGATCGCGCTCAAGATCAAGCAGGTGCGGCAGAAGCAGCTTCGCCTGTTCAGCCTGGTCAAACAAAGCCTGCTCGCCTTCATGAACGGCGCGATGCCGCAGGTGGCGGTCGAGTTCGGCCGCAAGACGATCCCGTCGAAGGAGCGGCCGACCATCGACACAGTCGAGAACGAGACGATCGCCGGTCCTGCGCCGACGGGCGACGCGGTCAAGGAGGCGGCTTAGTCCATGGCCCGCGCGGAACGCGACGGCGCGGCGAGCGCGCCCTGGCTGCAAGGCGCGCAGCCCGACTCGGCCGGCCAGGCGATCGAGCGCCTGCCCGGCCTCGCCTTCGCCTTCGAGCAGTTCGCGCTCAACATTCCCACCGCGGCCACGAGCCTGCTGAAGCTCGAGGGCGCGCCGACGCTTGATGCGATCCGCCCGGAAAATCTCTTCGCTTCGCTCGGCGATTGCCAGGGCCATCTCGCCGCCCTGCTGCACAGCGCGTCGCTCGACGCCCGGCTCATGCTCATCTTCGACCCCAAGGTCGCCCAAGCGCTGATCGCTTCGGTTTTCGGCGACGAAAGCGTGAAGCTCGGCGACCGGCCGCCCCGGTCGCCGACGACGATCGAACTCCATCTCGTCGCCGAGCTGGCGCGGCGGCTCGCCGGCGCGCTGGAGGCGGCGTTCGATGGCCTCGCCAGCCTCGAACTGAGCTTCGAACGGCTCGAGACGCTGGTCGATCTGCACGGGCTCGGCCGGCGCGACGGCCCCGGGGTCGAAGCGCGGTTGACGCTGGAAGCCCGCGTCGGCCAGCTCGCGCTGATCGTGCTCGCGCCGCAGGCGGCGTTCGCGCCGCTGCGCAAGCAGCTCGCGACCGAGCCGGGCGCGGAAACGCCCAGCGCCGATCCGCGCTGGGCGCGCCAACTCGAGCAGGGCGTCGCCAAGGCCCGCGTCGCCGTCTCGGCGGTGCTCGACGAGTTGCCGATGGCCCTGGGCGACATCGCCGGTCTCTCGATCGGCCAGGTGTTGACGCTGCACGGCTCCGGTATGGGTCGAGTCCGCCTCGAATGCGAAGGGCGCGAGATGTTCTGGTGCAAGCTCGGCCAAGGCGACGGCCGCTATTCGCTGGAGATCGAAGCGCCGATCGAACCCGAGGACAATTCAATCGAATCCGCGCTCGCCGGTTAACCCGCCGGCGTCGGCCGCCGCATTAGGACGATCGAAGAAAGAGTCATAGGGCCATGGACGACACGTTCGAACCCCTCAGCGATCTGCCCGAGTCCGCCTCGGCCCCCGAGGCCGCCCCTGCCGCCGCCGCGCCCGCGGCGGGGCCGACGAGCCCGCAACGCTATGACGCCATTCTGTCGATCCCCGTCACCCTCCAGGTCGTGCTCGGCGGCACGACGATGCCGGTCGCGAGCCTGATGAAGCTCGGCCGCGGCGCGGTCGTCTCGCTCGATCAGAAGGTCGGCGACCCGGTCAATATCGTCGTCAACGGCCGCACGATCGCGCGCGGCGAAGTCGTGGTGGTCGACGAGGAGACCGCCCGCTACGGGGTGTCGCTGACCGAGATCGTCGCCTCGCCGCGCGACGATCGGCTCGTCTGAAGAGGTCGCCGCGATGGAAGCGACCGCCGCCGCCGGATCGAGCGATGAGCTGCGCCAGCTCGCCGGGCCGCAGAAGGCCGCGGCGATCCTACTGGCGATGGGCAAGCCGCCCGCGACCCGCCTGCTCAAGCATCTCGAACCGCAAGAGCTGCGCGAAGTGACGCGCGCCGCCGCACGCCTCGGCGCGATCCCGCCCTCGGAGCTCGAGGCGCTGGTCCAAGAATTCACCAACGCCTTTTCGGCTGGCGCCAACCTGCTCGGCGACGTCAGCAAGGCGCGTGACCTGCTCGCCGACGTCGCTCCGCCCGAGGAGGTCGCCGACATCCTCTCCGAAGTCTCGTCCGCCGGCGATCTCGGCGTGTGGAACGCGCTCGGCGGCGTGCCGGAAGCGGTGCTGCAGGCCTATCTCGCCAACGAACACCCGCTCGTCGCCACCTACATCCTGTCGAAGCTCACCCCGGCGCTGGCGGCGCAGGTGGTCGCGCGCATGCCGCGCGAGGCGCGCAACGAAGTGCTGGTGGCGATGATCGTCAGGCCGGTCGTCCCCGAGGACGTCCAGTTGATCATCGAGGACGGCGTGCGCAAGGACCTCGCCAATCTGACGGCGCGCGCCGCCGGCCTCGACAACCATGTCCGCATCGCCGACATCATCAACAACCTCGAGCCGCTCGACGCGAGAGACGTCGTGCAGTCNNGTGGTCATGGCGCTGCGCGGCGTCGACGCCGAATTCCGCGACGCCGTACTGTCGGCGATGGCCTCGCGCTCGAAGCGCCTGGTCGAGAGCGAGCTGGCGACGCCGATGCTCGCTTCGCCGCGCGACATCGCCAAGGCGCGCAAGCAGATCACCGATCTCGTGCTCAAGATGGCTCAGCGAAACGAAATCGAGATCCCCCCGCCGGACGGCGCCGAGGCGGCGTAATCGGAAGGGACCGCGATGAGCGACGAACGCGATTCGGAAAGCAAGACCGAAGAGGCGACGGAGAAGAAGCTTCACGACGCGATCGAGCACGGCGACGTGCCGGTGTCGCGCGAAATGTCGATCCTCGCTTCGCTCGCCGCGATCCTGATCGCGTTCGTCTTCGTCGTGCCGCCGCGCGCCGAGGCGTTCGTCAGCGCGCTGATGCTCTTCCTCGACGACCCGGCCGGATGGCGGCTCGAGCGTTCGAACGACGTGCTGGCGCTCGCCGAAATCGTCGGCCTCGCCGCGATGGAGTTCATCGCGCCGATCGTCATCCTGTTGATGATCGCCGGCGTGGTGGCTTCTGCAGCCCAGAACCCGCCGCGCTTCGTGCCCGACCGGATCATGCCCGACCTGGCGCGCATTTCGCCGGGCGCCGGGTTCGCGCGGGTGTTCGGGCTGCGCGGCTTGACCGAGTTCTTCAAAAGTCTGCTGAAGGTCGTCGCCGTCGGTGCGATCGTGACGATGATCCTCGGCAACCGCCGGGTGCTGCTTGAGACGTCGATGTTCAACGACGTCGCCGATCTGCCGCAACGGGCCATGGGGCTCTGCCTCGACGTCGTCGCCGCGGTGCTGGTGGCGACCCTCGTCGTCGCATCGGCCGACCTCGCGTGGGCGCGCATCCACTGGCGGCGCGACCAGCGCATGAGCCGGCAGGAGGTCAAGGAGGAACTGCGGCAGACCGAGGGCGACCGGTTGATGAAGGCGCGCCTCAGGTCGCTGCGGCTCGACCGTTCGCGCAAGCGCATGTTGGCGGCGGTGCCGCGCGCGACCATGGTCATCGCCAACCCGACCCATTACGCAGTGGCGATGCGCTACGTGCGCGCCGAGGGCGGCGCGCCGATCGTGCTGGCCAAAGGCGTCGACCTGATCGCCCTGAAGATCCGTGAAATCGCCGAACAGAACGAAATTCCGGTCGTCGAGGACCGGCCGCTGGCGCGCGCGCTCTACGACGCGGTGCAGGTCGACTCGGCGATCCCGTCCGAGTTCTACCGCGCGGTGGCGGAAATCGTGCACTTGATCCAGGAAAAGAGAAGCTCGTGGCCGATCGTGAGAAACAGGTGAGTCCATGTGTCAACTGACCGAATCCCGCGGCCGGCGGCGTGACCAGATCATCGCCTCGGCGATGGTCGACGTGGCCACCGAGCTGCGCCTGACCGACCCGTCCGAGCTGATCCACCTGATCCGCGGCGAGCAGGCGGCGAACATCGCCGACCTGGTCAATTCGTCGGGCGAGCTGTTCTTTCGCGGCGGCGCGCTGCGCTACGCGCTGACCGCCGGCTGCGACGTGCAATGGGACACGACGCCGGTAGTGCGGCTCGACATGGAGTTCCACCATGACGCGGTGTCCGCATTCTTCAAGTTGACGATCGGGCGCAAGAGGGCGGGCGTCGAGGTGATCGAGGTGCTGGTCGACGGCGAGGACGACCTCGACGAGGCGATCAAGGAAGAGCGGCTGCGCGCGGCGGTGGCGGCGGCGCGACTGCCGCCGCGCAAGCCTGGAGCAAGCCCGGAAGCGTAATTCTCGGACGTCTTTGACGGAACGGACGGCGACGCGTGTCCCAACCCTACGTGCTCCAGCTTGCCGCCCAACGGACGCAGTGGCTGTCGGCGCGCGACGAGCTGATCGCCGCCAACGTCGCCAACGCCAGTACGCCCGGCTATCAGGCGACCGATCTGCAGCCGTTCTCGTCGGTGCTCGACAGCGCCCAGGTGTCGATGGTCTCGACCAACCCCGCGCATATGACGCCTGGCGGCGACGGGTTCGCCGCGGCGCGCGTGGTCGAGGCGGATTCGTCGGAGACGACGCTGTCGGGCAATTCGGTCGATGTCGAGAACGAAATGATGAAGCTGAGCGACGTCAACCGCGAATACGCGATGGCGACCAACATCAAGCGCGTCATCCACCAGATGATGATGGCGGCCTTGAAGTGAGCGACGATGCCTGATCCGTTGCAAGCAACCCTCCGCATCGCCGGCTCGGGCCTGGAGGCCCAGTCGCTGCGGCTACGCGTGATCTCCGAGAACATCGCCAATTCGCAGTCGACCGGAGACGCGCCGGGCGCCGATCCCTACACCCGCCAGACGATCGCGTTCGACAGCGTGCTCGACCGATCGCTCGGCGTGCCGCTTGTTCGCGTCAAGTCGATCGGTCAGGACGACGCGCCCTACCGGATCGAGCACGAGCCCGGCAACCCGGCCGCCGACGCGAGAGGGTTCGTCAAGATGCCCAACGTCGACATGCTGACCGAGCTCGCCGACATGCGCGAGGCGAACCGCACCTACGAGGCGAACCTGCAAGTCGCCAAGCAATCGGCCGAGTTGCTCGGCGAGACCGTCAACCTGCTGAAGGACGCCTGAACCCGGGCGTCGCGGCGGAGCGGCGGACAGAGTCGGACCCGGCGCGGCGCCCTTCGCCGCCGTCGCGGTCCTCAACGCGAACCAGGGAGGCGTCGCAGCCACCGGCATGACCGGGATCAGCGGGCGCGAAAACGATGGCGATTGACGGCGTTTCAGCGGTCGGCGCGGCGACCAAGAGCCTCGAGCTGACTCCGTCGGGCTCGACCGGCGCGACGACGGCGACCGCGGGGACCAGCTTCGTCGACGCGATCGGCAAGGCTTTCACCGACTCGGTCGCGTCGGTGCAGGGCGGCGAAGCGGCGGCGATCCAGGGCCTTCAGGGCGGAATGGAGCCCCAAAAGGTCGTCGAGTCGATCATGGGCGCGCAGCGCACGCTGCAGTCGATGCTGGCGATCCGCGACAAGGCGGTCTCCGCCTACCAGGAAATCTCGCGCATGGCGATCTGAGTCGAGTCAGTCAAGGAAGGAAGTCGAAGCATGAGAGCGCTTTCGATCGCTGCGACGGGCATGAACGCCCAGGAACAGAATCTCGAAGTCATCGCCAACAACGTCGCCAACATCAACACCACCGGGTTCAAGCGCTCGCGCGCCGAATTCACCGACCTCATCTATCAGACCGAGCGGCTCGCCGGCGTCAGCAGCCGCGGCCGCGACGCGACCGTGCCGGAAGGCGCGCAGATCGGCCTGGGCGTGCGCACCGCCGCAGTGCGTTCGCTGCAGATCCAAGGCGCGCTGACCAACACCGGCAACACGCTCGATCTGGCGATCAACGGCCGCGGCTGGTTTCAGGTGACGACGCCGAACGGCGACACTGTCTACACCCGCGACGGCGCCTTCAACACCAACGCGCAGGGCCAATTGGTGACGAGCGACGGCTATCTGCTGACGCCGACCGTCACCGTCCCGTCGACCGCGACCAGCGTCACGGTCAGCCAGAGCGGCATGGTGACCGCCACCATCGCCGGCCAGCAGAACCCGCAGCAGCTCGGTCAGCTCACCATCGCCAATTTCATCAACGAGGCCGGCTTGCAGGCGCTCGGCGGCAACCTGTTTCAGCAGACCGTCGCCTCCGGTCAGGCGACGGCCGGCGTGCCGGGCGACACTGCCTTCGGCGTCATCCAGCAGGGCTATCTCGAGGCCTCGAACGTCGATCCGGTCAGCGAGATCACCAACCTGATCTCCGCCCAACGCGCCTACGAGATGAACTCGAAAGTGATCCAGGCCGCCGACCAGATGTCGGGCACGATCTCCAACCTGCGGAGCTGAGGAGAAGCCGGATGCGCGTCATCGGGGCCGTCGTCGCTCTCGTCGTCGGACTGTGGCTCGCCGCCGGCCTTCCCGCCGCGGCGCAGCAGCAGGACGCGGCGGATTCCGCGCCGCCGACGCCGCGCGTCGTGATCTATCCCGGCGACATCGTCCACGACGACATGCTGTCCGATCTGCCGGCCGACACCGCCCGCGGGGTTGGTCCGTTCGCCGAGACGCGCGCAGCGGTGGTCGGCAAGATGGCGGGTCGCACGCTGCTGCCGGGCGCGGCGATCCCGCTCGCGGCGCTCGATTTCCCGCGGCTCGTGAGCAACGGCGGCGAGGTCAAGCTCCTCTACATCGACGGCGGGCTCGAGATTTCGACGGTCGGCATGGCGTTGCAGGACGGCGCGGCGGGCGACTCGGTCAAAGTTCGAAACGACGACAGCGGCGTGACGGTGACCGGCGTCGTCCGACCCGATGGCGCGGTACTGGTGAGCGGCGGCTGATGCGGCGACTTCTCCTGGCTCTTCTCGTCTGCGCGCTCGTCGCTCCTGCGACCGCGGCGGTCCGCATCAAGGACATCACCGCGCTGAGCGGCGCCAGCGACAGCCAACTCATCGGCTACGGCCTGGTGATCGGCCTTGCGGGCAGCGGCGACTCGATGCGCAGCGCGCCGTTCACCCAGCAGGCGCTCGGCGCGATGCTCGACCGCATGGGCATCAACGTGCGCGGCAGCCAGCTCGCCAACCGCAATGTCGCGGCCGTGATCGTCACCGGCGACATGCCGGTCGGCATGGACGTCGGCTCGCGCCTCGACGTCACCGTCTCGGCGCTCGGCGACGCGAGTTCGCTGATGGGCGGGACGCTGCTGCTCACCCAGCTTTCCGGCAGCGACGGGATCGTCTACGCCGGCGCGCAAGGGGCCGTTTCGGTCACCGGCTTCGACGTCTCCGGCCAGGCGCAGACCTTGTCGCAGGGCGTCCCGACCGCCGGACAAATCCCCAACGGCGCGATCATCCAGCGGGCGGTGCCGCCGCCGCCGGACGAACTGCGCATGATGCTCGAATTGAGGAACCCCGACTATACGACCGCGGTGCGCATCGTCGACGCGATCAACGCCTATGCGCAGCGCCGCTTCCGCCGCCGCGCGGCGTTCGAGGCGACGAATCGCACCGTCGAGCTCTTCCGGCCGCCGGAGATGAGCGTCAGCCGCTTCATGGCGGAGATCGGCGAGTTGCCGGTCGAGCCCGATACCGTCGCGCGCGTCGTCATCGATTCGCGCACCGGCACCGTCGTCATTGGCCAGGACGTGCAGATCTCGACGGTCGCCGTCACCCACGGCACGCTGTCGGTGAGGGTCAACGAGACGCCGACCGCGTCGCAACCGGCGCCGTTGTCGAATGGCCAGACCGTCGAGCTGGCGCGCACGAAGATAGAAGCCGACCAGGAGGGCGGTCAGGTGGCGATCGTCGGCGGCTCGAGCCTGCGGGCGCTGGTGAGCGGGCTCAACCGGATCGGCGTCAAGCCGAGCGGCATCATCGCGATTCTGCAGGCGATCAAGACCGCGGGCGCGCTGCAGGCCGACCTGGTCGTGCAATAGCGCGCGTCAGCCCGGCGCAAGCCGCGGCGGGCAGACTTCCGACATTCCCGGTTTGGTAGCGACTGCGCGCCATGGTCTTCGCCGTTTCCCGCCACGCCGCCATTGGCGCGGTTGTCATCGCCAGCCTGCTGGCCGGGTCGGCGTCGGCGCAGAACGACAAGCCGAAGCCGCCGGCCCCGCAATCCGACAAGAGCGTCGACGTCGCCAACAAGAGCGGCGACGGCGTCGCGCGCTATTGCGCCAATGTCGCGCAGGTCGCCGCGGATGCGCGCATCGCCTGGGAGACGCGGCGGCTCAACGATCTCGACGGGCAGATCAAGCAGCGCATCGCCGATCTCGAAAAGGCGGAGGCCGACGCCAAGGACTGGGTGAGCAAGCGCGAGGCGCTGCTCAATTCGGCGAGCGACGACGTGGTCGCGATCTACGGCAAAATGGATCCGGAGGCCGCCGCCGCGCAGATCGCGACGATGGACGAGCCGATCGCGGTGTCGATCCTGCACAAGCTCAAGGTCAGCGCGGCGAGCGCCATTCTCGACCAGATGGAGGCGGCCCGGGCGGCCAGGCTGACCAGCCTGATCCTCGCCGCCCCGACACCCGAAAAGAAGTCGTGATGGCGTTCAGGAAGCGAAAGGCGTTGTTGGTCGTCGGGCTGGCGGCGACGCTGGCCGGCTGCGGCGCCATCAATCCGAGCGAGTTCATGCGCGAGCCGAAGCTGTCGCCGATCGGCAGCGGCCTCGCCGCCGGCAAGATCGGCGACGGCGTCGACACGACGCCGACCGGCCAGATCGCGCGGCCGATCGCCAATCTCTACACCGATCAGACCGTGTCGCGACCGGGCGACATCGTCACCGTGATTATCTCGATCAACGACAAGGCGCAGTTCGACAATGCGACGGACCGGTCGTTGGCCTCCTCAGAAAACTTCACCTCCACCTGGGGCTTCTCGCACTCTTCCAGCGGGGGCGGCGGCGGCAGTTCGCAACCCGGGACTTCCTTGCTCGGCGGCACGTCGACCTCGTCGACCCAGGGCCAGGGCAACATCGACCGCCAGGAGCAGATCCAGGTGTCGGTGGCGGCGGTGGTCACCGAGGTGCTGCCCAACGGCAATCTCGTCATCAGCGGCTCGCAGGAGGTGCGGGTCAACTACGAGCTGCGCCAGCTTACGGTCGCCGGCATCGTGCGACCCACCGACATCTCGCGCGCCAACACCGTCTCCTACGACCGCGTCGCCGAAGCGCGCATCTCTTACGGCGGTCGCGGCCGCCTGAACGACGTGCAGCAGCCGAACTGGGGTCAGCAGATTTGGGACTCCATCAAACCCTACTGAAGATAGCGCCATGGCCGCCGAACCCGAACTCCCCGATCTGACGCCCGGCGAAGCGCCGCCGCCGGCGCAACCGGTCGCCTCCGGCGCGCCGTCGCTGATGCAGACGATCCTCGCCACCGTCGTGGTCACCGTGATGGCCGGCGGAATGGGCGCGCTGTTCGCCGTGCCCGCGCCGTCGGCGCCGACGCCCGCAGCCAACAGCGAGCCGACGCCCGGCGGCGTCGTCCCCGCCGCCTCGGGGCTGTTCGAAATGCCGCCGATCGTCACCAATCTCGGCTCGCCGAAAGATACCTGGATCCGGCTCGAGGCGGCGATCGTGTTCGACGCCAAGTCGGTCGAACATCCCGAGACGCTGGCCGAGGAGATCGCCGGCGACGAACTGGCGTACCTGCGCACCGTCACGCTGGCGCAGGTCGAAGGCCCGGTCGGGCTCGAGAACATCCGCCAGGATCTCAACGAGCGCGCGGCGATCCGCTCCGGCGGCAAGGTCGGCGAGCTCGTCATCCGCACGCTGGTGGTGCAATGAGGCGCCTCGCCCTGGGGGCGCTGGCGCTCGGCCTGAGCGCAGGCGCGGCCGCCGCCCAGACTGTCGATCTCGGCCAGCTCATCCCCAACGGCGGCGCGACGGCGACGGCGCGCATCATCCAGATGGCGGCGGTGCTGACCGTGCTGTCGGTCGCGCCGGGCCTGCTGATCATGGTGACGAGCTTCACCCGCTTCACCGTGGCGCTGTCGTTCCTGCGCAGTGGCCTCGGGCTGCAGAGCGCCCCGGCCAACCTGGTGCTGATCAGCCTGTCGCTGTTCATGACCTTCTTCGTCATGGCCCCGACCTTCGACAAGGCTTGGCATGACGGCCTGCAGCCGCTGATGGACAACACGATCTCGCAGGAACAGGCGTTTGGCGCGATCACCGGGCCGTTCCGCGATTTCATGCTCTCCCAGGTTCGCGAGAAGGACATCGCGCTGTTCGAGGAACTGTCGCGTGGCCGATTCGAGGTCTCGGACCGCTCCAAGGTCGATCTGCGCATCCTGATCCCGGCCTTCATGATCTCCGAGCTCAGACGCGGCTTCGAGATCGGCTTCCTGATCGTCCTGCCGTTCCTGGTCATCGACATGATCGTCGCGGCGCTCACCATGTCGATGGGCATGATGATGTTGCCGCCGTCGGTGATCTCGCTGCCGGTCAAGATCCTGTTCTTCGTGCTGGTCGACGGCTGGAATCTGCTGGTCGGCAGCCTGGTGCGTTCCGTGAGCTGAAAGGCGGCAATCAGCCTCGCGCAAGGGTGTCATCGTTTAGTGACGTTGCAGCGCCGCAAGGAGAGCGACCGATGAGTCTGATGGGCACCGCCGTGTCCGGCATGATGGCCAATTCGAATTGGCTGTCGAACATTTCCCAGAACGTGTCCAACGCCAGCACCACCGGCTACAAGGACATCGACACCGAATTTTCCACGGTCGTCGACCAGGTCGGCAACTCCAGCTCGGCGGCCGGCGGCGTCACCACGACCGCAGCGGCGATGAACACGCAGCAGGGCTCGATAGTCGGCACGACGACCTCCACCGACCTCGCTATCAAAGGCGACGGCTATTTCATCGTCTCCGATGCCGCCGGCGACATCTATCTCACCCGCAACGGCTCGTTCACCCCCGACTCCGAGGGCAACCTCGTCAACTCGGCCGGCTATTACCTGATGGGCTACGACGTCCAGGGCGGCCAGGCGGCGGGCACTTCGAACTCGCTCGCCGGCCTGGTGAAGGTCAACACCACCTCCTCGGGCGAAGCGGCGACGGCGACCAGCTCCGGCACCCTGGCGGTCAACCTGCCTTCGAGCGACGCGACCGCCGCCGATCCAACCACTCCGGACACCTCGCTGGTCGTCTACGACAACCTCGGCGCAGCGCACACGATCGACCTCACCTACACCTATACGAGCACGACCGGCACTAGCAGCGACCCCGTCTACAATTGGACGGTGTCCATGAATGATGAAACAGACGACGTATCTCTCGGGACATCCACGCTGAGCTTCAACTCGAGCGGCGACCTCACCAGCGGCTCCCCCCTGACATTCACCGTTCCGAACGGCGGGAGCGTGAGCCTCGACGTCAGCAACACGACGCAGCTCGCCAGCAGTTTCGCCGTGAACCAGGCGACGGCGAACGGCAACGCGCCGAGCTCGCTGACCGGGGTCACTATCAGCGCCGATGGGACGCTCGATTTCCAGTACAGCAACGGCGTGTCGAGCCCCGGCTACGACATTCCGCTGGCGACGGTCGCCAGCGAGGACAATCTCACCTCGATCAACGGCAACGCCTTCCAGGCCAACCAGAACTCCGGCACGGTACGCGTCGGCACCGCCGGCACCGGCGGCCTCGGCACGGTTGCGTCCTCGTCGCTGGAGGATTCGACCGTCGACCTCGCCACCGAGCTGACCAACATGATCCAGGCGCAGAGCGCCTACCAGGCCAACTCCAAGGTCTTCCAGAGCGGCGCCGATCTGCTCGACATCCTCAACAATCTCAAGTCGTAGCGCGTGTTCCGCCCCTGAGGCAAAGCGATGAGTCTGTCGACCGCCCTGAACATCGTCAACTCCGCGTTCGTCAGCAACGCGGCGCAGTCGGCGGTCGTCTCGAGCAACATCTCGAACGCCAGCACGAAGGGCTATTCGCGCGAGATCGCCAACGTCGTCACGACCTACTCGGGCAGCTCGGAAGTCGCCTCGGTGACGCGCGAGGCCAACGCCGCGCTGCTCGAACAGGTAAACACGTCGACCTCGCAGGCCGCCTACCAGCAGGCGCTGTCGAACGGCCTGACGACCCTGGCCAATACGGTGAGCGACAGTTCGTCGGCGACCTCTTCGTCCGGCGCCGCCGCCAACGGCAATTCGCCGTCGGCGATGGTAGCCAATCTGCAGAGCGCGCTGGCAACTTACGACGCCTCGCCGAGCAGCGCTTCGGCGGGGCAGGGGGTAGTGACCGCCGCGCAGGATCTCGCGAGCTCGCTGAACACCGGCGCCGCGGCGGTGTCGAGCGTGCGCGAGCAGGCCGATTCCGACATGGCCTCGGCGGTCGGCACCATCAACTCGCTGCTGACTCAGTTCACGTCGGTCAACGCGACCATCGTCTCGGGAACCGCGACGGGAGCCGACGTCTCCTCCGCCGAAGATACACGCGACAGCATCCTCACCCAACTGGCGCAGCAAGTGGGCGTATCGACTGTCGCCAATTCCGACGGCTCGATGTCGATCTACACCGACAGCGGCGTGACGCTGTTCCAGGGCGGCGCAGCCCGCACCGTCAGTTTCACCCCGACGGCGACTTATACCGACGGCACGACCGGAAACGCGGTGACGGTCGACGGCGTGCCGATCACCGGCGCCTCATCCCCCATGGCTGTGCAGTCGGGCGCGTTGGCGGGCCTCGCCAATCTGCGCGACGTGGTCGCGCCTCAATATGGCGCACAACTCGACCAGGTCGCCCAAGGCCTCATCAGCGCGTTCTCCGAAAGCGACCAAACTGGCGGAACCGCACCGACCCTTCCCGGCCTGTTCACCTATGCCGGCGCAACCGACGTTCCGTCGACCTCGGCGGCGACCGGGCTCGCCTCGGAGATCGAGATCAACGCCAACGTCGATCCGTCGCAGGGCGGGGACGTCGACGAACTGCGCGACGGCGGCATGAACGGATCCGCCTACGTATACAACACGACCGGCGCGTCGAGCTACACCGGCCGCATCGATCAGATGACCAGCGCCTTGACGACCGCCCAGTCGTTCGACGCCTCCGCCGGTCTGGGGACTTCGGCGAGTCTCGGCGACTACGCCAGCGCCTCAGTCAGCTGGCTGCAGGGCCAGAATCAGCAGGCGAGCAACCAGCTCGACTATCAGAATTCTCTCGTCAGCCAAGCCACGACCGCGTTGTCGAATGGGACCGGAGTCAATCTCGACACCGAGATGACCAACATGCTGAGCATCGAAAATTCGTACACGACGACCGCCAAGCTGCTGACGACGGTCAATTCGATGTTCACCTCCCTGCTCAACGCTGTGTGACGAAGATGAGCTCTGCGATCGTCTCCACCTATGCGCTCGGGCAGGCGACGCTGTCGAGCATGGCGCGCTCGCAGACGGAGCTGGCCCAGCTCACCACGGAGTCGAGCAGCGGCCAGTACGCCGACCTCGGCCTGCAGCTCGGCGAACAGTCCGGCTACGAACTGTCGCTGCGTAACCAGACCAATCTGCTGCAATCGCTCACCACCGCCAACAGCCTCACCGTCACCGATCTCGAGACGGCGCAATCGTCGATCGACGACATTCGCACCACCGCCAACTCCACGCTGTCGACGCTGACCTCGCTGACCGCCGGCGGCAGCAACGCCGCGAACACCCTGGCGAACACCGGGACCAACGCGCTGCAGTCGCTGATCGCCGGAATGAACACGAGCTCCAACGGACAGTACGTGTTCGGCGGAATCAACAGCGGCGTCGCGCCGATCGCCGACTATTTCTCGACTTCGACATCGGCGGCCAAGAGCGCGATCGACGCAGCGTTCACCAGCACGTTCGGGTTCTCGCCGACCTCGTCGAGCGCGTCGACGATTTCCGCGTCGGACATGACGAACTTCATCAACGGGACATTTTCATCGCTGTTCAGCGGCTCGAGTTGGACGACCGACTGGTCCTCCGCGTCAGACACCAACGTCACGACCGAGATCGCTCCGGGCGAATCGGCGACCACGTCGACCAACGCCAACCAGGCCGGCTTCCAGCAGCTCGCCGAGGCCTACGCGATGCTGAGCGAATTCGGCGGTTCGTCGCTGAGCACCGCGACGCAGCAGGCGGTGATTACCTCCGCGAGCTCGCTGATCAGCCAGGGAGTCACCTCTCTGACGGCGACCGAATCGACGCTCGGCACGGCGCAGACGAGCGTCACCGACGCGTCGACCACGATGTCGAATCAATTGACGATCCTGCAAACGCAGATCGGCAACCTCGATAATGTCGACTCCAGCACCGTCGCCACCCAGATCAATTCGCTGCAGACGCAGCTCGAAACCGCTTACGAACTCACCGCTCAGCTGCAGAAGCTGAGTCTTGCTCAATACCTTCCCACCTCGTGACGCTGGATACCCCAATGTACGAATTTTCATACAACGAAGTCGTCGACGACTCCCGCGAGGTGATGCGCGCGCGGGAGCGCGACGCGATGGATCGCGTCATCGCCATGCTGCGCACCGCGCGCGACCGGGGCGCGAGTTCGCGCGAGGCGGTCGAGGCGATCTTCTACTTGCGCCGCCTGTGGGCGATCTTTCTCGACGACCTGAGGAATCCCGAAAACGAGCTCCCGGAGCAGCTGCGCGGCGGCATCGTTTCGATCGGTTACTGGATGAACCGGGAAATCGACCGCTTTCGCACGGGTCAGACTGGCGATCTGACGCCGATGATCGAGATCAACGAGATCATCCGCGATGGACTGAAGTGAGGAAACGATGAACATCACGCTTCGCGCAGGGGAGCGCCTCTACATCAACGGGGCCGTCATCCGCGTCGACCGCAAGGCGACGATCGAGCTCCTCAACGACGTCACCTTCCTGCTCGAGAACCATGTCATGCAGGCGGATCAGGCAAACACTCCGCTCAGGCAGATCTATTTCGCTGTGCAGGTGATGCTGATGGATCCGAGCGCGACGACTGCGGCGACGACGTTGTCGCGCCGACTGATCGAGTCGGCGCTGCAGGCGTTCGTGAGCCCGGCGATCGTCGCCGGCCTGCGGACGATTTCCGGACAGATCGACCGCGGCCGCAATTTCGAGGCGCTGAAGGCGCTGCGGGCGCTGTTCGCGATCGAAGAGAAGGAAATGTACCCAAACGGCAAACCGATCGAGACGTCGGAAGCCGCCTGAAAGGAACGACCATGAGCACCGTCGCAGCCACTTCTTCGGTCACCTCGACCACCAACAGTTCATCGAGCTCGTCCACGTCGAGCAGCACAGCGACCAATTCGCTCAGCTACAACGATTTTCTCACCATGCTGCTGGCCGAGATGAAAAACCAGGATCCGACCCAGCCGATGGATGCGTCCCAGATGGTCAGCCAGCTGGCGACCATCTCGCAGGTCGGCCAGGCGGTGCAGACCAATACGACGCTCTCGTCGCTGCTGACGAGTTCGCAGTTGACCCAGGCCGAGATCGGGGTCGGGGAAACGATTTCGGGTCCGGACGCGACCACCGGCACGGGGACGGATTCGGGCACGATCACTTCGGTGTCGGTGACGTCGTCGGGCTCGACGGCCAAGCTGAGCAGCGGAGACTCGGTGACCCTCGGCGACGGCGTGACGGTGCAATGAACGAGGCTGACGCGCTCGACATCATCCAGTCGGCGTTGTGGCTGGTGATCGTTGGCGCCGGGCCGGCGATCGGCGCCGCGATGGTGGTCGGCGTGGCGATCGCGCTGTTGCAGGCGCTGACCCAGGTCCAGGAAATGACCCTGACCTTCGTGCCGAAGATCGTCGCGGTCTTCCTCGTCGTCAGCCTGACCGGATCGTTCATCGGCGGGCAATTCTATCTCTTCACCGAAAACATCTACGGGCGCATCGAGCACGGCTTCGACCGCTGAGCCAGCGCCGGCGTCCGCGAGCCGGCCTCGGCGCCGTGGCGGCGAGACTGGCGCAAGCTTCGCCGCCCATGGTCGTCGGCGCAGCGTTGCGGAGACCCGGATATGTCGTTGACGGCGGCGGCCAGCGAACCAGCAGTCGGCCGCGGAGGCAAGGATGTCGCCTTCGCGGTCTGCATCGTCCTGATCCTGTGTCTGTTCTTCCTGCCGGTCCCGGCGATGATGATCGACCTCGGCCTGGCGCTGTCGATCGCACTGTCGGTGTTGATCCTGATGGTCGCCCTATGGATCAACAAGCCGCTCGAATTCTCCGCTTTTCCCACCGTTCTGCTGGTCGCGACGATCCTGCGGCTGGCGCTCAACATCTCGACGACGCGGCTGATCCTCGCCCATGGCGCGACCGGCATCACCGCCGCCGGCTACGTCATCGGCGGCTTCGCCAGCCTGGTGATGAGCGGTGACTTCGTCATCGGCATCATCGTCTTCCTCATTCTCGTCATCATCAATTTTCTCGTCATCACCAAGGGCGCGACCCGCATTGCCGAGGTCGGCGCGCGCTTCACCCTCGACGCGATCCCCGGCAAGCAGATGGCGATCGACGCCGATCTGTCGGCGGGCCTGATCGATGAGAAGGTCGCCCAGCAGCGCCGCCGCGAGCTAGAGGAGGAGAGCGCCTTCTTCGGCTCGATGGACGGCGCCTCGAAGTTCGTTCGCGGCGACGCCATCGCTGGACTGATCATCCTCGCGGTCAACATTTTCGGCGGCATCGTCATTGGCGTCACCCGGCACGGGCTCGGGCTTTCCGCCGCAGCGGACGTCTTCACCAGGCTCTCGGTCGGCGACGGCTTGGTGTCGCAGATCCCGGCGCTGATCATCTCGCTCGCCGCCGGCTTGCTGGTCGCCAAAGGCGGCACGCGCGGCTCGGCCGACAAGGCGGTGCTAGGCCAGCTCAGCGGCTACCCGACTGCGCTGTTCATGGCGGCGCTGATGATGTTTGTGCTCGGCGTCGTTCCGGGGCTGCCGTTCCTGCCCTTCGCCACGCTCGGCGGGTTGATGGCGTTCGTCGGCGTGGCGATTCCGCAGCGCCAGGCCAAGGAGCGCGCGGTCGTAGCGGCGACGGAGGCCGCGCGCGACGAGAAGGCGCGGGCCGAACAGCGCGGCTCGATCCGGGAGCAGCTGAAGTCGGCGGAGATCGAGCTTTGCCTCAGCAAGGAGCTGACCGCGACGCTGCTGCCGCAGTACGACGAGATCGCCTCGCGCGTCGCCAAGATGCGGCGCAAATTCGCGCGCCAGTACGGCTTCGTCGTCCCGGAGATCAAGCTCACCGACGACATCCGGGCGCCGGCGAAGACCTACCAGATTCGCATTCATGGCACCGTCGTCGCCACCCAGGAGCTGAAGACCCACGAATTCCTGGTCATTGTCGGCGACGGCCGCCGCCCCAATGTCCCCGGCGACGAGGTGCGCGAGCCCGCCTTCGGCATGAAGGCGATGTCGATTTCGCAGGCTTATCTCAAGGACGTCAAGCGTGAGGGCTTCAAGCCGATCGACCCGGTGTCGATCCTGCTGACCCACCTCAGCGAGGTGATCCACAGCAATCTCGCGCAATTGCTGTCCTACAAGGACATGCGCGCGCTGCTCGATCGGCTCGAACCGGAATACAAGCGGCTGGTCGACGAACTCAGCCCGTCGCAGATCTCCTATTCCGGCCTGCAGGCGGTGCTGAAACTGCTGCTTGCCGAGCGGGTGTCGATCCGCAATCTCAGCCTCATCCTCGAGGCGATCGCCGAGGTCGCGCCGCACGTGCGGCGGCCGGAGCAGATCGTCGAGCACGTGCGTGTGCGCCTCGCGCAGCAGATCTGCGGCGAGATCCAGGACGACGGCGTGCTGAGAGTGCTGAGGCTCGGCAACCGCTGGGACATGGTTTTCCACCAGAGCCTCAAGCGCGACGCCAAGGGCGAAATCGTCGAGTTCGACATCGACCCGCGCCTGATGGAGCAGTTCGCCACCGAGTCCTCTGCGGCGATCCGCAAACGCATGGAGGACAAGCACCTCTTTGCGCTGGTGACGACTGCGGAGACGCGATCCTACGTGCGCATGATCATCGAGCGGATGTTCCCGACCCTGCCGGTGCTGTCGCAGCTCGAGATCGCGCGCGGCTTCGAGGTCAAGTCGCTGGGCGCGATTTCCTAGTGGACGCGAACGGCGACATCGCCCGCCTGTTCGATCCCAACCTGACATTGGCGGTGTTCGTGCTGTTCTGTCGCATCGGCGGCTGCCTGATGCTGATGCCGGGCTGGGCGAACGCCCAGATCCCGATGCAGGTGCGGTTGTTCGTCGCCGTGGCGACGACGCTGGCGCTGACGCCGGCGTTGATCGACCAGGCCCCGCTGCGGTCGCTGAGCGCCGACCCGCTGCCGGCGCTGCGCCTGATCGTGGTCGAGAGCGCGATCGGCGCGACCATCGGCGTGCTCGGCCGGCTGATGTTTCTGGCGCTGGAGACGATGGCGGTCGGCGCGTCGGCCATGCTCGGCCTCGCCAATCCGTTCGGCGTCGAGATCGAGCCCGACGCCATGTTGCCGCCGCTCGCCACCTTGGTGGTTCTCTCCGCGACGGCGTTGATCTTCATCACCGACGCGCATTGGGAGGTGCTGCGCGGCCTCGTCGCGTCCTACCGCGCCATTCCGATGGGCGCCGACTTCGACCCCGGCTATTCGCTCAGGCAGGTTGCCGACATGCTCGCCGAATCATTCCGCATCGCGCTGCGCGTCATGTCGCCGTTTTTCCTCTATGCGATCACCGTCAACTTGGCGATGAGCCTCATCAGCCGTCTGACGCCGCAGATCGCGATCTTCTATGTCGCGACGCCGTTCATCGTCGCCGGCGGCCTGCTGCTGCTCTATTTCACCGCCCGACCTATGCTCGGCGAATTCATGGCGGCGTTCGCCGCCTGGCTGGCGACTGGCTGAACGATGAAGCGGCGGCTCGAAACCCTGGCGCGGATCGGCAAGCTGCAGCGGCAGCTTCACGACCTTGCGGCGTGGCGGCTGGCGCAGATCGGGCAGCGGCGCGACGGACTCGCCGAAGACGAACAGGCGACCTGGCGGGCGGTCGGCGAGGGGCTCGCCGCCTATGGTCCGCTGGCCGAAGTGGCGATGGGGCGCATCCGCCGGCTCGAGGCCGAGATCGCCGCCGCCGACGCGGCCTACGCCGCTCAGTCGCGCGAGGCGCTCAAGGAAGGCGCGCGCGCCAAGCTCGCCGAACGCGCGCACGATGATCTCGAGGGCAAATTTCGCGACCAGCAGCAGCGGCGCGAACTCGCCGAGCTGATCGAGCGCACCCTCGGCAAGCCGCCGTCAAGCTCGGCGTAAGCCTGCGGGCGGAAGGTCGCCGCCAGCTACACCCACGGGGAACCCATGGCCATCGACGCTTCCTCGGACATCGTGCTGGAGGTCGCCAAGGCCGCCGACCCGGCGCGCGCCGCCGCCGTCGCGCAGCGGCTCAACGCGCTCGGCGCCGCGGCAGGCGCGAACGCCACCGACTTTGCCGACACGCTTGCCGCGACTGCGCCCGCGGCGGCGAACGGGCCGTCGGCCGCCGACGCGCGCGCGCGCTTCGCCGCCGAGGCGGCGACGGCGGCCGGCGCCGTCGACGAAAAGGCCGCCAAGGTCCAGACCAATTTCGAGGCGGTGATGCTCAACAGTTTCGTCAGCGAGATGCTGCCGAAGGACGCGAGCTCGATCTTCGGCCAGGGGCTCGCCGGCGACATGTGGAAGTCGATGCTCGCCGATCAGGTGTCGCGGCAGATCGCCAAGTCCGACGCGCTCGGCATCGCCAAGCGTCTGTTTGCCAGCCATCCGCTCGGCGCCGCCTCCGAGGCGCTCGAAGAAGTGCGGCGCGCCGACTCCGCCGCGACCGCCGCCACCGCGCAGATGAGCGCCAATTCGCTGGCGCTGCCGAGCGGCGCCGACGTCGACAGCGGCGCGGTCCTGTTCGCCGGCGAGAAGCGCTCGTGAGCGCCGTCCTGAAGTTTGCGTCCAACGGCCGTCCGCAGTCGCCGGCGGCGATGATCCTGCCGGCGATCGAGCGCATCAATCTGGCGCTCGAGGAGGAAAGTCAGGCGATCGCGCGGCGCGGGCCGGTCGATTACGACGCGTTCAATCGCCGCAAGAGCCAAGGCCTGCTCGAGCTCAATCGGCTGGCGCCGAGTGTCGCCGGCCAGCGGCTCGGCCCGGTCCTCGCCGCCGCGCTCGGCGACCTGCAGACGCGGCTCGAAACCAACCGCCGCCTGCTCAGCACGCAATTGACCGCGGCGCGCGCGGTCTCGAACATCATCACGCAGGCGATCCGCGACAGCCAGTCCGACGGGACCTATTCGGATCGCTACTGGGACGACCAATGATCCGCATCATCATGATCGGATTCTGGGCCTGCCTGACGACGCTTGCGGCGGGCTACGCGACGACGCATTTCCGCGCTGAGGCGGCCCATCCCGCCGCCGTCGAGGCCAAGACGCCGAAGGAGCTCAAGAAGACCAAGGAGTTCAACGTCCCGAAGATCCGCGACGGCGCGGTCAAGGGCTACATCGTCGCGCAGCTCTCCTATGTCGTCGACAACGCCGCGGCGGCGAAGGCGCCGCTGCCGCCCGACGCCTTCATCGTCGACGAAGCGTTCCGCTACCTCTACGACGATCCGACGATCGACTTCGACCACCTCGAGCAATTCGATCTCAAGAAGATGACCGCGTCGCTGATCAAGTCCGTCAACGCCCGGCTCGGCGCCGACGTGATCACCGACATCGGCATCCAGGAATTCACTTTCCTCACCGTCTCCCAGGCCAAAGCGCGGCTGTGAAGTCGGTTCAGGCGGTCGCCGCGCGCGGCGGCGACGTCCCGGCCAGGACGAAATGCCCGCCCCCTTCGCTCGACCGGGCGGCGCGTTCGGGGAAGAAGCGCGCCACAATTTCGTTGGGATCGAGGTCTTCGATGCTGCGAAAGCCGAACGCGCGCAGCTTTTCGTGCAGCGCGGGCGTCGCGAAGAAGGTCCGCAACGGCTCGCCGGCGGCCTCCGCTCGCGCCCTGACGATTTCATGCACTCGGCGCCGGCCTCCCCCGGCGATCGGGGCCGCCATACTGGAATAGTCGAACACGACTTCGCTTCCGCCCGCCAAGGCGCCGATAAAGGCCAGGGTGGCGAAAATCGCCGGCTCGGTGAGATAGGGGACGACGCCGAGCCAGAGGAAGACGCTCGGCCGCCCGGCGTCGAACCCCGACGCCGCCAGCGCGTCCGCCAGGCTCTCGGTCTCGAAATCGCAAGCTGCGTAGACGACGTGCGACGGCGCGGCGATCGCTGCAGCTGCAAGGCGGCGGCGCTTCTCGGCCTGCGTCGCCGGATGGTCGACCTCGGTGACGCGCAACCCCTCGATCGGCTCGACGCGATAGGCGAACGTGTCGAGGCCGGCCCCGAGGACGACGATTTGCCGTATGCCGTGCGCGATCGCGCGTCGCGCCGCGTCTTCGGCGAAGCGGCTGCGCATGGCGACGTAGAAGCGCAACCCGCGCAAGGCCGGGTCGGCGCGCGCCTCGGCGACTGCGGCGTCCGCGTCCGGCCCCAGAATGCGCAGCGCCAGCGGGTCGTCGAACACGCGCGCGCCGTCGATGACCTGATGCGCGGCGCGACGCCCGGCGGCGCCGAGCGCGGTGCGGCTGAATTGTCCCTCTCGCATGGGGTGAGATTACCCCGAGCGCGCGCCGGCGTCGACGAGGGAGGCGCGGCGCAAACGCGCCACGCGGTCGAACGCGACCGCAGGAACCGGGTGGCGGCCGCGCCGCGCGGCTGATTGGGTGCGCTCCCGACAATTTGGAGTTCCCCATGGCTTTCCGCATCAGCGGGCTGTCGCCCGAACCTTTCCGGCGCCTGTTCGGATTGCGCGACGACGAGTTGGCCAGTCTCGGCGTCAAGCGCTATGTCGCCGACAAGCCGCAGGCCTTTCCCTGCCGGGTGGAGATGCGCGACGCCGCGCCGGGCGAGACCGTGCTGCTGCTCAACCACGTCTGCCAGCCGGCCGACACGCCCTATCGGGCCTCGCACGCGATCTTCGTGCGCGAAGGCGCCGCAGCCGCCTACGACCGGGTCGACGACGTGCCGGCGGTGATGCGCGCGCGGCTGCTGTCGCTGCGCGCCTTCGACGCCAGCGGCATGATGCTCGACGCCGACATCGTCGAGGGCGCCGCCGTCGAGCCGCTCATCGCCCGGCTGCTGGCCAACGCCGAGGTGAGCTACATCCACGCCCATTACGCCAAGCGAGGCTGCTATTCCGGCCGCATCGACCGGGCCTGACAACGGCGTGTCCCGACATTCCGCCACTTGCCTTTTCGCCCGCGCCCGCGCATAGGGCCGCTCGAACTTTCTTGAAGCGTTCCGTCGCTCGGCGGATGCGGCGCTCTTCCCTCTCCCCGCGCGCGGGGAGAAGGGACTCAGCGCGCCGCTGCCGTCATTCGAGCGCCGAACGTCAGCATTGGCGAGCGCGTCTCCATGGGCTTCAAATGCGGCATCGTCGGCCTGCCGAACGTCGGCAAATCGACGCTTTTCAACGCGCTCACCCAGACCGCGGCGGCTCAGGCGGCCAACTACCCGTTCTGCACCATCGAGCCCAACGTCGGCGACGTCGCCGTGCCCGATCCGCGGCTCACGACGCTCGCGGCGATCGCCAGCTCGAAGGAGATCATCCCGACCCGCCTGACCTTCGTCGACATCGCCGGCCTGGTGCGCGGCGCCTCGAAGGGCGAGGGGCTCGGCAACCAGTTCCTCGCCAACATCCGCGAATGCGACGCCATCGCCCATGTCGTGCGCTGCTTCGAGGACGGCGACGTCACTCATGTCGAGGGCCGCATCGATCCCCTGTCGGACATCGCCACGATCGAGACCGAGCTGATGCTCGCCGATCTCGAAGGCCTCGAGCGGCGGGTCGTCGCGATGGAAAAGAAGGCCAAGGGCGGCGACGCGGAGACGAAAGAGCTGCACGACCTCGCCGTGCGCAGCCTGGCCGAATTGCGCGAGGGCCGACCGGCGCGCGCCGCCGGGGTCAGCCGCGACCAGCACAGGCAATTCCAGTCGCTCGGCCTGCTGTCGTCGAAGCCCGTGCTCTATGTCTGCAACGTCGAGGAAGCCTCGGCCGACAAGGGCAACGCCTTCGCCGACAAGGTGGGCGAGGTCGCGGCCAAGGAGGGCGCGGCGGCGGTGGTGGTCTCGGCCAAGATCGAGAGCGAGATCGCGGTGCTGCCGCAGGCCGAGCAGAGGGACTATCTCGAGGCGGTCGGTCTCGCCGAACCCGGCCTCAACCGCGTCATTCGCGCCGGCTACGATCTGCTGCATCTCGTCACCTTCTTCACGGTCGGGCCGAAGGAATCGCGCGCCTGGACGGTCGAGAAGGGCGCGCGGGCGCCGCAGGCCGCCGGCGTCATCCACACCGACTTCGAGAAGGGCTTCATCCGCGCCGAGACGATCGCCTATGACGACTACGTCGCCCACAAGGGCGAGGCGGGCGCGCGCGAGGCGGGCAAGTTCCGGCTCGAGGGCAAGGACTACGTCGTCCAGGACGGCGATGTCCTGCACTTCCGCTTCGCCACCTGAGACGGACGTGATGGATCGGCTCTATTTCGAGGATTTTCCGCCGGGCGAGACGGCGGAATACGGCGATTACGCGGTGACCGCCGAAGAGATCATGACCTTCGCGCGCGCATTTGATCCGCAGCCGTTCCATCTCGACGAGGTCGCGGCGCGAGAGACGATGGCCGGCGGCCTGATCGCTTCCGGCTGGCACAGCGCAGCGATCATGATGCGCATCAATTGCGACGAGGTCTTCCTGCGCTCGAGCGCGCAGGGCTCGCCGGGCCTCGACTCGATCGACTGGCTCAAGCCGGTCAAGCCGGGCGACCGCCTGAGCGTGCGCCGCACGACGATCGGTGCGCGGCCGTCACGCTCGCGTCCCGAAATCGGCCTGATCGAGATGCGGTTCGAGCTCCTCAATCAGGATCGCGAAGTCGTGCTGCGGCAGCAGGGGTCGGTGCTCTTTCGCCGCCGTCCCGACGGCGAGGCCGCGCGATGATCGGGTTGTGGTACGAGGACCACGCGGTCGGCCAGGCGGCGTCGCTCGGGTCGCATACTTTCACTCGCGATGAGATCGTCGCCTTCGCGCAGAAGTACGACCCACAGCCTTTTCACCTCGACGAGGCGGCGGCGGCGAAGTCGATCTTCGGCGGCCTCGTCGCGTCAGGCTGGCACACCGTCAGCGTGTCGATGCGGCTCCTGGTCGACGGACGCCGCGGGCAGCATCAGGCCGCGGCGGCGAAAGGCGAGGCGCCGCCGCCGCTCGGCCTCGGCCGCGGCGTGCGCGACCTGCGCTGGACGGCGCCGGTCAAGGTCGGCGATACGATCGCATATTCGTTGCGGGTCGAATCGATGCGCGAGATCCGGCGGCCGGGCTGGGGCCTGATCGGCATGCGCATTTCCGGCGTCAACCAGGGCGGGCGCGAGGTGTGCGCCTTCACGCTGTTCGGGCTGGCGGCGCGGCGGTCGGGCTAGCGCCGCCGCGCCGGATCTCAGGCGGCGAGCGAGGCGCTGACGGCCGCGCCGGTGGCGACCAGCCGGCGCAGGCTCACGCCGTCGATCTCGGCGGTCTCGTCGACTTCGAAGCGGACCTCGACCAGAGCGTCGGCGCCGTATTCCTCGGCTTCGCGGGTGAGCGCCAGCAGCAACGCGCGGCGGTCGGCGTCGGTCGCCGGCTCGTCGGCGGCGCGCCAGCGACCGAAAGCCTTGATCCGGCCGATCGAGCGGACGGCGCGGCCGCCTTCGAGCGCGTCGGTGAAACTGACTTGCATGGAAGACTCTTGGGCTGGATTCGTTGATCGGACAGTCTGCGCGGTCGACGTTTCGCTCGCCTTAACGCGGGCAATTCTCGGCAGGCGCGGTTGACGAAACGTCGTTACGGGACGCCCGCAGAAAAACGACAAAGAGCGGCGCCGGTGCGGCGCCGCTCTGGCGATTTCGTGGGTTAACCGGAATTAACCCCGTAGGGTTAACGCGGGATCAGCCTTGGGACGCCGCGGGCTCGGCTGCGTCCTTTTCCTTCTTTTCCAGGTCCTCGCCGGTCTGCTGGTCGACGACGCGCATCGAAAGCTTGACCTTGCCGCGGTCGTCGAAGCCCATCAGCTTGACCTTGACCTTGTCGCCTTCCTTGACGACGTCGGTGGTCTTGGCGACGCGGCCCTTGGCGAGCTGGGAAATGTGGACGAGGCCGTCCTTCGAGCCGAAGAAGTTGACGAAGGCGCCGAACTCCATCGTCTTGACCACGGTTCCGTCATAGATCGCGCCGACCTCCGGCTCGGCGGCGATGCCCTTGATCCAGTTGATCGCCGCCTTGATCTTGGCGCCGTCGGCGGAGGCGATCTTGACCGTGCCGTCGTCCTCGATGTTGATCTTGGCGCCGGTCTTCTCGACGATCTCGCGGATCACTTTGCCGCCGGTGCCGATCACTTCGCGGATCTTGTCGGTTGGGATCTTCATCGTTTCGATACGCGGCGCGAACTCGCCGAGCTCGGAGCGGGCGTCGGGCAGCGCCTTGTTCATCTCGCCCAGGATGTGCAGTCGCCCATCCTTCGCCTGAGCGAGGGCGACGCGCATGATCTCCTCGGTGATGCCGGCGATCTTGATGTCCATCTGTAGCGAGGTGACCCCCTCGGTGGTGCCGGCGACCTTGAAGTCCATGTCGCCGAGGTGGTCCTCGTCGCCGAGAATGTCGGACAGGACCGCGAAGCGGTCGCCTTCGAGAATAAGGCCCATGGCGATGCCGGCGGTCGGCCGCTTGAGCGGCACGCCCGCATCCATCAGCGCCAGCGATGAGCCGCACACCGTCGCCATCGACGACGAGCCGTTCGACTCGGTGATCTCCGACACGACGCGGATCGTGTAGGGGAACTCCGCCGAAGTCGGCAGCATCGGACGGATCGCGCGCCAGGCGAGCTTGCCGTGGCCGATCTCGCGCCGGCCGGGCGCGCCCATGCGCCCGGTCTCGCCGACCGAGTAGGGGGGGAAGTTGTAGTGGAGCAGGAACCGCTCCTTGTAGGTGCCCTCGA
>PLRT01000169.1 GCA_003164915.1 Hyphomicrobiales bacterium | reverse complement strand
GAGGCGGAGCTCGACTTCACCATGGAAGACATCGATCGCCTGTCGCGGCGCGTGCCGAACTTGTGCAAGGTCGCGCCGTCGGTGCCCGACGTGCACGTCGAGGACGTCCACCGCGCCGGCGGCATCATGGGCATACTCGGCGAACTCGATCGCGCCGGCCTGCTCAACCGCGACGTCAAGATGGTCCACGCCGAGACGCTCGAGCAGGCTTTGGCGCGCTGGGACGTCAAGCGCGGCGCGTCGAAGGCGACGCGCGAGTTCTTCGCCGCGGCGCCCGGCGGCGTGCCGACCCAGGTCGCGTTCAGCCAGGCGGCGCGCTGGGAGTCGCTCGACGAAGACCGGGAGAAGGGGGTCATCCGCGATCTCGACCACGCCTATTCGAAGGACGGCGGCCTGGCGGTGCTGAAGGGCAACCTCGCGCTCGACGGCTGCATCGTCAAAACGGCCGGCGTCGACGCCAGCGTGCTCGAGTTCGAGGGGCCGGCGAAAGTGTTCGAGAGCCAGGACGACGCGTCGCGCGGCATTCTCGCGGGCGAAGTCGTCGCCGGCGACGTCGTCGTCATCCGCTACGAGGGGCCGCGCGGCGGGCCGGGCATGCAGGAAATGCTCTACCCGACGAGCTACATCAAGTCGAAGGGCCTCGGGAAGACCTGCGCGCTGATCACCGACGGCCGCTTCTCCGGCGGCACATCGGGCCTGTCGATCGGCCATGTGTCGCCCGAGGCGGCGGAGGGCGGCGCGATCGCGCTGATCGAGCCGGGCGACCGCATCGCCATCGACATTCCCGGCCGCAAGGTCGAGCTCAAGGTCGGCGAAGCGGAACTGGCGCGCCGCCGCGCCGCGATCGAGGCCAGGGGCAAGGACGCCTGGAAGCCCGCCGCGCCGCGCGCCCGCAAGGTCTCCAAGGCTTTGCGCGCCTACGCGACCTTCGCCACCAGCGCCGCGCGCGGCGCGGTGAGGGAAGTGCCGTGAGCCTGTCGCGTTTTGAGCTTACGCGGACCTCATCCTGAGGCGCCATCGCGGTAGCGATGGCCTCGAAGGATGCTCGAGTTTGCACCAGCGTTCGCGCGAGCTGGAGCGTCCTTCGAGGCCGCTTCGCGGCGCCTCAGGACGAGGGGCGCCGGCGGCAAGGGACAACGCCGCACGGGTCTAGATGCAGAATTGGGAGTCGCTCGATGCACAAGCGTCGTCTCGGCCGCACCGACCTTTCGATTGCTCCCGTCGTGTTCGGCGGCAATGTGTTCGGCTGGACGGCCGACGCCAAGACCGCGTTCGACCTGCTCGACCGCTTCGTCGGCGCCGGCCTCGGCGCGATCGACACCGCCGACGTCTATTCGGCTTGGGCGCCGGGCAACAAGGGCGGCGAATCCGAGACGATCATCGGCGCGTGGCTGAAGGCGCGCGGCAAGCGCAGCGAAGTCACCATCGTCACCAAGGTCGGCTCGCCGATGGGGCCGGGCAGGAAGGGCTTGTCTCCCGCCTATATCGAGCAAGCGGTCGAAGCGTCGCTGAGGCGGCTCGGCGTCGAGACGATCGACCTCTATCTGTCGCACTGGCCCGACGATTCGGTTCCGCACGCCGAGACGCTCGGCGCCTATCGGCGGCTGATCGACAAGGGCAAGATTCGCTGGTGCGGCGCGTCGAATTTTTCCGCCGCGCAACTCTCGGCGGCGCTCCAAGCCTCGCGCGCGCAAGACCTGCCGCGCTACGAGGTCCTGCAGCCAGAGTACAATCTCTACGACCGCAGCGCCTTCGAGGGCGGCTTGCGCGACCTCTGCGTCGCCGAGGAGATCGGCGTCATCACCTATTACAGCCTCGCCAAAGGGTTCCTCGCCGGCAAGTACCGCACGCCCGCCGATCTCGGCCAGAGCCCGCGCGGCGGCGGCGTGCGCGGCTATCTCAATCCGCGCGGCCTGCGCATCGTCGACGCGCTCGCCGCGGTCGCTTCGCGCCATGGCGCCAAGTCGGCCGAAGTGGCGCTCGCGTGGCTGATCGCGCAGCCGGGCGTCACGGCGCCGATCGCCAGCGCGACCTCGCCCGCGCAGGTCGACAGCCTGATTCGCGCCGCGACCCTGGCGCTCGCCGCCGACGATCTCGCCGAACTCGATGCGGCTGCGGCGCCGGCGGCCTAGGGGCGCCGCTTAGGCGTCGAAAGCGCAGCCGTCGCAAGCGCTTGTGGCGCGCCTTGGGCGCGCAAAAATGCGACGGATTGTCGCGCGGCCGACTGAGCTGGGTCATTTTTGGGCTGCGCCGGTTACGGTGCGCCAACGTCCTCAAGGGAGCGGAACGCCGATGTCGCTGCTCGACCTCGAAGCGCTGCAGCTTGCGCCGTTGACGCGCGAGCCGTTCACTTTCACTGTCGTCGACAATGCGATCCGCCCCGCCGACGCGGCGGCGATCCGCGACGATTTTCCCGAGATCGAGGATTCCGGCTTGCTGCCGGTCGAAATGACGCATTATGGGCCGCTGTTCCGGCGGCTGATCCACGAACTGCGAAGCGAAGAAGCGGCGCGCGCCTTCTCCGAGAAGTTCGGCGTCAATCTCGTCGGCCGGCCGCAGATGATCACCGTGCGCGGACGCTGCGCCGCCAAAGACGGCCGCATCCACACCGACACGTCGACCAAGCTGATCACGGCGCTGATCTACTTCAACGAGGCCTGGGAGGCGAAGGGCGGACGGCTGCGGCTGCTGCGCTCGGCGACCGACCTCAACGACATGATCTGCGAGGCGCCGCCCGACCTCGGCGCGATGATCGCGTTCCGCCGCTCCGACTGCTCGTTCCACGGCCACGAACCGTTCGAGGGCGTGCGGCGCTACGTGATGGTCAACTGGATGACCAGCGATTTCGCCGCCCGGCGCGAATTGTTCCGCCACCGCGTTTCCGCCCGGGCCAAGCAGGCGTTGAAGCTCATCAGACCGCGCCGCGCCGCCAATGCGGGAGGCGCCCGTGGCTGACGCTGCCGCCGTCTCGGCAAGCCTCGTGCGCTGCTTCGAGGCCAGCGACTTCTCGGCGGCGCCGTTCCGCCATTGGCTGCTCTCCGACATCCTGCCGGTCGCCGTCTGCGACGCGATCGACGCGCTGCCGGCGCGACCGCCCAACATCGACGACACACGCGGCAAGCGCGAGACGCACAACAGCTCGCGTGTGTTCTTCGGCCTCGACAATCGCCGCCGTCATCGGGTGTGCGAGTCCCTCGCCGCCGGCTTCCAGTCGGCTGTGACGGTCGAGCGGATCGAGAGGCTTTGCGGCGTCGAGCTGCGCGACAAGAGCCATCTGCGCATCGAATATTGCCTCGACACCGACGGCTTCTGGCTCGAGCCGCACACCGACATCGGCGCCAAGCTGTTCACCATGCTGGTCTATCTGTCGACCGAGCCGGGCAGCGAGGCGTGGGGCACCGACATCCTCGACGCCGACTTCAACCTCGTCGCCACTGCGCCCCATCGGCGCAATGGCGGGTTGATCTTCATTCCCGCGAGCGACACCTGGCATGGCTTCCACAAGCGGCCGATCAATGGCGTACGTCGCTCGCTGATCGTCAACTACGTCAAGCCCGAATGGCGCAGCCGGCACGAACTCGCCTATCCCGATCGCACCGTCGGCGCCTGAGCCGGCGGAAGGAACTTCCACGCGGCGCGCCGCTCCCTCGCCGCACTTCGCTACGAACGAGAGCATTACGCGAATTGCCGGAATCGGCAGCAATGTCATTCCCGCGAAAGCGGGAACCCAGACTTGGCGACCGATGCGCTCTTTCCCCCCTGGATTCCCGCTTTCGCGGGAATGACAAAGAAGCGAACACGGTCGGCTTCGTCTCAAAGCGACGCGCCTTATCGACCCGCGTCGATCCTGCTCCGATAGACCGACAGGCAGACGTAGGCGGCGGAGAGCAGCGGCGCGTTGATCCCCGCCTTGGCGCCGCGGCGGAGCATATCGCCGACGATCGCTTCGGCTTCGATCGGCTTGCCGCCCTGCAAGTCACGGTACATCGACGACGCCAGGGGCGATCCTTTCTCGGTGAGCACCGCTCGCGCGCCGGCGAGGAAGCCGTCCGACGGCGCAACGCCGACCGCGGCGACGATGGCGACGACTTCGCCCAGCAATTGCAGGGCAAACGCGGCCCCGCCCGGGCAGGCCTCGATCTCGCCGATCGCGCCGCGCATCAGGCAATTGATCGCGCCGAGCGCCGCGAGCAAGGTCCACTTCTCCCACATCTCGCGGCGGATCGCGCTCGACAGCCGCGCGCCGATCGCCGCCGCCTGCATGAATTCGTCGAGTGCGCGCATGCGCGGCGTCAACGCGCTGTCGAGTTCGCCATAGGCGAGCTCCTGCATCGGCGAGAGCTGGACGACACGGCCGTCCTCGTCGAGCGTCGTCGACACTTTCAGGGCGCAGCCGACGACGTTGCCTGGACTGAAGCGCTGCGCCAGCAGCTCCATGTGCCGCATGCCGTTGAGGACCGGCAGGATCATGCCGTCCGGGCCGATCGCCGGCGCGAAATCCTCCATCGCCGCGGCGAGCTGATACGCCTTCACGGTCAGCAGCACGGCGTCGTAAGTTTCAGCGAGGGCGTCGGGCGTGACGACCTTCGGGGCCAGCGTCGCGTCGCCGTGCGGACTGACGATGCGCAGCCCGGTCTCTCGCAGTTTCGCCGCCCGCGCCGGGCGCACCAGAAACGTGACGTCGCGCCCCGCCGCGGCGAGACGCCCGCCGAAATAGCCGCCGGTCGAACCGGCCCCCACCACCAACAGACGCACGCCGCAACCCTCGCTCGGAACCGCCGCCCAGCGTAGAGCCAACCGGCCCCTCAGGCCAAGCGCGTCGATGTCGCTGTTAGGACATGACGCGTTCAAGTTGAAACATCGGGCTCGTCATCGCGAGCAAAGCGAAGCGNNAGCTCCAGCGCTCCGGCGCGCTTCAGCGTCTCCTCGTCGCCGGCGAGCGTAATCGACTTGCCGTCGATCCATAGCGGCGCGAGATCGCGGTAGTGCGGCGAGAAGATATGGCCGGATTCGCCGGTGGCGATGATGAAGCGCGACTTGTCGGGGTCGGCGAGATCGTAGATTCCGCGATAGCCGCCGCCGTGGGTGCGGGCGTAGGGCTGGTCGGGCGGCGCGTCGAAACCGCCGCCGCGATCGAGCGTGTAGAAGCCGCCGCTCGACGGCATGCTGAGGTCGCTCACCCGGTCGAGCAGCGGGATGTGGCTGTAGACCGTGTGCTGCAGCTGCGCGACATGCTCCTTGCCCCAGCGCCATTGCGTCATGTCGGGGCCGTCGCGCCGCACCAGTTCGGCGAGCCCTTCGTCGAGCGCGCGCGCCAGCGTCGCGCGACAATCCGGATCCGGCTTGCCGGGCGCGTCGCACCATTGCGGATGTTCGGTCAGCAGCGAGATCAGGGTTTCGGCGGCGAACGGCCCTTTCTCCTTCATCGACAGGCCGGTCTTCTCGACCAGCACGATGCGGTGCAGCGCCCGGAGGAAGGCGGTGTAGATCAGCGGCTCGGGCCGATCCTTGTCCATCACGCTGTTCCACGCCGAGAGCAGCGCCATCGCCTGGCGCGCTCGCTCGTCGCTGGGCGTCGCGCGCTCGAGCAGCGGCAGCAGCTCCCCGGCGTCGAGCGTGAGGTGGTCGGCCTGCATCGCCGCCGAGAGATCGAGGCTCAGCTTGGGATTGGCGTCGAAGAATTGCTGGATGCGGCGGGCGCGGAAGGTCTCCTCCCAGTCGCGGCCATATTCGGCGGCCTTGTCGGGCGTGACGATCGCGTTGTTGGCGTTGAAGATGAAGCCGGCGTCGGGGTTGTGGATCTGCGGCGCCTGGTCGAAGGCCATCACGCCCGTCCAGTCCGCCGCGCCCGAGGCGCCGTCGACCGGCGCCAGCCCGTCGCCCGATTTTCGGGTCGGCAGCAGGCCGGGACTGATGAAGCCGATGTCGCCGTCGACGTCGGCGTAGGCGAAGTTCTGGGTCGGCGTCTGGTAGAGCCGGAGCGCATCGACGAACTCGCTCCAGTTGCGCGCGGCGTTGACGCGCATCAGCGCCTCGGCGGTCGTGTCGCGATCGCCAAGGCCGGTGAAAGCGAGGGCGATCGTCTTGCCGGGGCCGGCCAGGGCGGCGAGGTCGCTGTCGACGTCGGAAATCACCGGCCCGTGCCGGGTCGCGCGGATATGCAGCTTGACGTCGGGGGCGTCCTTGACGTGGATCGTCTCGTCATGGACCAGGAACGGCTTCGCGCCGTCTGGGGTCAGGTATTGCGTCGGATCGCTCGGATCGACGGTCTCGACGAACAGGTCCTGGGCGTCCGTGTCGGCATTGGTCAGCGCCCACGCGATACGGTCGCTCTGGCCGAGCAGCACCACCGGCAGGCCCGGAATCGTCGCGCCCTCGAGCGAGATCTGCGGCGTGACGATGCGCGCGAGATACCACAGGATCGGCGCGCCGAGCTGGAGATGGGGATCGTTGGCGAGGATCGGTTTGCCGGTTTCGCTGCGGGCGCCGGCGGCGACCCATTCGTTCGATGCGCCGTGGCTCGCCTGAACGAGCGCCCCGATGCGATCGCGCACGTCGTCGAGGCTGGCGTGATCGGCGTGCGCGGCCGGCGCGGTGGTGATCGGCCAGCCCGGCTTCGGCGAAGGGAACAGCCACGCCGCCTTGTCGGCGGGAAGCTTCTCGGCGAGCCGCGCGCGCAGGCTCTCCAGCGCGTAATTGCCGCTGAGCTGCAGCGACATCAGCTTGCCCCACACCAGCGAGTCGGCCGGCGTCCAGTGCGCGGGCCGGTCGCCGAGAATGAGAAACTCCGGCGGCAAGGCGTTGGGGTGGCTGTCGAGGAAGGCGTTGACGCCGCCGGAGTAGGCTTCGAGCCGCTGCTGCGCCCACGGCGACAGCGCCTCGTAGCTCTCCGAGGCGAGGCGGTAGAGGCCGAGCGTGCGCGTGAAGCGATCGACCGGGACGAGGTCGGCGCCGGCGATCTCGGCGATGCGGCCCTGGCCGACGCGGCGGTTGACCTCCATCTGATAGAGCCGCTCGCTGGCGTGGACATAGCCGAGCGCGCGCATCGCGTCGTCGAGATTGGCGGCGAAAATGTGCGGCGCGCCGTAGCCGTCGCGCCATACGCGCGTTTCGGCGCTGAGGCCGGGCAGCGCGACCGATCCGGAATAGGCGGGCATGGCGCGATAGAAGAGATAGGCTGCGCCGGCGGCCGCCACGATCACCAGCGCGGCGAGGAACTTCAGCGCCGCCTTCAACAGCCGCCACTTCATACTTTCAGCTCCTCCCGCGGCGCGGCGCGTTTCCGCCTCGCCTCGACAGTCAAGCGGCTCGCCGCGCGCTTGTCCATGCCTCGATGCGTCGCGCTCAGAGCGCCAGTTCGACGATCACCGGCGCGTGGTCCGAGGGGCGCTCCCAGCCGCGCGCGTCGCGCACCACCCGCATCGCCGTGACCTTGTCGGCGAGCGCCGCGCTCACCCAGACGTGGTCGAGCCGTCGGCCCTTGTCGGCCTTGGCCCAGTCGGGCGAACGATAGCTCCACCATGTGTAGAGTTTTTGATTGGCCGGCGCGAAGCGGCGCAGCGCGTCGACCCATGGTCCGGCCGCCTGGGCGCGGGTCAGTTTCTCGACTTCGACGGCCGTGTGGCTGACGACGTCGATGAGCGCCTTGTGGCTCCACACGTCGTGCTCGAGCGGCGCGACATTGAGGTCGCCGACCAGGATCGCGCGGCCGGCGGCGATGGCGTCGGAGGCGAACCAATCCGCCATTTCGTCGATGAAGGCGAGCTTGTGGGCGAACTTGTCGTTGATCGACGGATCGGGTTCGTCGCCGCCGGCGGGAACGTAGAAATTATGGATCTCGAGGCCATTGGCTCGACCGCCGAGCTTGACCCACATGTGGCGCGAATCGCCCTTGGCGCAGAAGTCGCGCGGGCTCGCCTCGGCGATCGGCAGTTTCGAGGCGATCGCGACGCCGTGGTAGCCCTTCTGGCCGTTGATCGCGACATGCGGATAGCCGAGCTTGGCGAACGCGCCGAGCGGGAACTGCCCGTCCGGACACTTGGTTTCCTGCAGGCAGAGCGCGTCGGGGCGGTGCTCGGCAAGGAAGCGCGCGACGAGATCGATGCGCAGCCGCACCGAATTGATGTTCCAGGTGGCGATTGAAAAGCGCAACGGGCGGGCCTCGTCGTCGGAAACGCCGAGCATGACGGATCGCCGCGCCGCGGCAAACCCGCCGGCGCCGACTTGCCCACAGTTGGCGGCGACGGGCGGCCGCCTCAGCGGCGGTTGCTCGGTCCGGACGGCAGCGCCTGTTCGATGTGGAAGAGGGCCGGATCGGGTTTGGTCGTCAGATCGACGTTGAACAGCGAGACGACGGTCTGGAGGCCCTGGGCGTCGATCACGGTCCACTGCTTGAGCGCGAAGCTGTCGGGGTCGAAAACCAGCGCAATCTCGGCCGAGCCGCCGAAGGCCGCCTTGTCCTCGATCTCGATCGTCGCGGCGTTGTCGTCGACCGTCACCCGTTTGACCGTCGTGTCCTTGGCGAGATCGACGCGGTTCTTGAGCAGGAATTTCAGCGGCGTCTGGGCGATGAAATAGAGGTCCTGGGTGCCCATCTTCTGGTCGCGGACGGCGACGCTGCGGCCGTCGGCGACGATCTCGAGCTGCGCCGGCGGATCGTAGTGGAACAGCATGCGCCCGGGCCGATCGATGTAGAGCTGGCCCTCCGAACGCTGGCCGTCGGGGCCGATCTGGACGAAATCGGCGGTCATTATCCGCGCCGAGTCGAGATAGGCGTTGGCGCGCGCCACCGCCTCCTCGGGGGTCATTTCCGGCTGGGCGACGTCGGGAGCGGCGGCCTTGTCGCCGGGCTTGGCGGCGGCCTTGTCTGTGGCCGCGGCGTCGTCGTCCGTTCTGACCGGCGTCGCCTCCTTCGGCTGGCCGAGTTCGGCGGGGCGCGGCGGCGGGGTCGGCGGCAACGCGTCGCTCGCCGCGTCGCCGGCGGCGGCGAAGCGCGCCAGAGCGAGGAAGGCGACGGCCGACCAGGCGAGGAGGCGAAGCGGTTTCATCGAGGCCGGCTTTCCAGCGGATGCGCGCCGCTGCATGGCAGGGCGTTGTGATCGCAATGTGGCGGCGCGGTCAAACAGCCAGGCCGTCGACGGCCGGGTCCGGGCGCGCTCGCGGCCGGCGCGCAAAGTCTATGATCAGAGGAGTGAAAGCATAAAATTGTAATATTCTGCTTTACCCTGCTAAATGCCAAACCTGATTTAAATACAGTGTTTATGTTACCCAAGTCTTCATTTAAGGGTATATTGACTTCACTTTCCGTTACGGTAACACTCAGGGCGCAGGGTTAACTTTTGGAGAATGGACATGACTAAGGTTTGGTTGTCGACCGCCACGACGTTCCGCGCCCCGTTCCAGCCGGCGGCGCCTCGCCCGGTTCCCGGATACGAGGTTTTGCAACGGCGTATGGACCGACTCGGCGCGCGCCGCGATTCCGCTCGCAGCGCCCCGTTCGAGGCGCCGCCGCTGCCGCTCGACTTCCATCTGCTCGCCGATGGCGAGGCGCTCGAGGCGGCCTGGCAGGCGGAGTTGCGGGCGATGATCGCCGCGCGCCGCGGCGGCGCCGAGGCCCGGACCGTCGCGCGCGAGGCTCGCGCCGAATCCGAAGCGATCGTCCGCCGCATCGAGCAGGCGCGCGCGCTGACCCTCGACGGCCTGAAAGTTAAGGCCCGCGCAGAATCTTGGCGCCGCGACGGCGAGCCGCTCGCCGCGGACGATGGCGAAAACGAGCAGGACGAAAGCGGGTGGTCCGACATGGCGGACCTGCCGACCTACGACGCGCCGGCGCCGCGCAAGGTCTGGGTGTTGCGCGCGTGATGCGGCCACGCGCGGGCCGGCGCGTCTGGCCGGCCCGCCGGCCGCATCGTCATCAGGGCAGGCGCCGCAATGCGCCGAGCGCCCAGTCGGTCACTTTGCCGTAGGGTGGTCGCAAAAGCGGGAACCCGCTCAGCGCCGACTGGCGGAACACCGGCTTCAGCTTGCTGAAGGTGCGGAAGCCCCATTCGCCGTGATATGCGCCGACGCCGCTCGCGCCGACGCCGCCGAACGGCTGCCCCTCCTGCACGAAATGGAGCAGGCAGTCATTGACCGTCACGCCGCCCGCGATCGTCTCGCGCAGCACGCGCTGGCGCCGCGCCGCATCCCGGCCGAACCAATAGAGGGCGAGCGGCCTGTCGCCGCGATTGACGGCGCCGATCGCGTCGTCGACGTCGTCGTATTCGACGATCGGCAGCACCGGCCCGAAGATCTCTTCGCGCATCACGCGCGTCGACGGCGGCGCGCCGACGACGAGGCTCGGCGCCAGCTTGCGCCCGCCGTCGAAATTCTCGTTGGCCGGATTGACTTCGACGATCTCGGCGCCCGCGTCACGCGCTTCGGCGACGAGGCCGACGAGCCGCGCGCGATGGCGATCGCTGATGATCGCGGTGTAGTCGGGATTGGCGGCCAGCGTCGGATAGAGGCGCTTCATCGCCGCGGCGATCGCCGACGCGACCGCTGCGGCCTGGCCGCGCGGAACCAGCAGATAATCAGGTGCGACGCAGGTCTGGCCGGCGTTGAGGAGCTTGCCGGCGGCGATCCGCGCGCTCGCCTTGGCGAGGTCGCAGGAGGCGTCGAGGATCGCCGGCGACTTGCCGCCGAGTTCGAGGGTGATCGGCGTCAGATTGACCGCCGCCGCGGCCGCCACCTGCCGGCCGACGGCGGTCGAGCCGGTGAACAGCAGATGGTCGAACGGCAGCGCGACGAACGCCTTGCCGATCTCGCCGTCGCCGAGGACGACGCTGACGAGGCCGGGCTCGAAATATTTGCCGATCAGTTCGGCGAGCAGCGCCGACGTGCGCGGCGTCAGCTCCGACGGTTTGAGCAGCGCGCGGTCGCCCGCCGCCAGCGCCCCGACCAGCGGGCACAGCGCCAGTTGAATCGGGTAGTTCCACGGCGAGACGATGCCGACGACGCCGAGCGGCTGCGGCGCGAGCCGGTTGGTCGCCGGCAGGAAGGCGAGTTCGGTCGCGACGCGGCGCGTGCGCATCCAGCGCGCGACATGGCGGCGCGCGTATTTGATCGCGCTGCGCGTCACGTGCAACTCGGCGATGCGTGTCTCCTGCGCCGAGCGGCCGCCGAAATCGGCGTCGACCGCGGCGATCAGCGCCGGCTCGTTGTCGTCGATCAGCCCGAGCAGCCGTGCGAGCCGTTCGCGCCGCACGGGCAGGGGCGGGTAGCGGTCGGCGGCGAAGGCCGCGCGCTGCGCAAGGAACCGCGACGCATAGTCGGGCATGGGCGGGGGAACCGCGTTCATTTTTCGCCTCCCTGGACGCGCGACAATTGGCTGGCGATCATCGAGGCGACGATCCGCGCCGTCGCCGCGACGTCGAGCGGCTCGTCGAACAGCATCTCGACCGCAGCATAGATCATCTCGACGGCGATGCGGCCGATGAGGCGCAGTTCGGCGGGATCGGCGCCGGGAAGCGTCTCGACCAGCAGCGCGGTCTGCGCTTTCGTCACTTCGGCGTGCGACTCGAGGCGTACGGCCTGCAGCGCCGGCGCAGCGCGCAGCGCCCGCATGATCCACACGCCGCCGATCGTCTCGGCGGTGACGCGGCGCGTGTCGATCAGCAGCCCGGCGAGCGCGCGTTCGAGCTCGGCGGTCGAGCCGGTCAGCGCCTGCGGCGTGATCCACAGCGGCACGAGCGCGTTCTGCCGCTGCATCAGGCGCCGCCCGAGTTCGTAGAGCAGTGCATATTTGTTGGGAAAATAGCGATAGAGAGCCGGCGGCGTCAGGCCGGCGCGCGCGCAGACGATATTGGTCGACAGCCGCTCGAAGCCGATGTCGGCGAGCGCGGCGGCGGTCGCCTCGAGAATGCGCTCGACGGTTTCGGCGGCGCGCTGCTGCTCGGGCTGCTTCTTGGCTTCGAGCGGCGGCGCTCGGCGGCGCTCGGCGGAGCGGGCGCGGGCAGGCGACATGGTTTCTCCCCGCGGGCGATTACGCCCGAGAAAACGGCGGTTGACAAACAGTAGTTATCGCTATCTTTTATTCTTGGCCAGGGCGATCCTTTTATCGGTCGCAGCCGAACGCGGGCGAACGGTCAATGAAGCGAAGCCTCGCAGCGGGCTATGCCGAGACAGCGCCGCCGGTCGCCGGACGCGCGCCGGCGTGGCCGGGCCGGCAGGCGCGACGCCATGGCTGAGACGCGTCTCGTCCTCGCCGTCGATCTCGGCACCTCCGGTTGCAAATGCGCGCTGGCGACCCTCCAGGGCGAGGTGCGCGACTGGGCCTATCGGCCGGTCGCGCTCTACGTCGAAGGCGTCGCCGCCGAACAGGACCCGGACGATTGGTGGCGCGCGTTGGTCGGCGCCGCGGGCGAGCTCTTTTCCCACGATCCTGACGCTCGCGCCGCGGTCGTCGCCGTCTGCTGCTCGACCCAGGGCGAGGGAACGGTCTGCGTCGACCGCGACGGCAAGGCGATCGGCCGCGCGCTGACCTGGCTCGACATGCGCGGCGAGACGGCGATCGGCGAGCGCGCCGGAGGGCCGATCCGCGTCGCCGGCTACGGGCCGGTCGCGCTATGGCGATGGCTGCGCCTGACCGGCGGCGCGCCGGCCCTGTCGGGCAAGGATTCGGCCGGCCACATCGCCTACCTCAAAAAGCGCGAACCGCAGCGTTACGCGCGCGCTTACAAACTCCTCAACGTTCTCGACTACCTCAATCTTCGGCTCGCCGGCCGCTTTGTCGCCACCCGCGATTCGATCCTTACCGCCTGGGTCACCGACAATCGTCACGGCGAGACGCGCTACGACACGCGGCTGATCGCCCAGCTCGGCGTCGACGCCGACAAGCTGCCGGAGATCGTCGCCTCGACCGACGTTCTCGGCCCGCTGACCGCCGAAGCCGCGGCGGCGCTCGGCCTGGCGCGCGACGTCGTCGTCGTCGCCGGCGCGATCGACAATTCGGCGGTGGCGGTGGGCGCTGGCGCGGTCGTCGACTACGAGACCCATCTCTATCTCGGCACCTCGTCGTGGCTCGGCGCTCACGTGCCGTTCAAGAAAACCGACCTCCTCAGCAAGATTGCCGCCGTGCCGGGGGCGATCAGCGGCCGCTATCTCGCCACCGCTCTGCAATCGGCGGCGGGCGCCAATCTGTCGTTCTTCCGCGACCGCATCCTCTATCATCCCGACGAGTTGCTCAGCGACGAGCAGCGGCCCGACGTCTATCAGGCGCTCGACCGCATCGCTGCGGGCGTGCCGGCGGGCGCGCGCGGCCTTCTCTACACGCCGTGGCTGTTCGGCGAGCGCACCCCGGTCGACGATCCGAGCCTGCGCGCGGGGCTGATCAATCTGTCGCTCGAACATTCGCGCGCCGACATCGTGCGCGCGTTTCTCGAAGGGGTCGCGCTCAACAGCCGCTGGATGCTCGAGCCGTTCGAACGTTTCCTCGGCCGCGGCGGCCAGGCGCTGACCGCGGTCGGCGGATGCGCCCAATCTGATCTGTGGTGCCAGATCCTCGCCGACGCGACCGGGCGCGCGATCCGCCAGCCGGAAGCGCCGATCCAGGCCAACGCGGCCGGCGCGGCCTTCATCGCCGCGGTCGGCGTCGGCGCGCTCGCCTTCGACGACGTGCCGGGGCTGATGCGCTGGCGGCGGGTCCACGAGCCGCAGCGCGAAACGCGCGCGCTTTACGACGAGCGCTTCGCTGCGTTCAAGGAGGTTCATCGCCGCCTGGCGCCGCTCTATCGCCGGCTCAATCCCCCCCGCGAGGTCGCGCCATGATCGCCGAGCGCGAGCGCGAGATCGTCGTCGCTTTGTGCCGCGACCTGGTCGCGCGCGGCTTTCTCGCGGCGACCGGCGGCAACGTCGCGTTGCGCATCGACGCCGAGCGCTTCGCCGTCACGCCCTCGGCGATGGACTATTCCGTCATGACCGCCGCGGACGTCTGCATCCTCAGCCTCGCCGAGTTGGCGCGCGTCGACGGCGATCGCGCGCCGTCGGTCGAGAGCGGTCTGCACGCCGGCGTGCTGCAGAAGCGCGCCGACTGCGGCTGTTCGGTCCACACCCACCAGCCCGCCGCCAGCGCCTGCGCGCTGATCGGCGAAGCGCTGACGATCGACGATCCCGCGCTCAGCGCCATCCTCGGCGCGCGCGTTCCTGTGGTCGGCTATGCGCCATCGGGGACGGGTTGGCTCGCCGGCAAGGTCGCGGCGGCGGTGCGCCCCGACGTCCACGCCTACCTGATGCTGAGCCACGGCGCGTTGTGCTGCGGCGTCGATCCGGAGGAGGCGACGGCGCGCGTCGCCGCGCTCGAAGCCGCGGCGCTTGCCGAATTGCGGCGGCGCATTCTTTCTCGGCGTGAAGCGGGCGTCGGCGGCGCGCGCGTTCTCGAACTCATCGCGGAAGCGGAGACGAAGCGATCATGAGCGGAGGCTATGGCATCTCTGAATGGCCGGACATCGACGCGCTCTCTCGTCGTTTCAAGGCGCTGGTGAGTCAGCCGATCCGGCCGCTGAGGCCTGACGGACTGGCGAAGGTGATGAGCTATTTCGACCAGCGCTGCGCCGGCTCGAAGAGGCTCGCCGACGAGGCCAAGCGCTTCATTCCCGGCGGGGTGCAGCACAATCTCGCCTTCAATCATCCGTTCCCGCTGGCGATGGCGCGCGCCGAAGGCGCCGATCTGACCGACGTCGACGGCAACCGCTATATCGACTTTCTGCAAGCGGGCGGGCCGACGCTGCTCGGCTCCAACCATCCTGCGGTGCGCGCCGCGGTCGAGAAGACGCTCGACGAGTCAGGCCCGGTCACCGGCCTGCTGCACGAGAGCGAGCTGAGGCTCGCCGAGCTGGTCAATCGCTTCATGCCCAACATCGAGATGCTGCGGCTTCTCGGCTCCGGCACCGAGGCGGTGATGGCCTCGGTGCGCCTGGCGCGCGCCTTCACCCGCAAGCGGTGGATCATCAAGGTCGGCGGCGCCTATCACGGCTGGAGCGACCAGCTTGTCTACGGCATGCGTCTGCCGGGCACCGGCCGGATGGAGGCGGTCGGCATCCCGCGCGGCTCGACCGCCTGGACCCAGGAAGTCAATCCCGACGATCTCGACGCGCTGAGAGGCAAGCTCAGCCGCAACCGCCTGACGGGGGGCACCGCCGCCGTGTTGGTCGAGCCGCTCGGGCCGGAGAGCGGCACGCGGCCAGTCCGGCGCGACTACAATGCCCAGGTGCGTGCGCTGTGCGACGAATTTGGCGCGCTCCTCATCTTCGACGAGGTCGTCACCGGCTTTCGCGTCGGCATGGGCGGCGCGCAGGGCTACCTCGGCGTCAAGCCCGACCTCACCGTGCTCGGCAAGTGCCTTGCCGGCGGCTATCCGATGGCGGGCGCGGTCGGCGGGCGGCGCGAGATCATGGCGCTGTTCGCCGCCGGCATCGGCGGCTCGGGCAAGCGCGCCTTCGTCGGCGGCACGCTGTCGGCCAATCCGCTCTCGTGCGCGGCCGGCTGCGCGGCCCTGCTCGAAGCCGAGCGCACCGACGCGGCGGTCAAGGCCGGGCAGGCGGGCGACCGGCTGCGCAAGGGGCTCGACGAGATCATCGAGCGGCGCAAGCTGCCATACGTCGCCTACAACCTCGGCTCGATCGTGCACCTGCAGACGTCGGGCGTGCTGCTGCTCGACACCAGCAACCTCTACAAGCTGTTCCGCGCCCAAAAGGAAGCCAAGACGCGCAAGCACATGATGGAGGAGATGGGCGCTGCCTACGCCGCGCACGGCCTGATCACGCTCGCCGGCAGCCGACTCTACACCAGCCTTGCCGATACGGACGCGGTGATCGACGACGCGCTCAATCGCTTCGACGACGTCTTCGCGCTGGTCTGACGATGGACGCCGCCCTCTGGAGCGCGACCAAGGCGAGGCTCGAAGCGCGCGGCCTGTGGGGGGCGGGCGCGAGCCTGTCGCTGCGCGTCGCCGGCGACGAGACGATGTGGCTCGGCGACGAACATGACGCCGCGCCGCGTCTGCTGCGCCTGGCGGAAGCGGCCGAGGCGTCGATCCACCGCGCCGTCTACGCCGCGCGCGCCGACGTCGGCGCCGTCGCGGTTGGCGGCGGCAAGTTTGGCCGCGTGCTGGCGGCGTTCGGCGGCCGCATGCCGGTCTTGTTCGACGAGCAGGCGCGCCACCTTGGGATCATGGGCGAAGCCAGCGCCGCGCCCGCCGATCTCGCGGCGGCGCTGCGGCGCGGCGCCAACGCCATGCTCGTCGCCGGCCTGCCGGTCGTGCTCGGCATGACGGCGAAGCGACTGGCGCTCAACGCCGAACTGTTCGAGAAATGCGTCACGGCCTACGTGCTGGCGCGGGCGGCGGGCGGCCCGATCCACGCGCCGGCTTGGTGGGCGCGGGCGATCGCCGGGCGGCGTCTGCGGAGGGACGAGCGGCGCGCCGCCGAGCGCTTCGCGCAAGGGCTGCCGCCGCAAGACAACGACCGCTACTAGGGGGAATCATGAGGACCGTTCGCGCATTTGACCGTCCCGAAATCGTCGCCGCGCTGACGGTCGGCTCGATCGCCCTGCTGATGCTCGGCGCGCAACCGGCGGTGCTCGGCGAGCTGATCGAGCGCAAGGTCATTTCGCTCGAAGGCGTCGGCCTGGTGGCGATGGGCGAGATCATCGCCGTCGGCGTCGGCGTCGCGCTCGGCGACGCGCTGCTGGCGACGACGCGCATGCGGCTCGTCGCGGTCGTCGCGGCGCTGGCGACAGCCGTGTTCGACGTCGGTTCGATCGCGCTGGGCTCCGACACGGCCTTCGTCGCCGGGCGCGCGCTCGCCGGCCTCAGCGAGGGCGTGTTGGTGTGGGTGACGACCTGCGTCATCGTCCGCTCGTCGGCGCCCGAGCGGCTGGCGGGCGCCTTCCTGGTCGCCCAGACGCTCGCCCAGGCGGCGGTTGCGGCGCTGCTGGCGCTAGTCGTCGTGCCGCGCTTCGGCTGGCAGGGCGCCTTCGTCGCGCTCGCCATTCTCTCGGCGGCGGTCGCGCTCGCCGCGCCGTTCCTGCCTGCCTCGCTCGAGCCGCTGGCGGCGGGCGGCGCGCCGAAGCTCGGCATATCGCCGGCAATCGTGCTGACGCTCGGCGTCGTGTTCTGCGAAATGGCGACGCTCGGCGCGCTGTGGGCGTTCCTCGAGCCGCTCGGCACGCGCGCCGGCTTCGATCCCCAGACGGCGCAGACGATCGTCTCCGGCGTTCTGGTCATGCAGGTGATCGGCGGGGTCGTTGCGACGGCGTTCGCCGAGCGCCTGCCGCCGGCGCGCACGCTCGCCGTCGCCGCCGCCATTCTCGGCGCGATCACGCTGACGATCGGCGTCGCGCCGGGCCCGGCGCCGATCCGCTTCGCCGTCCTCTGCGCGATCTTCGGCTTCGTCTGGCTGTTCATGATGCCGTTCCACATCGGCCTGGCCTTGCGCGCCGATCCGGCGGGGCGCGTCGCGGTGCTGGTTCCGGCGGCGCAGCTCACCGGCAGCGCATTCGGCCCGCTGGTCGTTTCGTTGATCGTGGTCGGCGACGACGCGGGGCCGGCGCCGTTCGTCAGCGCCGCTTTCGCGCTGGTCGCGCTTGCTGCGCTCGGCGCGCTTGCGCTTAGCCAAAGGCCGGGAATTGCAGGGATTGCCGCGAATTCCGCCGGGGATAAGTAATTGCCCAACCGGGGCGCCCTCAATTCGCCGACAAACTCCAGTCATGCGCGGCTCGACGCTCGCGCGTCTCGCGCGCGGACGCTGAAGCGGCGGCGGCCCGCCCGCCGTCGCCGCTGTGGGCAATGCCGAGTCGCTGCCGCGCAGCTTGCAGTCTCACGTTCAGTCCGGCGTGAAACCCTTTGAGAGCGTGGCGAAATGTCCGCTGAACGATGAAGTGGGGCCGCCCGCCGGCGCGGCCCGCGTCGGCGGGCGCCACCGCGATCCTTTCGCGCCGATATGCTAGATTGGCTTCGGCGAGGGAGGGGTCATGACGCGGTGGCTGAGTCTGGCGGCGCTGGCGCTTATCTGCGGCGGCTGCGGCGAGAAACCCGAAGTCGATCAGNNGCGATCGGCGACACCCAGCTCTGGACCTACTTTAACGGAACGATTCGTTCCGACGCTTGGCCGCTGTCGCCGCCAGGATCGCCCGACTTCGTCCGTCACTCCGTCTGCAATGTCGTCGTCGTGCTGACCGCGGGGCGCGTCAGCCAAGTCTATTACACCGGCCCCGCCGACGATCCTCTCGGCATCGGCGAGCGCTGCGAATTTCCCGTGCAGGCTTGCATCGACCCGTGAAGCGGCGCCAAAGCGCCCCGATGCCTTCATCCTTCTTTACATTCGGCCGCAACGTCCGCAACGTTCGCCGCTTAGCCTCCTTGTCGGCTTGGCGCTCAGCGCCGTCGACCAAGGAGATTCTCATGACCAGCATCGACAATGTCCCCATGCCGCCCGAACCGCCGATCCAGCAGTCGCAGCCCAACCGCGCCCGGAGNNCAGCATGCCGTCACGCACGCGCTCGATTCCGTCGGCGCCAGCGCGGCGCAGGAGGCCAAGGTCCACGACATCATCGCCGCGAAATTCGTCGAGATCGCGCCGAAGCCCGACGACCACGCGGCGCTGCGCAAACAGGCGCTCGACCTGCTCGCCGCGCCGACCATCGATCGCGCCGCCGTCGAGCGTCTGCGGGCCGACGCCGTCGCGATGTTCGACGCCAAGTCCAAGGCGGTGGTCGACGGCGCGCTCGACGTCGCCGACCAGCTGACGCCGCCGCAACGCGCTCAGCTCGCGGCCGAGATCGGCGACATGGCGCGCCACGGCCCGATGATGGGCCGCTGGGGCGGGCCGCATGATCGCCCGTTCGACGGGCCGGCGGACGGCGCGCCTGACAGCGGGCCCGACAAGGAGTAAGCAACCGCTCCGGCTTGGAGGCCTCGTGGCGGAGCGGCTTCTCATCATCGACGACGACGCGAGGCTGGCGGCCATGGTCGCAGACTACCTGACCGCCGCCGGCTTCGTCGTCGAGCGCCGCTTCACCGGTCGCGACGGGCTCGCCGCGCTCGACGGCGCGGCGTTCGACGCCGTCATCCTCGACGTCATGCTGCCCGACATCGATGGGTTCGAGGTGTGCCGCATCCTCCGCGCGCGCGCTGAGACGCCGATCCTGATNNGAGATGGATCGGGTCGTCGGACTGGAGATCGGCGCCGACGATTATCTCGCCAAACCCTTCAGTCCGCGCGAACTGCAAGCCCGCATCCGCGCCATCCTGCGCCGCGCGCGCGTCCCCGCCGCGGGCGCCGTGCTGCGCTTCGGCCGTCTCGCCATCGACCGGGAGTCGCGCGCCGTGCGGGTCGACGGCGAGGAGAAGACCCTCACCAGCTATCAGTTCGACCTGCTCGCCGCGCTCGCCGACAATGCGGGGCGCGTGCTCAACCGGGAGAAGCTCCTGGATCTCGTCAAGGGCGAGGAACTCGAAGCTTTCGATCGCACGATCGACGTCCACATTTCCCGCATTCGCGCGGCGATCGAGGACGATCCCAAGCGCCCCCGGCGCATCATTACCGTGCGCGGCGCCGGTTACGTGTTCGCCAAGAAGCAGGACGGCGAGCCATGATCGGCGTCCGCCGCCGTCTGTTCTGGAAAGTCTATCTGACGCTGCTGGCGAGCCTGATCGCCGTCGCGTTCCTGATCGGCGCGTTCTGGGGACTGGTTGGCGAAAGCCACTACGAACGTTGGGGACCGTCGCACGTTCAGCTCGACGACTGGTCCATTCCGGCGCGCGACGATCCGCCCGGCGCCGTCGCCGCCGCCATGACGCGCCTCGGCGGCGAACTCGGCGCCGACATTTCGGTCTACGATGCGGGCGGCGCGCTCGCCGCATCGCGCGGCCTGCCGATCCCGCTCACGGCGGCACGCGGTCACGCCGGTCCACGGGCGCAGATCATGCGCGTCGATCTCCCCGATGGCCGCGCGGTGGTGGCGCGATTTCGCCCGCCAGGCTTGAATCCGCGGCTGCGCATCCTGACGATCGTGCTCATCGTCGTGGGCGGCGTCGGGCTGGCGGCCTTTCCGATCACCGCGCGACTGACCCGACGGCTCGAGGCGCTGCGCTCCGGCGTCGAGCAATGGGGCGCCGGCGCGCTGTCGCTGCGCCTCGACGGCGCCGGCCACGACGAGGTCGCCGTCGTCGCGCGCACCTTCAACGCCTCCGCCGCCCGGGTCGAGGACCTGTTGGCGTCGCAAAAGGCGTTGCTCGCCAACGCCAGCCACGAGCTGCGATCGCCGCTGGCGCGTCTGCGGCTGGCGATCGAGCTGTGGCTCGCGCATCCCAGTCCGGAAATGCATGCGGAGATCGTCCGCAATCTCGCCGAGAGCGACCAGCTGGTCGAGGAGATCCTGCTCGCCAGCCGTCTCAACCATGCCGGCCCGTCCAACGCGCGCGCCGCCCGCGTGGATCTTCTCGGCCTCGCCGCCGAAGAGGCGGCGCGCATCGGCGCCGGCGTCGCCTGCGTTTCCGACGGCGGCGAATCCGTCGAGATCGACGGAGATGCGACCTTGCTGCGGCGGCTGATCCGCAATCTGCTGGAGAACGCCGCCAAGCACGGCCGCCCGCCGATCACGATCTCCGTGACGCGCAGCGAGGACATGGCGCGCATCGTCGTCGCCGACGCCGGCGACGGCATCGCGCCGGCGGAGCGCGAGCGGGTGTTCGAGCCGTTCTATCGTCCCGCCGGCCGCGCGGAATCGTCCGGCGGCTGGGGCCTCGGCCTGTCGCTGGTGCGCCAGATCGCCGAGCGTCACGGCGGCGACGCCGCCTGCGAAGCCGCCCTCGAAGGCGGGACTCGCTTCGTCGTCGATCTGGCGATGCGGCGAGCATAATCCTCCCCCGCGAAGCGGGGGAGGAGGGCGCACAGCGCGGGCGCGAAGAAGACGACGGCGAGCAAGGCAAAGTGCGATCTTGATCAACAGGGGCGACGAAGGCGGCGTCGGCGCAAACATCCTCCCCCGCGAAGCTACAGCATTCACACATCTCCGGCCGGCGGCCGCATCGGCCCGTCGCCGTCAAGCCGCT
>PLRT01000174.1:3952-4196 GCA_003164915.1 Hyphomicrobiales bacterium | reverse complement strand
CGCGGATTCCGTCGGCCTGATAAACAGCCCCTCGACCAGAGCCCTTAGCAAAAGCGCGGCGGCCGGGCAAACCGTCCGCCGAAGCGCGGAGCGCGCCGCATGACCCCATCTCTCGTCGCGCCGGCGATCCTGACGATCGACGTCGCGGCGCTCGCCGACAATTGGCGCCAGCTGAGGCGCCGCTCCCAGCCGGGCGATTGCGCGGCGGTGGTCAAGGCGAACGGCTACGGGCTCGGGATCGCGG
>PLRT01000174.1:0-3924 GCA_003164915.1 Hyphomicrobiales bacterium | reverse complement strand
CACGCTGGGCCGGATTCGCGCGCGCCCAGGCGACGCCCCCCGCCGCCGCGCTGCATCTCGACACCGGCATGAACCGGCTCGGCTTCGAATCGCTCGACGCCCTGCGCGCGGCCGCCGCGGCGGCGGGCGAAAGCGGCGCTGAGCTGCTGATGAGCCATTTCGTCGCGTCGGAAATCCCCGACGATCCGCTCAACGCGCTGCAGATCGCGCGCTTCGAGGCGGCGCGCGCCGCCTTCCCGCGGCTGAGGGCCTCGCTCGCCAATTCGTCCGGCTTGTTCCTGCCCGGGCCGCCGGCCTACGATCTGGGCCGCCCGGGCTACGCGCTCTACGGCGGCAATCCGACGCCCGGACGGCCGAACCCGATGAAGCCGGTCGTCGCGCTCGACGTGGCGATCCAGCAGACGCGCTGGATCGAGAAGGGCGAGAGCTGCGGCTACAATGCGCAATGGACCGCGCGACGGCGCACGCGGCTCGCCACCCTGCTCGCCGGCTACGCCGACGGCCTGCCGCGCGCGGCCGGTTTCGTCGACGGCCGCGACGGCGCCGAGGTCGAGATCGCCGGCCGCCGCTGCCGGCTGGTCGGCCGCGTGTCGATGGACCTGATCATCGCCGACGTCACCGATCTGCCCGAGAGCGCGGCGCGACCGGGCGACACGGCGCGGCTGTTCGGCGGCGAGGTCAGCCTCGACGAATTCGCCGAGCGCGCCGGGACGATCGGCTACACGGTGCTGACGGGCTTAAGCCAGCGCTACGCGCGGCGCGTCATCGGGACGTGAGGGACGGATTTCTTCGTCGCCTGCGCTCCCCCTCGTCGTTCGAGACGCGCCGCTCGCGCGGCGCTCCTCACGATGAGGGGGATTGAGAGATGAATTCACCCGCCGCCCTCATCCTGAGCCGCCTGCGCAAGCAGGCGAGTCGAAGGACGGGGGCGCTGCGTAGCGGCCTCGAAGGACGGCGCCAGAAAGCGCCGATCAGCGCAGCGGCTTCGGCTTCCGTTTTGCCAAGACGACAAGCGACGCAAAGTCCCCGCGCATATAGGCTTCCTTCTTGGCGCGCGACCAGCCTTTGATCCGCCGTTCCGTGGCGATCGCTTCGTCGACGCGCTCGTAAGCCTCGGAGAAAACGAGCTTCACCGGGCGACGGTTGGCCGTATAGGCGCCGGGGATCAGCCCCTGCGCATGCTCGCCGACCCGCTCCTCCACGTCTCGCCGGGTCACGCCAGTGTAGTAGCTGCCGTCGACGCAGAGCAGGATATAGATCGACGCGCTGCTCATCCTCGCGCTCCATTGGGGATCGTCGGCGATGATACAGCAGAAAGTCCGAGCTTGGAGCGGCCAGCGGCGCTCCCCCTCGTCGTTCGAGACGCGCCGCTAGCGCGGCGCTCCTCACGATGAGGGGGAGCGGGATCTAGGCTCACCCACCGCCCTCATCCTGAGCCGCCTGCGCAAGCAGGCGAGTCGAAGGACGGGGGCGGCGGCGGGCGACTGGAAATCTGCGGCCGCACGGCCTAAGTGAAGATGGTCAAGGCGCGCGCAGCGCCCGCCAGGAACGACGCGATGAACCGACAGGATCCTTTCCCGCCAGCGGGGACCGAGGCGCAGATCCGCTTCCTCGACGGGGACTTCCGCGTCCTCCGACCCGGCGCGTTCGTCCGCTGCGCCGTCACCGGGACGCCGATCCCGCTTGACGAGCTGCGCTACTGGAGCGTCGATCTCCAGGAAGCCTATTCCAGCCCCGAAGCGGCGCTGGCGCGGCTCGAGCGGAAAGACTGAACGTCCGGGTCCGCTTGACACGGACGGCCTCCGCGAAATGATGGCCGCCGTCGGCGCGCGAAGGGATTGCGATGGAAGCCTGGGCGCCATTCTACACGGCGATCGCCGCTGCTTCCGCAGCCCTGCTCGGCCTTCTCTATGTCGTGGTGTCGATCAACGCCGCCGCGGCGCTCGGCCCCGGCGAGCCGGTTTCCCGGCGACTGACGGAGCAGGCCTTCCAGAACTACCTCGCCGTTTTGATGGTGGCTCTGCTGTCGCTGTTCGCCGGCATCAGTACGGTCGTATTCGGCGCGGTGACGCTCGCGGCGACCGCGAGCTGGTCGATCTGGGTGATCATCCGCTTCGCCCAGACCGTCATGCAGGGGGGCGAGCGGCGCGCCTGGCTGGGCGCCGTCCGGCGTCACCTGTCCTCGCTGATCGGTTTCGGCATGCTGCTTTCGGCCGCCTTGCGCATGGCGCTGGGCTGGGGCGAGGACTACAATTGGCTGGCGGCCTCGACGCTGGTGCTGCTGTTTTCGGCGACGGCCGTCTCGTGGGAACTGCTCAACCGCTTCGCCAGGCGCAAGCCGTCCTGACGGCCCGCGACTTAAGGATGAGGCCGTTAGCGTAAGAGCGGCAGAAAATGTCCTTGCGCCCGGTCAGTAGATAGTTCATATATGAACAATGTTCCGTTCCGGCCGGAGGCCGGCGCGGGATTGGCCGCTCCCAAACCTGGTGTCCGCACATGCCTAGCTACAAGGCCCCGGTCGACGACACGCTTTTCCTGCTGCGCGACGTGCTCGATTACGGACGCTACGGCAACCTGCCGCGCTTCGGCGAGGCGCCGCTCGACGTCGTCGAAGCGGTGTTGAGCGAAGGCGGCAAGCTGGCCGAAGAGGTGCTGCAGCCGCTCAACCGCATCGGCGACCAGCAAGGCTGCGTCCGCGACGCCGACAGCTCGGTCAGGACGCCGAAGGGCTTCAAGGAAGCCTACAAGGCCTATGCCGAAGGCGGCTGGGTCGGGCTCGACGGCGACCCCGCCTACGGCGGCCAGGGCCTGCCGCATTTCCTCGCGGTCGCGCTGAGCGAATACACGATCGCCGCCAATCTCGCCTTCGCCATGTATCCCGGCCTGACCAACGGCGCGGCGGCGGCGCTGGCGACCCACGGCAGCGACGAGCTGAAGCAGCGCTACCTGCCGAAGATGACGTCGGGCGAATGGACGGCGACGATGAACCTGACCGAGCCGCATTGCGGCACCGATCTCGGGCTCATCAAGACCCGCGCAACCCGCCAGCCCGACGGCTCTTATCTCCTCACCGGGCAGAAGATCTTCATCTCGGCCGGCGAGCACGACCTCACCGACAACATCATCCATCTCGTGCTGGCGCGCATCGACGGCGCGCCGGCCGGGACCAAGGGCATCTCGATGTTCGTCGCGCCGAAGGTGCTGGTCAACGACGACGGTTCCCTCGGCGCCCGCAACGGCGTCGCCTGCGGCTCGCTCGAGCACAAGATGGGCATCCACGGCAACGCGACCTGCGTGCTCGACTACGACGGCGCCCGGGGCTGGCTGGTCGGCGAGGAGAACCGCGGCCTCAACGCGATGTTCGTGATGATGAACGCGGCGCGTCTCGGCGTCGCGGTGCAAGGCCTCAGCCTGTCCGAGGTCGCCTACCAAAACGCCGCCGCCTACGCCAAGGAGCGCCTGCAGGGCCGCTCGCTGACCGGCCCCAAGGCGCCCGACAAGCCGGCCGACCCGCTCATCGTCCATCCCGACGTGCGGCGCATGCTGCTNNTCGCCGACGACCGCGTCGGCCTGCTGACGCCGGTGATCAAGGGCGTCTTCACCGACCAGGGCTTCGCCAACGCCGTCAAGGCGCAGCAGGTGCTCGGCGGCCACGGCTACATCGCCGAATGGGGNNCTGGTCGGCCGCAAGCTGCCCAAGGACGGCGGCCGCGCCATCACCGCCTTCTTCGGCGAGGTCTCCGCCTTCCTCGGCGCCCACAAGGACGACGCGGCGCTGGCGCCCTATCTCGCGCCCGCCAAGGCGGCGCTCGGGCAATTGCAGCAGGCGACGATGTGGCTGATGCAAAACGGCATGAAGAACCCCGACAACGCCGGCGCCGCGTCGTACGACTACATGAATCTGTTCGGCCTGACGGCGCTCGC
>PLRT01000075.1:4198-12368 GCA_003164915.1 Hyphomicrobiales bacterium | reverse complement strand
CCCCGGACAGCCGTGCGCGAGCGGGCGAAGGGGGCGGCGACCTACGTCAGGTCGCGCTTCGTTTGGTCGTACTGCTCTTTCGTCAGTTCGCCGCGCGCGTATCGTTGATCCAATATTTCTCGCGCCGAGTCCGAACGCGCGCCGGGAAAGCGACCGTGCAAAGGGCCGCCTTCGCGCAGCAGCAGATAGAGGATTCCTGCAACGATCGCCAAGACCACGATAGGCCCGACGCCGAAAAACGGCATGCCCCATCCGTGACCGTATCCCCACATCATGACGAGTTCCTCCCTGTAAGCGCGACGGGTCTGGCGCGCAGCGGCCGCGCCAGGCGGCGCGCGCTTAGCTCCAAAGCCTCGGCGTTCTTGATGCGAACAGCGGATTGAGCGCCGTGCCCCACGCCGACCATGATCGACATTCGCGTCGCCAATCCAAGCGCGCGGGGACAGGCGATAATCAGCGCCGAAACGGCCGCCACAAGCCCGCAGGCGAATCGGATCGGGAATTCGACCCTAACGATCACGGGCCTCTCCATGCGCCGGCGCGCCGATCGGCATTCGGACCTACGCCGAATGCCCGTTGGGACAAGGTCAACGCGTTAGGCCGATTCGCAAATCGGCATTTGCTCGCACGACCTCCCCAGGCCGCGCTCAACCGCATCCCCGGGACGCGGCGAAAGTGGGCGGTCGCTGCAAGCGACCGCCCACTCGCGAGAGCCAGTCGATTCGGGGGCGAGAAGACCGGCGCTCGGCACAATCAGGACTGCGGCAAATCAGGGTCGGGCGATAGGATCGGAATCTACCCACTCGCGCGCAGGCATGGATGTAACGGACCCCGACGTCGAGGCTGGCGGGGGTTTCGGCGACACATGGCGCTTTGCGTCGCGGCCCATGGATTCCCGGTCTCCGAAAGGAGGCTGATTCTCCCCTCGAGCCCTCAAACCGGGTTCATCGAAGCGGCTCGCCTGTCGCCGGTCTGTCGGCCTCGCAGGTCCGCGATCCGACCGGAACGCCTCATCGTGGCGTCAATCGCAACCTTGGGCATGAGCCTTGGCCAGCCCCCTCGCTTGGCGATTGCCCAGATGTCCCTGCCNNGGAATCGACGCTCAACTCGCGCGGGCGCGCGAATTCTGGAAATGCGCGCCCGACATTGCGACATCCGAGGGCTGGATTGGAATCCTTGCTCATCCCATCGACATGGCTTGCAAGCCGATCGTTCGTTGCGGCGGTCGCCTATGTCCTGATCGCCGCCGCCGTCACCGTTCACACGCTGATCAACAAGCGCGACGTCCCCGCCGCCATCGGGTGGATCGGAATGGCGTGGCTCACGCCCGTCGTCGGCGCGCTCCTGTATGTCGGCTTTGGCATCAATCGCGTAAAGCGCCGCGCGCGGCGACTGAAAGGATCGCTTCGCAATATCGATCCCCTCAGGGCGAGCGGCGCGGCGCCCGCCGATCCGATCGAGCGTCTCAAGATTGCGATCGCCAAGATCACCGACCAGGACATCTCGACCGGCAAGGTGGTCGCCGCGCTCGCCTGCGGAGACGAGGCCTACCCGCGAATGCTCGCCGCCATCGAGGGCGCCAAAGTCAGCATCGCGCTCTCGACATACATCTTCCGCACCGACGCCCTTGGCCTGCGATTCGTCGACGCCTTGGCCAGGGCCCATCGCAGGGGCGTCGCGACCCGCATTCTGATCGACGGTTTCGGCGGCGGTTTCGTGCGCTCATCCGCCTATCGTCATCTGCGCCGTCAGGGCGTTCCCGTCGCGCGCTTCCTCCATTCGACCCTGCCTTGGCAGATGCCGTTCCTGGATTTGCGCCTGCACAAGAAGAGCCTGATCGTCGACGGAGTCTCGGCCTTCCTCGGCGGCCTCAATATCGGCGCCGAGAACCTGCTCGAATCCCGGCCGAAGGCGCCCGTCCGCGACCTGCATTTTCTCGTCGAGGGCGCCGTCGTGCAGCAAATCGCGCAGCAATTCGAGGACGACTGGTCCTTCACGACGGGGGACGCTCAGACCGAGTCGAAGCCCTCGCCCGAGGCCGCCTCGGGCAAAGGCGACGCTGCGCGCGCAATTGCAGCCGGTCCGGACCAGGAGGTCGATCGGTTGGTGCTGGTCCTCTTGTCGGCAATTCATTCGGCGCAGCAATCGATCCGGATCGCGACGCCGTATTTCGTGCCCGACGAGCAATTGGTGACCGCGCTTCAACTGGCCGCCTTGCGCGGAGTGGACGTCCAGCTCGTTCTGCCGGCCGCCAACAATCATCGGCTCGTCGCCTGGGCGGTCATGACGCATGTCAGGCCCTTGGTGCAATCCGGGTGCCGTCTCTGGCGCGCTCCGCCGCTATTCGATCATTCGAAGTTGATGACCATCGACGGCAAGTGGAGTCTCATCGGCAGCGCCAATTGGGACATGCGCAGCCTCAGGCTCAACTTCGAGCTGACGCTCGAGACCTACGATCCCGATTTCGCCAGCCTATTGAGCGCGATCATTGACGCGCGCCGCACGCGTCCCATCACTTTGGCGGAAATCGACGGTCGCCGGTTCATCGTCAAGCTGCGCGACGCGGCGGCGCGGCTGACGATGCCCTATATATGACAGAGTCTGAACCGAGGTCATGATGAAGGTTGCCTCCTACAATATCCACAAGTGCAAGGGCGCGGATCGCAGCGTCAGACCGGACCGGATCGTCGAGGTCATCGGCGAGATCGGCGCCGACGTCGTCGCCCTTCAGGAGGTCGATCGTCGCTTCGGCCAGAAAGGCAGCCTGCTCGATCCACAGGCGATCTTGCGTCAAACCGGAATGCAACTCCTCATGCAATCCGACGCGCCCCACCGCCACGGCTGGCGCGGCAATGCGTTGCTGGTGCGCGGAGAACCGCAGGCCTACCGTCGTTCGCGCCTCAAACTGCCCGGATTTGAGCCGCGCGGCGCGATCGTCGCCGAGATGGACCTCGGCGAGGGGGAGTTCCGCATCATCGCCGCTCATCTCGGGCTGTTTCGTCTCTCCCGGGTCGATCAGGCCGGCGCGCTCCTGGCGGCGTTCATGGAGCTGCCGCCGATGCCGACCATCCTGCTTGGCGACTTCAACGAGTGGCGCCGCCGCCGCCGTTCGTCGCTCGGCGTCCTCGAGCCGACCTTCGGCGCGGCTCCGTCAATCCTGAGTTTTCCCGCGCGGCGACCGATCTTCGCGCTGGATCGCATCCTCGGCTGGCCGAGCAGCCTGATTGACGATCTCGCCGTTCACGACACGCCGCTCGCCCGGCAAGCTTCCGATCATCTTCCGCTTTGCGCGACGGCGAACATCGAGCTGGCGAACTTGCCGACGCCGATCGCGGCTTGAGCCGGACGGTCGCGAATGCCGCGCCAGTCTGAGCGCGCAGCGCCGAAGGCTGAGACCGACGCCCTGCGCGAGGGGGCCTCGTGGGTAGATTCCGACCCTCGCCGAGAAGCCGTCCCGATGCCAGCCTCTCGCGGTTGCTATGGTCCGCGCCGACGGCGCAACGATGGAAAGCCACAATTTCGACGGTCCACGGCGTTCACGCGGCAACGCGCGCGGGCATTGCGGCGGCGAAGGCGTCCCGTGCAGCGATAGACGAGGCGCTTCGGGAAGCCGCGTTCCAGCTGAGCGGCGACACGCCGATCGCAGGCCCGCGAATTGACGCACAGTCTCTTGCGCGCCGATCGCCCACATACGAATGGAGCCCCTCATGGCGACGCTGACAATCACACCCGATAGCGCCTTCGCGATCCTCATCAAGGCTCGGGAATTCGACTCGAAAGTCACCCAGACAGACCCTGACAGCGGCTCCAACCCGAGCGATGACAACAGCGTCGACGCGCTCGAATTCGGCCCTTCCGACGATACCCGCCATGAACTCGTCTCAGCGATTCATGACCTCAATGACGACGAGCAGCGCGACCTCATCGCGCTGATCTTGCTGGGACGTGGCGACTTCAGCTTGGGTGAATGGACCGAGGCGCGGAAAGCCGCGAGCGATATTGGCCGGGTGCGAATCCCGCGCTACATCGCCGAAATCCCTTTGGTCAGCGACTACCTCGAGGACGGCCTGTCCCAATTCGACCAATCGATCGAAGACTATCTGGTCCACCATTGAGACATTAAGGCGTGATGTGTGGTCCGCAAATTCCGCATTCGCCCCCCACGCTCGACGCCAAGCCTTTCGCCGCTGCTTGCGGCCCTACCTCACCGTCATGCCTGGCCAAGACGATGGTCCCGACATGGAGCGCCACGCGTCGCGGATTCGCAGAGCCCATGCGGTCGTGTCGGCTTCAACGAGCGCGCGGAAGGCTCAGAATTTCTCGCCGACCGGCTCGAAGAAGGCTTGCGGGTGCTGGCAGGCTGGGCAGACCTTGGGGGCCATGTCGCCTTCGTGGATGTAGCCGCAGTTGCGGCAGCGCCAATAGATCTTGTCGCCGCGCTGGAACACCGTTCCGTTGACCACGTGATCGTACAAGCGGCGAAAGCGATCCTCATGCGTTTTCTCGACCCTGGCGATCAGCGTGAACGAGCGGGCGACGTCGGCGAAACCCTCCTCCTTGGCGATCCGGGCGAATTCCGGGTAGAGGTCCGACCACTCCTCGTTCTCGCCCTCGAAGGCCGCCTTCAACTGCGCGGCGGCGTCGCCCGCCACGACCGGGTAGCTCGCGGTGATCTCGAGGGCGGAAGGCGCGAGCGGCGCCAGATGGCGGAAGAACACCTTGGCGTGCTCCTTTTCGTTCTCCGCCGTTTCCAGGAAGACCGCCGCCACATGCTCCAGTCCCTCGGCGCGGGCCACCGACGCGGCGAAGGTGTAGCGGTTGCGCGCCTGGCTTTCGCCGGCGAACGCCTTGAGGAGATTCTTGGCGGTGCGAGAGTCTTTCAGTTCCATGCGTTCCTCCTCAAAGACGCTTTGTCATTTGGCCAGTCCTCGTCACGCCGAGCCGCCGAGGCCGAACGCCACAATCAGACCGGCGAAATGGCGCTCGCGCGCCAAGCGATGCAATGACGGCGATCAACCGGCCGAAGGCATTGGAGTCGCAGGGGCGTCCGAGCCTCGCGCATCTGCAACACGCGAAGCCGCGGCGAATATGGGCCCTGTCGCGCGCCGCCTCACATGATCCCGTCATGGCCGGGCTTGACGGTGTCCTTTGGGCTTCCGCGCGTAGGGCGCGCGCGCCCCGCCCTGCCCCGCCATTGACATCCGCCGCCCCGGCGACGAAACCTCGCCGCGAAGAAACTCTGTGGAACCCCTGATGTCCGACGCCAAGCTGCAAACCCTGATCGAACAGGCCTACGAGGATCGCGCCAAAATTGGCCCGCAGACGACCGGCGACGTACGCGACGCGGTCGAGCGGGCGCTCGCCGTGCTCGACAGCGGCAAGGCGCGGGTGGCGGAGAAAATTCCCGGCGCCACAGGCCCGGGTTCGTGGACGGTCAACCAGTGGCTGAAGAAAGCGGTGCTGCTGTCGTTCCGTCTCAACGACAATGCGATCGTGCCCGGCGGCCCGGGCGGCGCGGTCTGGTGGGACAAGGTTCCGTCGAAGTTCGCCGGCTGGGACGAGAGCGCGTTCCGCGCCGCCGGTTTCCGCGCCGTGCCGGGCGCGATCGTGCGGCGCTCGGCCTACATTGCGCCCGACGCGGTGCTGATGCCGAGCTTCGTCAACCTCGGCGCCTATGTCGGCGAGAAGACCATGGTCGACACCTGGGTGACGGTCGGCTCCTGCGCGCAGATCGGCAAGGCCGTGCATCTCTCCGGCGGCGTCGGCATCGGCGGCGTGCTGGAGCCGCTGCAGGCCGGACCGACGATCATCGAGGACGATTGCTTCATCGGCGCGCGCTCGGAGATCGTCGAAGGCGTGATCGTCGGCCAGGGGTCGGTGGTGTCGATGGGCGTGTTCATCGGCGCCTCGACCAAGATCGTCGACCGCGCCACCGGCAAGATCCATGTCGGCTATGTGCCCCCCTATTCGGTGGTCGTCTCCGGCTCGCTGCCCGGCCGGCCGCTGCCCGACGGAAAGCCCGGCCCCTCGCTCTATTGCGCGGTGATCGTCAAGACCGTCGACGCGAAGACTCGCAGCAAGACCGGCATCAACGACCTGTTGAGAGACTGATGGGGACAAGCCAGCGCGCGGCGCGCTTCCGCTTCCTCTATCGCGAGAGCGAAGGCGTCCTCGGCGCGCGCGAATGGGCGCTCGCCAGCGTCCTGCCGGTCGGGATTGCGCTCGTCCTCACAATCGTCGCCTTCGCCATCGCGCCCGACGCGCCGCGCGACCTTGCGCGCGAACCGTTCGTCGATCCGCTGGTCATCGCCCGCAACGCCTATTTCATTGTCTACGCGTTCGCGCTGATCTTCTGCGCGGTCGCAGAATATTTCGTCTGCGCCAAGCGCTTCGCCGACCGTGGCGAACCGCCGGCGCTCGCCGGCCTCGCGCCGCTGATGATCTTCGTCGCCGGCGCCGCGCATTGGTGGACGCCGCGCTCGGAAGGCCTGGCGCCGGCCGCCCTGCCCTATGTCTGCGACGCGCTGGCGCTCGTCGTCGTCGCCTGGACGATCGTCGATCTCGGCTTGGGGCCAAGCCGGCCGCAATGGCGCAGGCCGCGAGAGCCCTCTTAACAATCTGACATTGAATATGAATTAGGCGCCGCCGGCGCGCCGCGACGCAACAATCTCTTGCCGCTTTGCGCGGTGGGGCGCATATTGGACGACGATGCGGTCAGCGCGTTCGTCGCGCCCGCCCCCCTCCCTTCATCGCAGGTTTAGCCATGCCGCCGCCTTTCGCGCGCTCGCGCGCGCACGCGTCCGCGCCCCCCCGCCGCGGCCCGCAGATCCTGCTCGCGCTGGTCTCCGGCCAGTCGGTCGAGGCGATCGCCGACCGCGAAGGGTTGACGCGCAAGCGAGTCGAGAAGCTGCTGCGCGACGAGTTGCGCCGGCGCTGGGTCGCGCCGGCCGAGGACTATGCGCGGCTGCAGATCGCGCGGCTCGAGGCGATGGCGGCGAAGCTCGCGCCGCACGCCGAGGACGGCGAACTGCCGGCGATCGACCGCATGCTGAAGATCCTCGATCGCCTCGACCGCTATCACGGCTTCAGCAAGGGCGCGGCGGCGAAGCCCGAGCCCGAAGTAGGCGGGCGCGAGCGGCTGCTGGCCAAGCTGAACGCCATGGCGGCGCGGATGATCGCGGCGCGACAGACCCAGGCATGAGCGCGCGCGCCAAACCGCCGCGCAAAGCGCGCGGCCGCGGCTGGCGCGGCGCCAACGCGCCGCTGCTGCGCAACATCGGCGCGCTGCTCGAACTGTCGCCGGCCGAGCGCGGCAGGCTGCTCGCGGCTCTCGACGACAAGCAATGCGACGAGCTCTTCTACGACTGGTCGCTGTGGGNNCCGGCAAGACCCGCGCCGGCGCCGAGGCGGTGCGCGAATGGGTGAAGAACTTCGCCATCGTCAACCTGATCGGCGCGACCCACGACGACGTGCGCGACGTGATGGTGCTGGGCGAATCCGGACTGATGGCGGTCTGCCCGAGCGGCGAGCGGCCGCGCTACGCGCGCGCTTCGGGCCGGCTCGACTGGCCCAACGGCGCCGTCTCGCTGCTGTTCTCGGCCGAAGAGCCGGACCGACTGCGCGGCAAGCAACACGAAAAACTATGGCTGGACGAACTGGCGGCATGGAAACGTCCCGCCGAGGCCTTCGACCAGGCGCTGCTCGGCCTGCGCCTCGGCGCGAAACCGCAGGCGGTCGTCACCACCACGCCGCGGCCGACCAAGCTGATCAAGCAGCTCGTCGCCGATCCGCTGACGATCGTCAGNNGCCAGGAGCTGTTGGCCGAGATCGTCGAGGAGACGCCGGGCGCGCTGTGGACCCGCGCCTTGATCGAGCGCCAGCGGCTCGCGCCGGGCGCGACGCCGGCGAGCTATGTCGAGATCGTCGTCGGCGTCGATCCGCCGGCGAAGTCCGGCGCCAAGGCCGACGAATGCGGCATCGTCGTCGCCGCGCGCGCCGAGGGCGGCGCCATCCATGTGCTCGCCGACCTGTCGAGCCAGGGCGACACGCCGGGACGCTGGGCGGCGCGCGTCGTCTCCGCCTTCCGCCGCTTCCAGGCCAACCGCGTCGTCGCCGAAATCAACAACGGCGGCGAGATGGTCGAGGCGGTGTTGCGCCAGAGCGACGCCAA
>PLRT01000075.1:0-4176 GCA_003164915.1 Hyphomicrobiales bacterium | reverse complement strand
TTCGACGCGCGCGCCGCCGGCTTCTCCCCCGACCGCGCCGACGCGCTGGTGTGGGCGGTGGCGGATCTGCTCGGGCTCGACGGCGGGGCGAGCGGGATGATGGCGTTTTACGCGGAGGGGGGCGGGTGAGGGCTTCATCTCCCTCGCCGCCGCGCCAGGTGCTCGGCGTCGCGACCAACCCCGCTCGCGCGGGCGCTTCCCGGTCTTGACCCCTTGCGCGCGAGTCGGCTCGCGGAGACTCGATCGGGTCGAATCGCGACGACGACGACTTTACCGCTCCCCTCCGAGTTCCCGCGCCGGCGCCTCGTGCAGCTTCGCGCCGAGCTTGCGGTTGAATTCGATGGCGGCGAATTGCGCGTTGACCGCGGCGGTCTTGTCCGTCACCGGCTCGGGGCATTGCACGTCGACGCGCGCCGCGCCCCGCGCCGCGAGATAGGCCTTCAAGTCGCGTTCGAGCCGCTCGCGGCTGCGCGTCGCAGCGAAGACGTCGGTGATCCAAACATTGTCCCCGCGCGCCGAGGCGACGCAGAAGGTCCATGAATCGCCCGCCGCCACGGCGGGCGCCGCGACGAGAGACAGGACGGCGCAGGCGAAGGCGCAGGCGAGCAAGCGGCGCGTTACCCTCTGCGTCATGGCCGTGCCCGAACTTGATCCGGGGATTGACCGGGCCATCCAAATGGCGTCGCTCCGCTCGGACGGCCGCCGCAGAAGCGTTCTGGTTGATGCTTCAACCGCCGCGGCTTGGATGGCCGGGTCAATCCCCGGATCAAGTTCGGGGACGGCCATGACGGTTGCTGGGTGCGCATTCGAAAGGCTCTGGGAATCGACTCGGCGCGCGCATCTATAAACTCAGCGCCAGCGAACGCAAAGTCGCGGACGCGGCTTTTCCTTGCGAACGCCTGCAATTCCAGGCGAGAGCGGGATCCGCCGCAAACAAAATGTTGCCGGTTACGCGGCAAGCGACGATAATCCTATCATCGGGAAATCAGGCGCTGAGGCGATCGGCCTGCGGCCGCTTCCGATCTTCCGCATCATGAAACTGGCCTTTCCGCGCGGAGCGCCGCTTCGCGCGCCCTCTCGCTCATCCGCAGGAGTATGCGACGCATGCCCACGCTCGATCTCTTCCTCGCGCTCGCCAAGGTCGACGTCGACAAGCGGCTGATCCAGGGCGTCGCCACCGCCGAAGCGCCCGACCGCGCCGGCGAGATCTGCGACTACGCCTCGACCAAGCCCTATTTCGAGGCCTGGTCGGCCGAGGCGCTGAAGGCGAGCGGCGGCAAGTCGCTGGGCGCCGTGCGGGCGATGCATGGCCGTGTCGCCGCCGGCAAGCTCACCGACATCGCCTTCGACGACGACGAGAAGCGCATCCTCGTCTCGGCGCGGATCGTCGACGACGACGAATGGCGCAAGGTGCAGGAGGGCGTCTACACCGGCTTCTCGCAGGGCGGGCGCTACGTGAAGCGCTGGCCGGACCCCGAGTCCGGCCTCACCCGCTACACCGCCGAGCCGACCGAGATCTCGCTGGTCGACCTGCCCTGCCTGCCCGGCGCGACCTTCGAAGTCATCAAGGACGGCGCCGTCGAGAAGCGCGCCTTCGCCGCGCGCGCCGAACTGCCGCAACCCGAACCGGCGGACGCAGCCGAAGCGCTCGCGTCCGCCGACAGCGCGGCCCCGCCCGCCGCGCTGGCCAGCGCCGAGAGCCGCCCCGCCGCCGAAGCGCCCTCCCCTTCGGCCGCGCTCGCCAAGGCCGCCTCGGCGCTGGCGCTCGCCGCCGACAAGCTCGAGCGCGCGATCGCCGAGAACAATGCGCTGCGCAAATCCGTCGGCGCGCTGGCGCCGGAAGTCGCGGCGCTGGCGGCGCGCGTCGCCGCGCTCGAGTCGCAGCCGCTGCCCGCCCGCGCCGCGCTGCGCGCGACATCGAAACGCGCCGACGCTGCGCTCGCCGACGAGCCGACGTTCGGCGTCGAGGAGGCGATCAAGCGCCTCGCCGAATTGTCGCCCGACGCGCGCGCGCTGGCGCTGACGAAATTGAGCCTGGCGCACCCGCAGCCGCTGCGGTTCTGACGCCGTCCTCTCGTTCTTCCCAAATCCTTCAGCCTGGAGCGCCGTCATGCTCTTGGAGACGCTGCGCTCAGATTGGACCGCGCGCGCGACGAACGCGCGTGTCTCGGCGCTGCCGGCGTTCGCCGACGGCGCGTTGACGCTCGGCGCCGGGACGAAGCTCGCCGAAGCGCGCGCCGATCGCCGTGACGATGCGGCGGAGGGCGAGCGCGCCGTCGCGCTGGTCGCTGTCGCCATTGGTCGCCCGCTCGACCCTTCGGCCGCGACGCATGTGCGGCGCGCAGTCGCCAAGGCGCGCGCGGGCGACGCGCCGCTGGCGCTGACCCATCTCGCGCTCGCCGGCGCCGGGCGCCTGACAGTGCCGCACGAAGACGCCCGCCGCCTGTTCATCGCCGACGGCCTGATGAAGGCAGGCGTGGCGCCGTCGACGATCCTCGCTGCGCTCGGCGCGCCATCTGCGACGGCTGATCTCGAACGCGCCTACGACCCCGAACAGCCGCGCGTGCCCGCTGGCAACGGGCGGCCGAGTGGACAGTGGACGAGCGGGGATTGTGGGGACGAGACGGGTGAAGCAGATGACGCCGCCACGTCCGTACCGAACGCAGGTGCGAACAGCGATGTCGGAGGCGTTCAAATCGCCGACGCCTCAGATGATTGGGCCCAATATCTGAATCCGATTTCGCCAGCAGAAGCGGCTGGTCGCGGCGGCCCTCCCTTCAATGGTCCGGGTCCACTGGCCCAACACCAAGAAGGCGTGAGGCAAGCGCTACAAGACTATCAAGCGCATGGCTTCGTGGTCGTCTCGGATCAGGCGACCGCAGTCATCGTGCCGGGCTTCGCGACTCCCCGCTTCTATGACTTCATCGTTCTTGACCCAATCGACGACACGTATATCGGTGTCGAAGTTAAGACTACGATGTACGACACAATCTTCTTTGATCGCAGCCAGGTGGACAAGGATCTCGCGATCTATGTGACTGGCGGCGAGATATCGACGTTAGGTGAACGGGTGACGGAGGTTGCCTACGAAGCCTATTGCACTCGATGCCCCTACATCAACTTGCGATCGGCGTGGCTGTTCCTTAGGCTATGGAGCGCTGGCGTCGAAGTCCACCTGCATCCCTACCCAGGCGGGGCGGATTTTGATTGAGGACGAACCCGATGAAAGCGCCTATGCCGCCGCCTGAAGCCGCAGGTGCGCCCGAGCGCAAAGCCGAAACCGAAACTACGTCAGTACTAGACGGCAAGTCTGCGAGGACGGTTCGCTCGATCAACGGCCCGCTGCGGGTCGTCTCGCGCTCGGCGCCCAAGGCGCAGCGCGTGTGGGCGGCTCGCTTGCTGCGCGCGATGGCTCCAGCCATCGATGCACTGTCAGCAGGCGGCGCCCACCAGGCCCCGCACGCCAGGCCCCCGAACGATTCCGCCCACGCTGTCCCGATCTGGTTCGTCGGCCAGAGGAAACCAATCGACGCCGCCCCGGTCTTGGACGATGCGCTCGAGCGCGTGGGCTATGCCGCCTGCGGCCGGATAACCGACCCGAAGTTGAGCGTCCTCGGCTATCGCGCCAACGGAAGTTCGTCGGAGGTCGAGCAATTTCTCACGCTCAGCATCTGGGGACAGCCGAACCAGTTGGTTAGCGCCGATTGCAGTTTGCGCCATCCACCGGCTGAAGCGTTCGCCGACGAGACAATGCTTCGCTATCTGCCCGAGAGCTTCCGGGAGGTCTACGCGCGGTCTTCCCCCTGGGATCGCGGGCTTCGCTTCAATCTCGGCAAATTGGCGGGATGGCCAGACGGCCGCATCGAGACCCTGAAGCGGACGCCTCAGGAAGTCGATCAAACCCTCGAGGCCGCGATCCGCCAATTCGTCCTCGCAAAATACGAAAACGTGCGCGACTGCGCCTCGCTGTTTGACCTAGCGTTAGGCGATGAAGCTCCGTTTTGCTGGTGGCAATGGGGCGACACCCGGCGCGTCGCAATGACGATCTATCTCGGCCGCAAGCTCGGCCGGGACCCGGCCTCGCTGAAATCCGCGCTCCTCTCGCGTGTCGGAAAGTTCAAGTCGCCGCCGAACACCTCGGCACCGTCGGCGGAGGAGTTCGTCGATCGCACGCTG
>PLRT01000242.1 GCA_003164915.1 Hyphomicrobiales bacterium | reverse complement strand
GCTTGCTCACCGGCGTGTCGCGCCAGGCGGGAAACGCCTTGGCCGCGGCCTGGATGGCTTCCTCGACCTCGTCGGCCGTGCACTGTGGAGCGAGTGCAATGACCGCGCCGGTCGAAGGATCGAAGCACGGCATGTATTTCTGGGTGGCGGATTCCTTCCACTGGCCGCCCACGCCGTATTTCAGCTTCTTCGGCCGCTCGCCGCTGACGGGATCAGGCTCCCCTCGCGATCCAGCAGCGAAATAGTCGTTAAACATGACCCGCTCCTCGTGTTCCAAGTCCAGTGGCGCGGAGGCCGGTCGAGGCCCTCGGCCGCGTTGCGTCATCGGCGGCGAGAAAGTTCGTTCGCCCAACGGCGCCGTCGTTCAGCTTTGGCGGGGACGACGGCAAGAGGCGACGATGTCGCGCCGCGAAAGGCGCGGGCGGCCGTTCGCCGCCCGCGATCGTCTATTTCGCCTGCGCCGGCGCCGGCGCCTCGCCCCACTTCTCCGGCAGCCAGGGATAGTTGCGATCGCCGAGGTAGTTCGGATCGACCGCGTCCTTGAACTGTCTCTGGAAATCGAGGACGAAGGTCTGCGGCGCCTTGGCCATGCCGTCCCAGATCCTCTGGTCGGTCCAGCCGATCTGCAGGTACAGCTGCTCCTTGCCCAGCGGGATTCCCTGAGCGACGCAGTCGGCGATCGCATCCTCCATATGCTTGATGCATGCGTCGATCGAGGCGTCGCTGGCGGGATCGTAGGAGACGAACTGCTCGAGGCCGAAGTAGCCGCCGCCGCCCAATGTGCTGCCGCAACCCATCAGGGCGTCGCCGCCGCACTCGACCAGCAAGTGACTCTGCTGGTCGTCCTCGAAGCCCTTGATCGCGGTGGGAACGTAGCCCTTGACGAAATCCGGGGTGCCCGCCTGCATCCAGCTTCCCATGTAGCCGCCGGCCCAGATGAAGTTGCAGTGCTTATGGCCGAGCCGCTGCATGTACATGTTGGTGAATTCAGCCATGTCCTGTTCGCAATACCGCTCCACTCTGTAGCAACCGGTCTGGGAGAGGATTTCGTCGAGGATCTTGTCCTGCAGCTGGATGCCGTCGATCGACTGCGCGGCGAGGATCAGCTGGAACGAAATCCTCGCCGTCTCGTTGATGGCGATGATTTCCGGATCCTTGGCGAGCGTCTCGACGTCGTTGAGGGTCTTGGTCGGGTCGATGTAGGTCAGCCACAATGCCGTCGCCAGATTGGCGCCGGCCAGGTTCAACTGCCGATGGAAGATGTAGCCGAGGCCGTTGTCGTAGATCGCGTAGTAGCAGTTCGCCCACGCCTCCCAGTTCGGCGCGCCGATCGTGTAGGCGCGGAAGTTCTCGCCGATCGGCAGCCGGTAGCCCGGCGGCCGACCCTTGACCTCCATCTCCGCCGGCCCCGGCCAATCGGCGAGCTTGATCGCGCATTTGGTGTAGGTGCCGAGGCCGCCGCGCGACCCGAGGTTGCCGCGGGTGACGCCCCTGACGCTGGGACCGGGGCCTTCCGAGCAGAACCAGCCGGCGCCGGAACTGAGCGAACCGGTGCGAACGACCTTTCCAGCCGGGGTCACCCATTCCTGACCGAGCAGGTTGTCGGAATTGTTGCCCATGTAATGGCTCGACGGGCCGCCGCCGAAATAGGCGCAGGCGCTCGCCACCACCGAGGTGGAGCTTCCCGCCCCGATGATGTTGCAGTTGAGCCCGAGCTTCATCGCCTCGGCTTGAAGCTGGGCGCAGATCACATAGGGCTCGACGATGGCGAAACGATTCTTCTCGTCGATGTCGATGATGCGGTTCATGCGCCGCAGGTCGAACTGGACGGTCGGCTCGTCGTCCTTCATCGGCGCCGCCCAGTGATACCAACCGGTCGAGATCGGCTTGATCTTGATCTTGTATTTGTTGCAGACCTTGGTCACCGCCTGCACTTCGCGGGTCGAGGCCGGCATCACCACCGCCCAGGGCCGCGGCATGTAGTGGCTGCGGTTCGGCCGCACGAGTTCGGCGAGCCACTCGAAGGCGTAGGAGTCGAGGAAGGCGGGATCGTCCGTGACGTTGTCCGGCCCGACGATGTCCTCGATGGCGCGATAGGCGTCTCTGGAGATTTCCATTTTTCGGATCCTTCCGCTCAGAGGGCCATGTCGACGAGCTGGAGAATGTCGAGAACCTCCAGCTTGCCTTTCGCGCCCCGCACGGCGTCGATGAAGTTGCGCTCGCACCACGGGCAGGCGGTCACCAGGGCGTCCGCCCCGGTCGACTCGGCTTCCTCGATGCGCTCGCCCGCTGTCCATTCGGAGAACTTGGGATAGCCCTCTCGCGCCCCGCCGCCGGCGCCGCAGCACCAGGCGCCTTCCTTGATGCGCTCCATCTCGACGAGCTCGACGCCGGGAATCGCCTTCAGCACATTGCGCGGCGCGTCGTAGACGCCGAAGGCGCCGTTGTAGCGCGGGCGCGGCGGGTCGTAGACGACCGCCTGACCGAAGATCTTCTTCTCGACGCCGTCCCACGGCACGTAGTCTTCGCCCTGCCGGCCGAGATGGCAGGGATCGTGATAGGTGACCTTCATCGGCACGGGATTGGTCATCTTCAAACTGCCGTCCGCCACCATCTGGTCGAGCAGCTCGACCATGTGGACGACCTTGATCGTCGAACCGGCGTGCTGGGTGTAGAGCCGCTTGAACGCGTAGTAGCAATCGGCGCAGGCGGTGATGACCGTGTCGACGCCCGCCTTCTTCCACGCGGCGAGATTATGGTCGGCGCTCTTGTGCAGCTGCTGGTCGACGCCGATGCTGAACGCCTTGCCGCCACAGCAGCTCTCGGCCGCGCCCATGATGCCGAAATCGAGGCCCGCCTTCTTGAGAATCGCGACCGCGGTGCGGGCGACTTCGCTCTGCTCGCCGTCGAACGAATAGCGGCAGCCGGCGTGGAAGACGTATTTCGCCGTGGTCTTGGTGAGGTCCTTGACGCCGAGATCCTTCGCCCAGTCGCCGCGCCGCTCGTGCGGCTCGCCCATCGTGTTGTAGTCGGTGCGCAGCGACTCCAGCATCGGCTGATAGGCCTCGGGCAGATCGCCGTCCTCGACCAGCTTGGCGCGCAATTCGTGCATCGCCAGCAGCGGCTCCATGTCGTACCGGCACATCTTGCAGGCGACGTCGCAGGAACCGCACATGTTGCACATGAAGACGGAGTCTCTGACCTTGTCGGTCACCGTCGAGCGCCCGTCCATCAGCGACAGCGAGGTGATCAGCCGGCCGCCGGCCGAATAGGAATGGAATTTTCCGTATTCGATGCTCGGGCATCCCTTGGAAAACCGCCAGCTTTTCATCAGATCGAGCGGCACCCATTTGCAATAGGCGCAGCGGGTGCATCGCAGCGCATCGGCGCGATAGTCTTGAATGGTCACGTTCCTTCTCCCCATTCTGCCCGGACGCCTAGAAGCAAAGCTTTCCAGGGTTCATGATGTTGGCGGGATCGACGATCTGTTTGACGGTTCGCAGAATCTCCGTCGAACTGGCGTCTCGCTGGTAGACCAGCTCCGACCAATAGCCGTACGGACGGGAGAAATAGGCGCCCTGGTCGACGAGCTCGGCGCTCGCTTCCAGGTAGATGTCTCTCGCCCTGGCGACCTCCTTCGCGTCGTCCGGATCGTAGGGAAAATTGAATTCGACGTGATGCGCCACGCCCTGGTGCTGCGGCTGGATGTAGATGCCGACGTCCGGCCACGGATAATCGAAGCGCGCGGCGACGGAACGCACCGTCTCGATGAGCCCGGACGCCTTGTCGAGCGTGGTGAGGAAGAAGATGTCCTGGCTGGCCCCCTTGGCCGCCAGCGTCGGCGGATGATCGCCGGCATCGCCGTCGATCAGGCGGACGACGTCGGCGCGGCTGACGCCGGCGAAACCACCGCACAGCGTCAGACGGAACTCCTGGACGAGCGCCCGGAATTCCTTCTCCTGCACCTTCAACCGCTCCTCGGGGAGCAGCGCCGTCCCCGCCAGGCCGACAAGGGCGACCCATTCCGGCAGCGCCTCGCGCAGTTTCCTCGCGGCCGCCGGCTGCGGCTCGACCAGCCCGGCGAGCTTGGCTCGATTGAGCAATAGGGTTTCGTCGCCGAGGCGAACCTTGGTCAGCTTGTAGATGAAGTCGACCAGGCCGCTGAGTTCCGCATTCGGCACGAAGAAGGAGCTGCGCACGGCCGGGATCAGCTCGAGCTTGATCGAGGCCCAGACGACGATTCCCATCGAACCCTGCGCGCCGGTCACCAGCCGCATCAGGTCGGTCGCCAGCGGCCCTTTGCCGTCGACCTGCGCCAGTCCCCTCTGCCACTGCGCTTCGAGATTGAGCGGCCCGTTGCCGGCTTCGCCGGTGAACGCCAGTTCACCGCTTCCCCACACCACGCCGCAATTTCTCAACGGTTCAGGCAACGAGAAATTGAGCCGCGGGATGGTGGTCGGCTGCCGCTCGAGCAGGCTGGCGACGACCGACTTGTTGGCGCGCGGCGCCAGGGGACGCGGAATTCTCAGTCCCTCTTTGGCCAAGGCCGGCGCCAGCTCGCTGTAGGTGACGCCCGGCTCGATGACGGCGATGCGGTTGCGACGATCGATGCGCTTGATCGCCTTCATGCAGCTGAGGTCGACGATGACCGCCTCGGTCGCGGTCGGAACGGTGTCGCCGTAGAAGTGGGGGGCGCCGGAGCTGACCGGCACCAGCGGCGTCGCGGTCGCGTTGGCCCATTTCACCAGCGCCTGGACTTCGCTCTCGTTCGCCGGCTTGACGACGAACCAGGGCCGCAGCGGTTCGCATAGACTTTCGTCGCTGGAAAATTCCTCCAAGGTCTTGGGATCGTCGAGAACGTTGTCCTCGCCGACGATGGCCGCCAGCTGCCGCCTTTTCGTCTCCACGTTTCCACCCTCCTCGTTCGCGACTTGAATTCTTGTTCAGAAAGACGAAATCCAAGACCGCGAGTGAAAGAATAAATCATTCGTTCTGGTCCGCGGCCAAGACAAAGCCGCAGAAGTTTGGAGCCAGCGCGATCGCGTCAGCTTTGATAATCTTCCCGCCATCGGCCGGGATCCGAGAACGACTTGTGAATCTCAGCACAACGAAGCTGGCACAAAATCAATCATTGGAAAATCGGCCATTTTCCAGTAATGCAATCGGGTTTTCCGATCCCGTGCGACAGAAGCGCACGGGACGCAGCGCCGATCGGCGCCGGCGAAGACCGCGGCGGGAAGACGGCCCCTCCGCTGTCGTCCGCGCGGCGGAGCCGGTCGATGGGGGGAGGAAGGGATGTCGCTGCCGCGCATTTCGCTGCGCAAGATCGCCTGCTTCGTCGCCGCCGCGGACGAGGGCAGCGTCAGCGCCGGCGCTCGCCGTCTCTGCCTTTCGCAAGCGGCGATGTCCGAGGCGTTGAACGATCTCGAAAAGGAGCTCGGCCTCGATCTTTTCATTCGCCACAAGGCGATAGGGGTTACGCTGACCGGCGCCGGGCGCCAGCTTCTGGTCGAGGCGCGGCGGCTAGTTCGCCAGGCGGAGGAGTTTCAGGCGCTGGCCGGCGGCCCCGCTGCGAGTCTGTCGGGCGAACTGGTGGTTGGCTGTTTCCCGACCGTCCTGCCGTTTCTCGCGCCGTCGCTGCTGGCCGGGTTCCAGGCTCGGCACCCCGAGGTTGCCCCTCGGTTCGTCGAGGATTCGCAGCTCAATCTCGAACACGCCATGCTGGCGGGAAACATCGACTTGTCGATCGTCTACGACTTCGACGTCAGTTCCGGCTTCGAACGCGTGCGGCTTTATGACGCGGAAGCCTATATCCTGGTTTCGCCCCAACGCCGGCCCGGCGACAAGACGGTGCCTGTCGACCTCGCCCTGTTCAGCGAAACGGGCGACTTTGAACCCTCCGTTAACCGCGGGTCTTCATGGTTTTTTTGCCGGATGGTCGATTTCCGCGAAATCGGCGAAGGCATGACGCCGCGGCTCTACGCTGACGCCGAATCCGACATGTGCACTCGCCCGATGTTTCGGACGCGCTTTCGTTCGCTGCGCTGCGGCGTCACGCCCTGCCGATCAAGGGCTCGGCATCATGTTCCGGCGCGCGACCACGCGACGAACCCGCTTCAGCAGGCCTGTCCGGCTCGGCAATGAAAGGAAGAGTTGCAATGTTACGTCCCGATTTTGGCGGCGACGCGAAGCGCGTTCTCAAGGCTCTCGACCGGTCTCTGGCGATCGTCGAGTTCGAGC
>PLRT01000080.1 GCA_003164915.1 Hyphomicrobiales bacterium | reverse complement strand
CAGGCGAATTTGTTGGCGGCTGGGGTGCCGATTCCGACGAAGCCGCCCGGGTATAACGGGATAATGCCGCCCGGGATTCCTGAATGATGTCGCCCACCGTAACGGAATGATGCCGCCCGGGTCGCGAGCTTCGCTGACCTATGGATTTTTGTCGCTGACGACGAGTTGAAGGTCAAGCCTTTCTGGTTTGCCTTTCCTTGGTTCGGCGCAAGCTCTCGCCGGCGAGTTCGATCCGATGGGCGTTATGAACGAGACGATCCAGTATGGCGTCGGCGTAAGTTGGATCTCCGATGACTTCGTGCCAGCGGTCCACGGGGAGCTGAGACGTGATGACCGTCGAGCGGCGGCCGTAGCGCTCTTCGAGGATTTCGAGGAGATCGTGACGGGCGACGGCGTCGAGCGGCTCCAGTCCCCAATCGTCGAGGATCAGCAGGTCGGCGCGGCCGAGGTTGCGCAAGATGCGGGGATGACGTCCATCGCCGCGCGCCAGCGTCAGTTCCTCGAACAGCCTGGGGACGCGCTGGTAGAGAACCGATCGATTATCCCGGCAAGCCTTGTGGCCGAGCGCTGAGGCCAACCAACTCTTGCCGACGCCGGTCGGGCCGATCAGCGCCAGATTGTCGTGATCATCGATCCACTTACCCTCGACCAGCTTTTGCAACAGGGCGCGATCGAGCCCCCGAGGACTGCGATAGTCGATATCCTCGACACAGGCCTGCTGACGCAATTTGGCGACGCGCAGCCGCGCGGCAAGACGCTTGTCCTGCCGTGAAGCGACCTCTCGATCGAGGAGGAGTCCGAGCCATTCGTGATGACCGAGCGCGTCCGCTTCCCCGCTTGCGGCGATTTCGGCGAAGGCCTTGGCCATTCCCGGAAGGCCGAGAGCGTGAAGCTGATCGAGGGTGGGATGTCTGAGCAACGGGTCTCTCCTAATTGTAATAGCGCGGACCACGGATGTTGGGATGCAGGATCGGCGTCGCGTCCGTGGCGCGCTTTGCGGCGGGTCGCCGATCGAGGTTGTTGTCGAGGATGGATTTGACCGAGCCGTAGGTCCGAGCGCCGATATCGAGGGCGCGCTCGGCCGCCGCTTCCAGACGCTGTGCGCCGTAAGGCCCCGAGAGCCTGACGATGCCGAGGCAGGCCCGGAAGCCCTGCTCGGGATGGGGACGGGATTCCAGGATCAACTCGCACAGCGCCGTCGTCGCCGGCCCGATCCGCCGAGCATCCTCACGGATGCGCTCGATCGTCCAGCCGGCGTAACGGCGATGGCTGGACGGCATGTGCTCGTCAATCGTCGTGTGCTTGTGATTGCCGCCGCCGCGCGCGTGGGCGGCGATACGCTCGCCCTTGAGAAAGATCTCGACGGTCCGCACCGTCAGCCGCACCTCGACCTCGGCGCGGATGAAACGATGCGGGACGCTGTAATAATGGGCGGCGACCTCGATGTGATAGTCGATGCCGACGCGGCAGTTTTTCCATTCCGCAAACTCATAGGGCTGCGCCGGCAGCGACTTCAACGCCGAACGATCGACCTCTTCCAGAAGACGCTGACGCGTCACGCCCAGCCGGCGGATCGGCCGAACTTCGTTGAGGTCGGTCATGAGATCGGCGATCGCCGCGTTGACCTCCGCCAAGCTATGGAAGGTTCGATGACGCAGCCGCCCCAGCAGCCAGCGCTCGACGATCAGCACGGCCTGTTCGACCTTCGCCTTGTCGCGCGGGCGCCTCGGCCGCGCCGGCAGAATGGCGGTCCCGTAGTGCGCCGCCATCTCGGCATAGGTCCTGTTGACCTGGGGATCGTAGAGGCAGGCCTTGACGACCGCGGTCTTGGTGTTGTCCGGCACGATCAATTGCGGAACGCCGTCGATCGCCGCCAGCGCGCGAACGTGGGCGTCGATCCAATCGGGAAGCGTCTGCGTCCAGCTCGCATGCGCAAAGGTGAAGCTCGACGCGCCCAGCACCGCCACGAAGATTTGTGCCTTGCGCAATTCGCCCGTGCGACGGTCGATCACGACGGCTACCCCGTCGCCCGCATAATCGACGAAAAGCCGCTCGCCTGCCGCGTGCGTCTGCCGCATCGTCGGCGATAGCTTCGATTCAAAACCGCGATAGAGTTCGCAAAAGCGTGAGTAGCTGTAGCCGCCGGGACTGGCCGCAATGTATTCGTCCCAGACGATCTGCAACGTGACGTGCTTGCGCTTCAGTTCCCGGTGGACCAAAGGCCAATCCGGCTCGGCGTGAAGCCGGTGGCCCCGCTTGCTGCGCCGGCTCGCGTAAAGCGCCGCCTCCAACTCGCCTTCGGTAAGGTCTTCACGCAGAGGCCACGAAAGTCCCGCGCTCGTCAGCCGGCTCAGCGTCTCCCTCACCGTCGACGGGGCCAGACCCAAGCGCCGTGCGATCTCGCGCGTCGCCACCCCGGCAGAAAACTTCAGGCGAATTATCTCGCGCGCTTGGCGCATCGGCACTCTTTCCGCTGGCATCGGTCGCTCCCTTGGATTGCCAAAGGAGCCAACCTACTCAGGCCAGCGGTGGCGCTCGTCGCCGTGTCAGACCCCCGGGCGGAATTATTCCGTTCCGGTGGGCGGCATCATCTCGTAATGCCGGGCGGCATCATTCCGTTATGACGGGTGACATCATCTCGTTTCGGTGGGCGACTTCGTCAGGAATCAGCACGGCTGGGGCGACGGCAGCGGGGCA